>NZ_JBVIJC010000008.1:0-351755 GCF_055581605.1 Streptomyces sp. NPDC031418
GCCCTCATCGAGATCTACCAGAACTGCAACATCTTCAACGACGGCGCCTTCGACGCCCTCAAGGACAAACAACAGGCCGAAGAAGCCCTCATCCGTCTCGAACACGGGCAGCCCATCCGCTTCGGCGCCGACGGCACCAGAGGCGTCGTACGCAACCGGGCCACCGGAGACCTGGAGGTGGTCACCGTGACCCCGGAGAACGAGGCCGACATCCTGGTCCACGACGCCCACGCCGCGTCCCCGACCACCGCTTTCGCCCTCTCCCGCCTCGCCGACCCCGACACCCTCCACCACACCCCCATCGGCGTCTTCCGCTCCGTCGACCGCACCGTCTACGACACCGCCATGGCCGACCAACTCGACACCGCCGTCGAACAACACGGCAAGGGCGACCTCGCCGCACTCCTGGCAGGCGGCGACACCTGGACGGTCGTCGGCTGACCCTGCCGTTCGCTGTCACGAAGCCCGGGAGCGCTGCTGCTCCCGGGCTTCGTCGTAGGCGCTGCGGGCGCCGAGCACGTCGTCCATTTCGATGCTCTTTCGCATACTTACTGCCACGCCAGTACCTTACTTCAAAGTGGGTACTTTCAAATGGTTAGCGCCCCTCGTAGGGTGAGTGCATCGGCACGGGCCGACAGGCCACCACCCCCGCAAGGAGTCAGCACCATGAGCATCGTCGTCACCGGAGCCACCGGACAGCTCGGCAAGCACGTCATCGAGGGCCTGCTGGAGCGCGTCCCGGCCGACCGGATCACCGCCGTCGTACGCGACGAGGCGAAGGGCGCGGCGCTCGCCGCGCGCGGAGTGCGGCTGGCCGTCGCGGACTACGACCGCCCCGAGACCTTCGCCGGCGTGTTCGCCGCCGGCGACCGGGTGCTGCTCATCTCCGGCAGCGAGATCGACAAGGACCGGGTGGCCCAGCACCAGGTCGTCATCGACGCCGCCAAGGCGGCCGGGGTCGCGCTCCTCGCCTACACCAGCACACCGGGCACCCTGACGAGCGCACTCGCCGACGCGCACCGCGGCACCGAACGGGCGATCCTCGCCTCCGGGCTGCCGTACGTCCTGCTGCGCAACGGCTGGTACCACGAGAACTACACCGAGAACCTGGCCCCCGTGCTGGCGCACGACGCGGTCGTCCAGGCCGCCGGTGACGGCCGTGTCTCCTCGGCCTCCCGCGCCGACTACGCGGCCGCCGCCGTCGCCGTACTGGCCGGCGAGGGGCACGAGAACGCGACGTACGAGCTGGGCGGCGACGAGTCGTGGAGCTTCGCCGAGTACGCGGCCGAGCTGAGCCGGCAGACCGGCCGGGAGATCGTCTACACCCCGGTCTCCGTCGAGGCCCTCACCGGCATCCTCACCGGCGCCGGGCTGCCCGAGCCGCTGGCCGTGGCCCTGGCCGACACCGACGCCTCCATCGAGAAGGGCGAGCTGGTCGTCACCAGCGGCGACCTCGCCCGTCTGATCGGCCGGCCGGCCACCCCGATCGCCGAGTCGATCGCCGCCGCGCTCAAGGCCTGACCCCTTCCCGGCACCCCCCGGCTGTCATGACCGTATGCCGATACGGGCATGACAGCGGGGGGTGCTCGGCGCTACCGTCGTTCCCGCGTGCCGACGACGGGGCACGCGAGGACGCGAGAGGGGGCCCTGTGGCCGGGAAGTCGAAGAGCGAGCACCGTACAGGTCTGCTGAACGGCTTCGCCGCCTATGGGATGTGGGGGCTGGTCCCCCTGTTCTGGCCCCTGCTGAAGCCCGCGGGCGCGCTGGAGATCCTCGCCCACCGCATGGTGTGGTCCCTGCTCTTCGTCGCCGCGGCCCTGCTCTTCGTACGGCGCTGGGCCTGGGCCGGTGAGCTGCTGCGCCAGCCGCGCCGGCTCGCACTGGTCGCGGTGGCCGCCACCGTCATCTCCGTCAACTGGGGCGTCTACATCTGGGCCGTGAACGCCGGCCATGTGGTCGAGACCTCCCTCGGCTACTTCACCAACCCGCTGGTCACCATCGCGATGGGCGTCCTGCTGCTGAAGGAGCGGCTGCGGCCCATACAGTGGGCGGCGGTCGGGACAGGCCTCGCCGCCGTCGTCATCCTCACCATCGGCTACGGCCGCCCGCCGTGGATCTCCCTCTGCCTCGCCTTCTCCTTCGCCACCTACGGGCTGGTGAAGAAGCGGGTCGGACTCGGCGGGGTCGAGTCGCTGGCCGCCGAGACCGCGATCCAGTTCCTCCCCGCGCTCGGCTACCTGGTCTGGCTCGGCGCGCACGGCGACTCCAGCTTCCTGAACGGCAGCCCCGGCCACGCGGCCCTGCTCGCCTCCAGCGGCCTGGTCACCGCGCTCCCCCTGGTCTGCTTCGGCGCGGCCGCGATCCGGGTGCCACTGTCCACCCTCGGACTGCTCCAGTACCTGGCGCCCGTCTTCCAGTTCGCGCTGGGCGTCCTGTACTTCCACGAGGACATGCCCCCCGTGCGGTGGGCGGGGTTCGCCCTGGTCTGGGCGGCGCTGCTCCTGCTGACCGGCGACGCGTGGCGCGCCGCGCGCCGCCCGGCGCCCCCGCTCGCCGTCCCCGCCGCGCCCCGGGCGGACGCGGCACCGGTGGACGCCTAGCCAGGGCTGCTCCCGGGGTGGCCCACAGCCCGGTCTCCCCTCTTTTCCACAGCCCGGTCGGCTGCTTTTCCACAGCCCGGTCGGCCTGTCGGACCCATGCACTATCGTGATCAATCGCCTGGCCGCAGGGGCCAACTGCCCCGGAATCAGGGCGACAACGCAGCAGCGATCACGGAAATCGGGGGACGGGGCGATGGTCAACGCACCGGCGGGAGGCACCGCCGACTGGGCGGCCACCGGGTCGGCACCGGGTGTGCCGCCGGGGCCCGGCGTGCTGACCGTCTCCGCGGGCCCGACCACCTGGGCCTGGGTCGCGGTGCGCATCGACGCGGCCGCCGACCTCACCGAGACGGCGGAGTACGCGGCGCTGACGGAGACGGAACGCCGCATCAAGGCGGTCGCGGCCGAGACCGCCTGGCTGAGCGGGCAGTGGAACACCAGCCACGGCGAGCGGCTCGAACTGCGCTATCTCACCGACCCGGCGGAGCACCGGATCTCCTGCGCGCTGCTCGGCCGGGTCCAGGCGCCCACCCCGGCCGCGGCGGAGGCCGCCGCGCTCGCCCTGCGCGGCCGGCTGGCCACGCTGCCGCGCCATGTGAGCGCCAGCCCGGTCGAGGACCCGGCCGAGGTGGCGCGTCTGCTGACGCCGTTCACCCCGGAGCCGTACTCGGGCCTGGCCGAGATCCGCAAGCGGTACCGCACGGGCCTGCCCAACCGCCCCGACGCGGGCGTCCGCTACTACCTCTCGCCGCAGCCCTTCACCGCGTCCGCGCCGCCGTGGGACGCGCTGTGGCGGGCGCTGGCCGAGCACCCGCACCCGGTGCTGCTGACCATCGGCCTGGAGCCGTACGTCGTACCGGACGACCTGGGTCCGCTGCTGCACCGGATCGCCACCCAGTACGGCCGGCTCGGCACCCCCGGCCAGCTGCCGGACGGCCTGTGGTCGCCGGGCGCCCAGCTCGCCGCGGACGCCTTCGCCGTCGACGCCTCCCGGATCTACGCGGACGCCGCGCGCCGCTACACCGACCGCGCCTTCCGCACCCGTATCGCCCTGGCCTCCCCCGCCCCGCTGCCCGAGTCGCTGGCGGAACTGGCCGGCGCGACGATCTCACCGCAGGAGCTGGCCCGTGAGCAGGGGGTGCTCACCGAGACGTTCACCGGCCCCGCGCACACCGTGATCCGCCCCACCCCCGCGGAGCTGCCGGCCGCCTGGCACGCCCTGACCACCCTGGAACAGGCCCGCTGGGGCGGCGACCACGCCTGGCGGCTGCCCGAGCCGCTCTCCCCTCCGCTGCGGCTGCTCGCCGACCTGGTCGACGCCCGGGAGGCCAGCGCCGCCTTCCGGCTCCCGCTCGCCGTGAACGGCCATATGGCCGGCTTCCCGGTACGGCGGCCGGGCCTGGCCGGTGAGACGGTGTACCAGGCGTCGGGCCCGTCGCTCACCCTTGGCCGCCAGCTCGTCAACGACACCCCGGCCGGCCCACTGGGCATCGCCCTGGGCGACCTGACCCGGCACGCCCTCTTCGTCGGCACCACCGGCTCGGGCAAGACCAACACCACCCTGGCCTTCTGCGAACAGCTCTGGCGCGACCACGCGGTGCCCTTCCTCGTCCTCGAACCGGTCAACTCCGACCTGGACGACTACCGCTGGCTGGCCACCCGCCCCGGCTTCGAGGACCTGCTGGTCCTGACGGTCGGCGACGAGACCACGGCGCCGTTCCGGCTGAACCCCTTCGAGGTGCCGGCCGGCGTCCGCATCAGCACCCATATCGCCGGGCTCATGGCCTGCTTCGATGCGGCGTTCGGCCTGTGGGACCCGCTGCCGAACATCTACAACCGCGCGCTGCGGGCCACGTACGCCCGCAAGGGCATCGTCCCGACGGACATCGCGGACTCCTCCCATGAGTGGCCCACGCTGCGGGACTTCATCGCCGAGATGCGCCGGCAGTGCGAGGCGCTCGACTACTCCGGCGAGGTCCGGGACAACATCATCGCGGCGTCGCGGCTGCGGGCCGAGGCGCTGGCCGAGGGCGCCTGCGGGAGCACGCTGGACGTGGCCCGGTCGTACCCGGTGACCGAGCTGCTGAACCGTCCGGTGGTGGTGGAGCTGGCGGCGGTCGGTGACAACGAGAAGGAGCAGTCGCTGATCACCGCGCTGATCCTCCAGTCGATGACCGAGCACTACAAGGCCAACCGGGCCGGCGGCTCCCTCGCCCATGTCACGGTGATCGAGGAGGCGCACCGTCTGCTCGGCCGCCCCGCTGGCCAGTCCGGTGACAGCAAGGAGGGCAACGCCCAGGCCCGCGCCGCCCAGGCCTTCGCCAACACCCTGGCGGAGAACCGGAAGTACGGCGAGAGCATCGTGATCGTCGAGCAGGTGCCGGGCAAGCTGGTGGAGGACGCGTACAAGAACACCAACCTGAAGGTGATGCACCGCCTGCCGGCCGCGGCCGACCGTGAACTCATCGGCGGCACCATGCGGTTCTCCGCCGACCAGGAGCGGTACGCGGCCACCCTGGAGCCGTTCCAGGCCTTCGTCCACCACGACCGGCTGGACCGCCCGGCCCTGGTCGCGGTCCCGGACGTGCGCGCGGCAGCGGCCCGCGAGGCGGGTGTCCCCCGGGCGCCCCTGGCCACTCCCGCCGAACTCTCCGCCCGGTTCCGCTCGATCGCCGCGGCCCACCCGTCGATCGAGGACGCCCTCGCCCCCTTCCCGGAGTGCGAGGGCTGCCGGCACCGCTGCCTCTTCCGCTCCCGGGCGGCGACGGCGGTCTGGCCGGAAGACGGCAAGGAACTGCGGCAGCGCGTCACCTCGTATCCCAAGTCCAAGCAGGAACAGGCGGTCTGGTGGCAGTCGACGGCCACCTGGATCGGCGACATCGCGGACCGGGTCCCCCTCCCCGCCGCGACCAGCGAGCCCACGGCGGCCGCCGACTACCAGGCCTGTGTCTTCACCCATGTCGCCCGCGAGGCCTGGCAACGCAAGACCCTGCCCTGGGTCCGCCTCTTCCGCACCCACCAGCCCCCCGAGGACGGCGCGTGACCGACCGCCGGCCGGAGCGCCGACCGGAGCCGGAGGCCCCTGAACCGACAGAGGCACCGGAGCCGATGGAGGCATCGGAGGCCCCCGAGCCGAGCGACGCACAGGCGGCGCGGGAACCGACGGAAGCCCCAGAGCCAGCGGAGGCGCCTGAGCCCGAGCCGGAGAAGGAGGCAGAACCGACGGAGGGGCCGGAGCCGATAGAGGCACCGGAGCCAGTGGAAGCACCAGCGCCGGCAGAAGCGCCGGACCCCACGGAAGCCCCTGAGCCTGAGCCTGCGGAAACACCGCAGCCGCCGGAGGCGCCCGAGCCGGAGGCACCGGAGCCGATAGAGGCGCGGGAAGCGCCGGAGCCCGCGTCCGGAGAGGCGCCGGAAGCGGAGCCGGAGAAGGCTCCGGAACCCGGGTTCCCTGAAGCGCCGGAACCGGAATCCACCCAGGAAACGCCGGAGCCGACTGAAGGACTTGCCGAAGCCCCGGAGCCCGGCGAGCTGACGGATTCTGCCGAGGCACCCGAGCCTCACGAGGCAGACGCTGACTCCGAGGAGGCACCCGAGCCGCTTCAGGCATCGGAGGCCGAGGAGGCAGCAGAGCCACCCGACACGACCGGATACGCAGAGACAGTGCCGGAGCCGGCCGAACCACTGCAATCCGCCGAGGAAGCGCCAGAGCCGACTGAAGGACTTGCCGAAACGGCAGGATTCGGCGAGGTAGCGGACACTCCTCGCGGTGAATCGAAGTCTGCCGAGGCTCGCGACTCTCACGCCACGGAAGCGCCTGCACAGCTCGCTCCGGAGAAGACCGAGGCCCCAGTGGCTCCCGAAGACCCCACCCAACGGCTGGAAACAGCTCAAAAGGACGGCCGGGAAATCACAAAGCCGCACAACGTAGCACTGGACTACATGACCGATCCAGTATCACCAGAATGCGCCACACAATTCAATGAAGCAATGAAGGAACTGTCTGCCGATTACCCGACGGTATTCGATGGCATGAACCAAGTGCGGACCGAGCAACCCATAGACCCGAGCGTCCTGGCATACGCACTACCATATTCCGGGACGCCGGATTCCGGCATCTACGTCAACGCCGAAGCGTTCTCCGACGCGGAAGAGGCCGCACTCAGAGGAGCCGAAGAGGAAGCCAGCGGATTTACTGTGCCCGGCGGGGGCTCCCCCAAAGGCGTGTTCTATCATGAATTCGGCCACCATTGCGCGCAGCAGATTTTCGACTCGCCGTCCGCCCGTCTGGAGTTGAACGATGCCGTCTCCCGGCACATCGGGCGCTCGTATGATTCTTTGAAGGACCATGACGCCCCGACAGGCGAGGCACTCAGTCAGCTACTCTCCGACTATGGCTCCACCACGCCGCACGAGATGATGGCAGAGGCGTTCACCGAGCACAGACTCGCCCCCACCCCCCGGCCATTCGCCTCGGAAATCGGCAAAATCATAGACAAGCACCTCAAAGCCAATTAGGAGGAGATGACGGATGCGCCGACTCCCCAACATTTGTGATGCCTGCACCAAAGTGAAGCAGCGCAGAAATCCCGCTGGCAGGTCCTCGCTGGATCAGTGGATCCCTTACTGCGACGCATTCCCTGACGGGGTTCCCCGCACCATCTACCGTGGCGGATTCGACCACCGAAACCCATACCCCGGAGACCAAGGCATTAGATTTGAACTTCGGGAAGGAAAGGAGCGGGTGCTCGCCCTGTACGAGAAGCTGGTCCCCGAGGAGCGGCGTAACGCCAGGCCTTCGGACGAGACCACTGGATGACGTCCTAGGCAGCGGGCGCCGGTTACGGCTTTGCCAGCCGGGCCGCCCTGTCCGTCAGGCGGAGCATGCGGGCGCGGGCCGAGTCCAGGGGGTGGGGGTCTTCGGCGGCGGGGCCGGGCTCCGCGGCGAGGTGCGTCCAGAGGTCGATGAGGTCGTGGCCGAGCCGCAGCCCCACCTCGGGGTCGCGTACCGCACGCCACGCCATCGCCGCGCTCTGCACATTGCCGTAGGCCGCCTCCGCGTCCCGCGTCTGCCGGCGCTGGCGGGCGAGGTCGAGGGAGAGGCGGAAGGCGCGGACCGGGTCGCCCGCCAGGTAGGCGATGTAGGCGGTGAGTTCGCGCAGGTGCAGCACCTCGGCGTGGTGCGGGCCCAGCGCCGCCGTCGCCTCTTCGACGGTACGGTCCACGAGATCCACCGCCAGCTCGATACGCCCTTCCCGTACGGCCTCGTTGATCCGCGCGATCGGCTCGCCCAGCAGCTCGGCGCCCTCCGCGGTCTCGGTCAGCGGGCCGTCGCCCAGCATCTCCTCGGCGACGGCGTCGAATCCGCGGGGAGGGGTGTGGGTGGTCGTGTAGTCGGGGAGGACGGATTCCGCTTCGGGGACGGCCGGTGCCGGGGCGGGCTTCACCGGGGCGGGGGCGGCCGGTGCCGGGGCGGGGGCGGACTCTTCCGCGGGCTCCTGCGGCCGTACCGGCGGAGCCACCCGTGTCGGCTCGCCCGCCACCCTGCTGGATCCGTCCGCCGAGACCTCCAGGGGAACCACGCAGCCGGCGACGTCGTCCTGGATGGTGGCGTGTATGGGGGCGCCCAGGCTGATGGCCAGGCGCTGGAGGTGGTTCAGGACGGCCTGCTGGATGTCCTCCCCGGGGGCCGCCATGACCGATGTTCCGCCCACCGACGCGTCGCCCGCGCCGAACACCCGGACGGCCACCGCCGCCGGGTGCGCCACGGGCTGTGGTGCCCGCTTCTTCTCGAAGCTGAGTCGGGCCATCGGTGTGCCTCTCTCCCCCGCCGTGCGATCCGGTCGTACCCCTCGTGTCGTACTCACCAGTCTGTCCCCTCGGTTCGGCTCACGCGTCACCGCGACGTCACAGCCTCGTCCCAGATGCCGGGCCGCCTCGCATGCACGAGGGTTCCTGTTCATGGTGGTCATGCCGCTCGCCGTGATCTCGGGAGCGGGTGGCAACTGCGTTGGCGCGAGGAGGGGTTTGTGATGCGGTGGACGGTTCACGGGGAGCGGGCGGTCTACGACACGCCCTGGGTGCGTCTGCGGTCGCTCGACGTCGAGCAGCCCGACGGCGCCCGGGTCGACTACCACGTGGTGCGGTTGCGGGATGTCGCGGTGACGGCCGCCGTCGACGGGCAGCGGCGGGTCCTGATGCTGTGGCGGCACCGGTTCGTCACGGACACCTGGGCGTGGGAGTTGCCGATGGGGCTGGTCGAGGACGGTGAGGAGCCGGTGCGGGCGGCCGCGCGGGAGCTGGAGGAGGAGACGGGCTGGCGGCCGGGGTCGCTGCGGGAGCTGGTGTACGCGGAGCCCGCCGCCGGTATCACCGATGCCCGGCATTTCGTGTTCCGCGCGGACGACGCCCGGCGGATCGGTGCCCCGACCGAGCGCAACGAGTCCGACCGGATGGAGTGGATCCCTCTTTCCCGGGTGCCCGGGATGATCGCCCGCCGGGAGATCGTCAGCAGCGCGACGCTGGTCGGTGTCATGGCGTTGCTGCTCGGCAGTGGTTCCGGTGACGGGTCATCGACCTGAGCGGGATTCTCTTGCGTGTGCATATAATGCAGGTGCATTATGTTGCGCAGTGCCCGTCCGCCGGTGACCCCTGGGGGTAGTCATGACCACACGCCGTTTCCTGTTCGTGCTGGGCAGTGCCCGTGCCGAGGGCAACACCGAGCTGCTGGCCCGCGCGGCCGCCGAACAGCTGCCGGCGGATGTCGAGCAGCAGTGGATACGGCTCGCCGAGCTTCCGCTGCCCGACTTCGCGGACCTGCGGCACGGCAGCGACCACGCACAGCCGCCGTCCGACAGCGCGGAGGCCCTGCTGCTGGACGCCACCCTCGCGGCCACGGACATCGTGATCGCCTCGCCGCTGTACTGGTACTCGGTGTCCGGCCTCACCAAGCGCTACCTGGACTACTGGTCGGGCTGGCTCCGCACACCCGGCGCGGACTTCCGGGCGACCCTGGCCGGCCGCACTCTCTGGGGCATCGCCGCGCTGGCGGCGGAGGAAGCGTCCGTCGCCGATCCCTACCTCGGCACGCTCAACAACTCCGCCGCCTACATGGGCATGCGCTTCGGCGGGGTGCTGCTCGGCAACGGCACCGCACCCGGCGACGTGCTGAAGGACACCGAGGCGCTGGCCCGCGCGAAGACGTTCTTCGACCGGGAGGCACCCTTCGCGCGCTACCCGCACGAGACGGCCGGGGAAGCGTCCACGACTACGCGCTGATGTCCTTCGTCGTGAACCTCGCCCAGGCCGCCGAGCCGAACACCGCTGCGTACAGGGCCTGGAGGCCGAGGTTCCTCGTCAGGTCGTCCCAGTAGACGGGGTCGCGTATCAGGTCGGCGAAGGACAGCCAGTAGTGCGAGAAGAGGTACGGCTGCACGGCGTGGAGCTGGTGTATCTGGTCGAGGATCTGCACGGTGATCAGGAGCCCCACGGTGGTCGCCATCGCCGCGATGCCGCTGTTGGTGAGGGTCGACACGAACAGGCCGAGCGCCGCCACCCCGACCAGTGAGGCGGCGACGACCAGGGCGATCAGCAGGGCCCGGCCGAGCCCCTCGGCGAAGCCGATCCGGGTGCCCGATATGGTCGTCAGCTCGCCGAGCGGGAACAGCAACGCGCCGACCAGCAGCGCCGAGACCGCGACCACCAGCGTGGCCAGCAGACAGAAGGCCAGCACGGTCGCGTACTTGGTGAGCAGCAGACGGGTCCGGCCGGCCGGGGCGACCAGCAGATAGCGCAGGGTTCCTGCGCCCGCCTCGCCCGCTATCGCGTCGCCCGCGACGACACCGACGGCCATCGGCAGAAAGAACGGCAGGGTCGCGGCCAGCGCCGTGAACACCAGGAACAGGCCGTTGTTGGTGACCTGGGTGATGAACGCCGGGCCGCCCGCCCGGTGATCGCCGCCCACCCCGCCGCGCGTCTCGATCCTCACCGCGATCCCGATCAGCACCGGCACCGCGGCCAGCACCCCGAGCAGCGCGAGCGTGCGCCAGCGGCGGACGGTGGTGAACAGCTCGCTGCGGAGCAGGCCGAGAGTCCAGAGCGGGCTGGGCCGGCGGGCGGCCGGAGGCGGGGGTGCGCCCGGCAGGCTCTCACCCCCGCCCGGCAGGCTCTCAGCCCCGCCCGGCAGGGTCTCAGCCCGTGACATCGAAGCCCTCCCCGGTCAGCGCCACGAACGCGTCCTCCAGCGAGGCCCGTTCGAGCGTGAAGCCGCGCACTCTTATGCCGGCCGCGACCAGGGCCGCGTTCACCTCGGCGAGGTCCCGCGCGGGTGGTTCCCCGGTGACCCGGTCGCCGTCGGTGGTGACATCCGCGAGCCCCAGCTCCTTGAGCACCCGGGCCGCCTCGGCCGGGTCCGGAGTGGTCACCGCCAGCCGCCCGCGCGCCCCGGCCGCCAGCTCGGCCACCGAGCCCTGCACGACGAGCCGGCCCTGCGTCATGACCGCCGCGTGGGTGCAGACCTGCTCGATCTCGTCGAGCAGGTGCGAGGAGAGGAACACGGTGGTGCCGTCGGCGGCCAACTCCCTGACCAGGGTGCGGATCTCGCGCATGCCCTGCGGGTCGAGGCCGTTGGTCGGCTCGTCCAGGACGAGCAGCCGGCGCGGCTGGAGCAGGGCGGCGGCCAGTCCCAGGCGCTGTTTCATGCCGAGCGAGTAGGCGCTCGCCTTCTTGCCGGACGCGGCGGTGAGACCCACCCGGTCCAGCGCAGCGGCGACGCGTGCGTACCGGGTGCGGGGGTCGGCGGTCGGGTCGGCGGCGTCGTAGCGCAGCAGGTTGTCCCGGCCGGAGAGGAAGCCGTACAGCGCGGGGCCCTCGATGAGCGCGCCCACCTGGGGCAGCACGGCACGGGCCGCCCGGGGCATCGGGCGGCCCAGTACCCGGGCGGTGCCGGAGGTCGGCTCGATCAGGCCCATCAGCATGCGGATGGTGGTGGTCTTGCCGGAGCCGTTCGGGCCGAGGAAGCCGAAGACGCTGCCCGCCGGGACGGTCAGGTCCAGGCCGTCGACGGCGAGCTGTCCGCCGCGGTAGCGCTTGGTGAGGCCGCGGGTGGCGATGGCATACGGCGGGGCGTCCGCCACGGCGTGCGGGCCAGCGGCGTGCGGGTCCGCGACAGGCGGGTCGGCGACAGGCGGGTCGGCGGCAGGTGGGTCCGCGACAGGCGGGTCGGCGGCAGGTGGGTCGGCGGCGCGTGGGTCCGCGTCCCCTGAAGCGCGCAGGTCCTGTGACGGCTCGCCCATCGGCTCCCCCTCGTCCCGTGCCCGCCCGGGGAGGCGAAGGCCGCCTCCCCGGGGCCCGGCCCCGCCCCCCGGCAGGGCCTACTTGCCCTCGTTGGCCGCCTTCACCAGGGCCTCCTTGGTCACCGCTCCGGCGTACACCTTGCCGTTGTCGGTGATCAGCGCGTTGACCAGGCGGGTGGAGAAGACCGTGCCCTTGCCGAACTTCCCGGAGACGTGATCGCCGAGCGAGCCGAGGAAGCCACCGAGGTCACCGCCCTTGGCGCCGGTGGGCAGGCCGCCCTTGGCACCGGTGTCGAAGGTGGCCACGGACGACCAGCCCTTGCCCAGCACCTCGGCCGGATCGAACCCCCGGGCGAAGTCCCGGCCCGCCGCCGGAGCGTGCTCGCGGGCCTTGTGGTCCTGCTTGTCCTCGGTGACCTTCGCGCCCTTGGGCGGGGTGAAGTCGAAGGTGGCGGCGGCCGGCTTGGCGAAGGAGACCCGGGTGAAGCCCACGTCGACGACGGCGGCGCCGCCGCTCTTCGGGGTCAGCGTGAACTTCAGCGGCAGGCCCGTCTTCGCGTCGACGGCGATGCTGATCGCGCCGACCGTGGTGCCCGACTGCCTGGGCTTGATCAGCAGCTTGTAGGCGTCCCGCCCGGCGACCTGCGCGGTGCCGTCGACGGTGACGGACGTGGTGTCGTCCACCGCCTTCAGGGCCTGGTCGGCGAAGTCCTTGGGCGTGGCCGGCGGCTCGCCCGCGCGCTCCCCGTGCCGGGCGCCGGGAGCAGCCTTGGTGCTGTGGTGGACCTGGTTGCTCCGGCTGTCGTACCCCCAGACGTCCCGGCCGTTGTGGATGATGCTGTACTCGGCGCCGGTCTCCAGCAGCGACAGCTTCTGCCGGTCGGGGCCGTCGGCGGCGACGCGCAGCGTGTGCGTGCCGGAGACCAGCTCGGTGAGCTTGGCCTGCGGGTCGGCGGAGGAGCCGTCGCCCTTGCCCGCGCCGGAGGCGAGGCTGTTCTCCAGGCCGCCGAGGTTCGGCAGGCCGAGGTCGGTGCTGATCTTCACGGTGCCGGACAGCTGCTGCACGTCCGACTTGGCGATCTTCTCGATGAGCTGCTGTGCGGTGACCCGGGGCAGGTCCGGGTCGCCGGAGTTGGCGAGCGCCGGGACCAGCCCGATGGTGGCCGCCGCCACTCCCACCACCGCGACCGGCACGGCGTACCGGGCGGCCTTGCGTCGGCCGGAGCGCGCGTCCTCGTCCCGCGCAGCGCTCGGTGCGTCGTCGGATTCGTACGGTGCCATGTGTGCCTTACCTCCGTCGTCGGCGGCGGCTGTCCCCACGCTGGTCCACCTGAGCCGCCATTCTCACCCGAATCGGTGAGGAGTGGTGATTTCCGTGGTTTCCATCTCACCAAATCGGCCATGAGAAAGCGTCAGACCTCGGAGCCAACTCCGTGTACGCCTGGGGTATGACATGGAGGCGCTGCGACCGCTTCGAACCCGTAGGGGTCGGGCCCGCCCAGGGCCCACACGGGGCCCGCACGGGGCCCGCAGGGCATCCGTCGAACGGGCGTCAGCCGGCCCGGTGGACCACCGCGTCGCACAGCTCCAGCAGCGCCACCTTGGCGTCGCACTCCCGCAGCGGCGACAGCGCGGCCCGCGCCTCCTCCGCGTACCGCACCGTGTCCCGGCGGGCCTGCTCCAGCGCGGGGTGGGCACGCAGCGCGGTCAGCACCTCGGCGTGCCGTGCGTCGTCGCTGAGGTCGGAGTCGAGCAGCTCGCACAGCGCGATGTCCTCGGGCAGACCCAGCCGGGCCGCCCGCTCGCGCAGCCGGAGCACGGGGAGGGTCGGGATGCCCTCGCGCAGGTCGGTGCCCGGGGTCTTGCCGGACTCGTGCGAGTCGGAGGCGATGTCCAGGACGTCGTCGGCGAGCTGGAAGGCGACCCCGAGCCGCTCGCCGTACTGGGTGAGGACGTCGACGACCGTCTCGTCGGCGCCGGACATCATCGCGCCGAACCGGCAGGAGACCGCCACCAGCGAGCCCGTCTTGCCGGCGAGCACGTCCAGGTAGTGCTCGACCGGGTCACGGCCGTCCGAGGGACCGGCGGTCTCCAGGATCTGGCCGGTGACCAGCCGTTCGAACGCGAGGGCCTGGACCCGGACCGCCTCGGGGCCCAGGTCGGCGAGGATCTGGGAGGCCCGGGCGAAGAGGAAGTCGCCGGTGAGGACCGCGACGGAGTTGCCCCAGCGGGTGTTGGCGCTGTCCACGCCGCGCCGCACGGCGGCCTCGTCCATGACGTCGTCGTGGTACAGCGTGGCCAGATGGGTCAGCTCGACGACGACGGCCGACGGCACCACGCCCGGGGCGTAGGGGTCGCCGAACTGCGCCGCGAGCATGACGAGCAGTGGCCTGAACCGCTTCCCGCCGGCCCGTACGAGGTGCTGTGCGGCCTCCGTGATGAACGGAACCTCGCTCTTGGTGGCCTCGAGCAAGCCTTCCTCGACAGCCGTCAATCCGGCCTGGACATCGGCTTCCAGAGCCTGGTCCCGCACGCTCAGCCCGAACGGCCCGACGACGGTCACGAGGGGTCTCCTGTCTGCTGGTGTCTGCTGGCGATTACACGGTTTGTCGATAGGTCGCTGCCATCACTCGAGTCAGCGTATCCGGTCCTGTTTCGATCACCGATAGCGCCCACCGGTCCAGCCCGGTCGACATCGGATCATGATCACTAAGGTTCCGATCGGATGGTAAGAACGGACATCTATCGACTTAACAGAACTCCGAGCGCCTTGTCGCGCCGCGCGGGCAACTCCATTACATCCATTACACCCATTAGATCCAATGGGTACCTTGAATCCCTCATGTCCGTTTTGGAATGACTTGCTATTCCGTGAATTGGGTCACGCGGCCACTCCCGGGCACCCCTCCCCCGCAGGCCCGCTTCCTCCTTGCCCTGCAAGCGAGTTGAGCATTGGCAACCGCAAAGGATCAAGTACCCCATATGGCGCAGACCAAGGTCAAATAGTGCGTTGTGTGAATCCAGTACTTGTTCCCGACATGTGCTCTCGCATACGTTCCGGGCCGTCGGGCGGACGCCGAATCCTGCCGCCGCCCGCATACCCATCCACGAACCCATTCGTACGGCAGGAGCGGGGGACCCAGGTAAGCCGCCGGACCGGAAGGCACACGCCGCACCGGCCCGGCTAGGGGTGAAGCCATGCCTCCTCCAGGGCACGGCCGGGCACCTCCCCGCCCGAACCCGACAGCTCACCTCGCAGGCGCCGGAGAGGAACGCCCCCATGTCTGCTGCCGCTCAGCCCCGCCGTCCCCGCACCAACCGCCTCGTCCGCGCGCTCGCCGTCGCCGGCACCGGCGTCGCCGTCCTCGCCCTGCCGCTCATCGGCGCCACCACCGCGTCCGCCGCCACCGGCACGACCGCCACGGCCTCCACCACGCTCGCCGGGTACCCGAACAACCTCGACGGCTGGATCCGCGAGTCGCTCGCGATCATGGCCCAGAAGGGCATCCCGGGCACCTACAACGGCATCTACCGCAATGTCATGCGGGAGTCCTCCGGCAACCCGAACGCCATCAACCTCTGGGACTCCAACGCCGCCGCGGGCATCCCCTCCAAGGGCCTGCTCCAGGTCATCGACCCGACCTTCCAGGCCTACCACGTGGCCGGCACCTCCTTCGACCCCTACGACCCGGTCGCGAACATCACGGCCGCCTGCAACTACGCCGCCGCGCGGTACGGGTCCATCGACAACGTCTTCGGCGCGTACTGAGGTCCCCGACCGGCCGGTGCCTACTGAAGAACCGGTCAGTCGGTAGGGAAGAGTCTTTCGAGGACGACGGCGATGCCGTCGTCCTCGTTCGACAGGGTGACCTCGTCGGCCACCGCCTTCAGTTCCGGATGCGCGTTGGCCATGGCGACCCCGTGCCCGGCCCACTCGAACATCGGGACGTCGTTGGGCATGTCCCCGAACGCCAGCGCCCGGTCGGCGCCGGTGCCGAGCCGCTCGGCGGCCAGCGCCAGCCCGGTCGCCTTGGTCACCCCGCGCGGCTGGAGCTCCACCATCCCCGGGCCCGACATGGTGACCGTCGCCAGCGACCCCACCACCGCGCGCGCGGTGGCCGCCAGTTCGTCGTCCGACAGGGTGGCGTGGCGCAGCAGCACCTTGCTGATGGGCGCGCACCACAGGTCGTCGCGCCGGCCGACCCGGACGGCGGGCAGGGCCGGATGCGGCATCCGGTACCCGGGCTCGATGAGCGTGAGCCCGTCCACCCCGTCCTGGTCGACGGCGGCGAAGACCTGTCCCACCTCCGCCTCGATCTTGCCGAGCGCCGTCTCGGCCAGCTCCCGGTCCAGCCGGACCGACCACACCAGACGGCCGGCCCCGGCGTCGTAGACCTGCGCGCCCTGCCCGCATACCGCGAGCCCCGTGCAGCCGAGCACGGCCAGCAGGGGCCGTACCCGCGGGGCCGGGCGGCCCGTGACCACCAGATGCCGGGCACCGGCCCGCGCCGCCCGCGCGAGCGCGGCGAGCGACCGGTCGGAGACGGTGTCGTCACCGCGCAGCAGGGTTCCGTCCAGGTCGGTGGCGATGAGTGAATATGCGGGGGAGGGTGCCATGATCAGAGAATACGGACACCACGCCCCGCCGACTCATCTGTCACAGCGCGCACTTGTGTGCTGATCACCCCCAACTGGTGTGTGTCTTCCCGCTGATGACGCCCCGCGTCGGCCCGGAGCTCAGCCGTGGGCCGCGGCCAGGTGCTTCGCCAGGCGCGGGGAGGCGAAGTCCGTACCGCACACGAAGCGCATCACCGGTCCGTACGACGACGCCGCCGGCAGGCCGGTGAAGTACAGGCCGGGTACGGAGGAGACGAAGCCGGCACCGAGCTTGGGCGTGCCCCGGCTGAGCGCGAGCCGGGTGCGCAGCTCATGGCCGAGGAAGTCCATCGCCGCGATGTCGACGCGGTAGCCGGTCGCGGCGATGACATGGTCGGCGGTGAGCCGCTCGGTACGGCCGCCGTGGGTGCGGACGGTGAGGACGGGGGTGCCGTCCGGCGCCTCGGCGCTCACCACCCGCTGCACCTCCTGCACCTGCACGGCACTCTCGAAGCGCTCGCGCAGCCACCAGGCGCCGAGCGGGCCGAGGACCCGCCGGACCAGGTAGTGGCGGGTGGGCTCGGGCAGGTGGCGGTAGGGCTGCGCGTGGTAGCTGAGCGCCCACAGCGACCAGGCGCGGCCGAACGGGGACTCGGGGCGCAGCTTCGGCTGGCCCCAGGGCGGGGCGCCGAAGGCGACCCGGCCGCGGCCGCGCGCGACCACGCGCACGCGTGCGCCCGCCTCGGCGGCGAGCGCCGCCGTCTCCAGCGCGGACTGGCCGGCGCCGATCACGATCAGCTCCTTGCCGGCGAAGCGGCCGAGGTCGTGGTGCTGGGAGCTGTGCGAGACCGGGCCCGCCGGGGCGGGGCCGTCGGCCGCCGCACCGGCCAGTTCCGCGGGCAGATGCGCCAGCCCGGACAGGCCGGTGGCGACGACGACCGCGCGCGCGGTGAACAACTCCCCCGAGTCCAGCTTCAGTTCGAAGCCGCCGCTCCTGTCCCGGTCCACCGAGACGACCCGCACCCGCTCCAGGTCGGGGACCAGCCGCTGCTGGAACCACTCGCCATAGGCGATGAACGTCTCCGCCGGGATGATGTCCTCGTCGGTCACCAGGCGGCGGATCCCGGCCGCGTCGCAGTAGTCGCCCAGGGTGTGGCCGGACTGCGGGCAGTGGAAGCTGGAGGCGGCGGGGGTCGATTTCAGGAGCATGCCCTCGGGCATGTGGTCACGCCAGCTGACCATGGGGTCGCCGAAGATCCGGGCGGGGATGCCGCGCGCCCGTAGATGGGCGGCGGTGGACAGGCCGAACGGCCCTGCCCCGATGACTGCAACCGGTCGCATCACGAAGTCCCTCCCCAGGACGCGGTGCGCCACCCCTCGGTGGCCTTGCCTACTTCGTGGAGGTGCTGCTGCCGCGGCGGTTGGTCCGCCACAGCTGATAGAGGTGCTTCGCGCCCGGGCGCACGAAGCGGGCGAGCATCGTGAGGAACGGCAGCGGGTCGTCACCCGCGAACCAGGCCAGTTCGGTCCCGCTCGCCCTCGCCGGTGCGTGCGGCGTCGTATAGCCGCTGCGGCGGTAGGCGAGGAGGGCGGGCAGGTCGATGTTCTCCACGATGTAACGGTGGCCGGCGCGCTGTTCCCCCTCCGGAACGGTGCGGCCGGTCAGGTCCAGGTGCATCGCGCGGACGACGTCCACCCCCGACTCGCTCTCGAAGAGCCGGAACTGGGCGCCCATGCGCGGGTTGAAGTCGAGGAGCTTGTACTGTCCGTCGCGCCGGTCGAAGCGCAGGTCGAGGTCGATGATGCCGCTGAAGCCGATCTGTTTGATGAAACGGGCCGCGAGGTCGGAGAGTTCCGGGTTGTCGACGACGTACGCGGTCGCCGTCATGCCCGCGTGCGGCGGCCAGGAGCGGACCTTCACCCCGGTGAACAGCGCGAGCGGGGCGGAGTCCCGGTCGAAGCAGGCGTGCACGATCCAGTCCTCGGCCTCCTCGCGCGGCAGATACTCCTGGAGGACCACGCCGGGGTCGTCGCCCCAGTCGCGGGCGAGGCCGAGCAGGCCCGCGCGGGTGGCGATCCGCGTGGTGCCGTACACGGCGGGGCGTTCGCGCCGGACGAACGCCTCGCGGTTCTTGGCCACCACCGGGAAGCGGGCCGTGTCGGCGAAGGCGGCGATGTCGTCGTACGAGCGCGGGAACGCGGTCCGCGGGCTCGCGACACCGTGTTCCACGCACAGTTCGTGCAGTCCCTGTTTGCTGGCGAGCCGGCGGGGCAGCGCGGGGTCCACGCGCGGGAAGAGGAAGGAGCCGGCCAGCTCGTGCTGGTGCTCGGCGATCAGTACGGCGGCCTCCTCGTCCGTCGGGACCAGCACCGCCGGGCGGCCGATCCGGCGGCCGATGCGCAGCAGGCCCTCGACCAGGTGGCCGGGGTCCTCCGCGCCCGTCGTCGGCCAGACGAACGCCTTCTTCAGATAGCGCGAGGCGGCGGCCGGCGTGTACGCGTCCTCGGTGACGGCGTACATGGGCACCCCCAGCCGGCCCAGGCTGCGGATGGCCCCCACACCGCCGTGGTGCAGCGGATAGTCGCCGAACTTGACGATCAGTCCCGGCACGTCACGGTCGACCTCGAACGGCATGCCGACGGCGGTCTTGGCCACGGGTCCCCCCACGTGTCCCCCCAATGGAACGGACCCACCCCGTCCGTGTCCCAAAGGACGCTAAGCCGGAATTGCCCGCTCCGACAAGGGTCATTCGGACATTGCGAACTCTTTAGACATTGTGCGAGCAACCTTTCGAGCGATGCGCCGAGCGTCGTACCGAGGGCGGATGCCCACGCCGTGCCGGGAGGCCTGCGGCACTGCCCAAGACACGCCACCCGGCCGTAACGTGTGGCGCAACCACATGGAACGCATCGCCATGCATGGCGCGGATGAGAGTGAGGCAGCACCACATGCCCCCCTTCGACGTCCCCGAGGGCGACCCCTTCGGCCCGCACAACCTTCCCTATGGCGTGTTCTCGCCCTCCGGCAGCACGGAGCGCAGGGTCGGTGTCCGGCTCGGGGACCACGTCCTCGACGCGGGCGCCGCGGCCGCCGCGCTCGGCTCGCCGTACCACTCCCTGCTCGCCCGTCCCACCCTTAACCCGCTGCTGGCCGCCGGCCGCACCACCTGGTCGGACGTACGGCGCGCCCTCACCTCCTGGATCACGGACCCCGTCCACCAGGAGGCGATCGAGCCGCTGTTCCACCCGCTGTCCGAGGTCACCCTGCACCTGCCCGTCGAGGTGGCGGACTACGTCGACTTCTACGCCTCGGAGAACCACGCCAGGAACGTCGGCCAAATCTTCCGCCCGGACGCCGAGGACTCCCTCACGCCCAACTGGAAGCACCTCCCGATCGGCTACCACGGCCGCTCCGGCACCATCGTCGTCTCGGACACGGACGTCGTACGGCCCTCCGGGCAGCGCAAGGGTCCCGGCGACCCGGCACCCGTCTTCGGGCCGTCGGTCCGGCTGGACATCGAGGCCGAGGTCGGGTTCGTCGTGGGCGTGCCCTCCGAGCTGGGCCGGCCGGTCGCACTGGCCGACTTCGAGGACCACGTCTTCGGCCTCTGCCTGCTGAACGACTGGTCCGCGCGGGACATCCAGGCCTGGGAGTACGTCCCGCTCGGCCCGTTCCTCGGCAAGTCCTTCGCGACCTCCGTGTCGGCGTGGATCACCCCGCTGGAGGCGCTGGAACACGCGCGCGTGGCACCGCCGGAGCGCACGCACCCCCTGCTGCCCTACCTGGACGACTCGGCGCCCGGCATCGAGCCCGGCGGCTACGACCTGCGGATGTCCGTCTCGATCAACGGCCATGTCGTCTCCGAACCCCCCTTCTCCACCATGTACTGGACCGCGGCCCAGCAGCTGGCCCACATGACGGTCAACGGCGCCTCGCTGCGCACCGGCGACCTGTACGGCTCCGGCACGGTCAGCGGGCCCGAGGAGCGCCAGCGCGGCTCCCTGCTGGAACTGACCTGGAACGGCCGCGACCCCCTCGAACTCCCCGACGGCAAGCGGGCGTTCCTGGAGGATGGCGATGTGGTGACCCTGTCCGCATGGGCCCCGGGCCCGGACGGCACCCGGGTGGGCCTCGGCGAGGTCACCGGGCGGATCGTGGCGGGCTGAGGCACCGGCCGGCCCGGGGGCTGCGGCGGTTCGTCCCGGGCACCTGACGTGTGCCGCGTGTCCCGTCATACTGACGGGACACGCACCACCCAGCGGCGCGCGTCCCCGCGCGCCGCCGCCGATATCCGCACACCTCTCCGACCAGGAACCGGAGCCCCGGCATGACCGTCTGCCTGCTCCTGCTGAGTGTCGTCGCGCTGACGGCGGCCGTCCCGGCACCGCGCGCGCTGACCCGCGCCGGCTGGCCCGAGCGGGAACCCGTGGTCGCGTTGTGGGTGTGGCAGTGCCTGGTCGCCACCGTCCTGCTGTGCTGTCTGACGGCACTGGTGCTGGGCGCGGCGGCCGTCTTCCACACCGTCCGCGACCGGGTGTTCGCGCCGGCGCCGCCCTCCGTCACCGCCGCCTACGACCTCTCCGCCGCCCCGGTGTGGGCCGCCGCGCTGACCGTCCTGCTGGCCTGCGGGGCCGCCTGGACGACCGCGATGCTCGCCCGGGAGCTGGTCGAGGCCCGTCGCAGCCGCGACCAGGCCCGGGCGCAGCTGCGCGAACGCGCCCCCGAGCTGCCGGCCGGGCTGCCCGCGGCGCGCGGTCCGATGCTGGTGCTGGAGGACGAGTACCCGGACGCCTGGTGGATGCCCGGGCACCCGGCTCAGCTCGTCGTCACCACGGGGGCGCTGCACCGGCTCACCGACCACCAGCTGGACGCCGTCCTGACCCACGAGCGGGGTCACGCCCGCGCCCACCACGACTGGCTGCTGCACCTGTCCACCGCGCTCGCCACCGGCTTTCCGCGCGTGCCGCTCTTCGCCCACTTCTGCGACCAGACGCACCGCCTGGTGGAACTGGCCGCCGACGACACCGCCTCCCGGCGCTGCGGGCACCTGACCACCGCCCTCGCGCTGATCGAGCTGAACCAGCACCGGGGCGTGCTGTCCTGCGCCTCCAGCCGCCGGCTGCTCGGCGAACGCGTGGACCGGCTGCTGGAGCCGCCGCCCCGGCTGCTGCGCCGGCAGCGGGCCCTGACGACGACGGTGGCCGCGCTGGTGCCGCTGCTGCCCCTCCTGATCACCTTCGCGCCCGGACTGCTGACGACGCTGGCCTGACCGGGTCGTGCGGCGGTGCGGCCGGGCGAACGGCCGCACCGTCAGTCGCCCGTGACGTCCAGCCGCCCGCTCTGTCCAGTCGCCCTATATCCAGTCGTCCGGTTCCGGCTCCGGTTCCTCGGCCGGCTCGGGCCAGTGGTCCTCATGGCCCGGGCCGGAGGCCGGGTTCGGGGCCGGGTTCGCGCCGTCGAGGGTCGCCAGCACCGCGAGGACGCCCTCCCCGTAGGTCGCCAGCTTCTTCTCGCCGACGCCGTTCACCGCGCCCAGCTCCCGCACCGAGCCGGGCCGGCGGGTGACGATCTCCCGCAGGGTGGCGTCGTTGAAGATGAAGTACGCCGGGACGCCCTGCTCCCGGGCCCGCTCGGCACGCCAGGCACGCAGCGCCTCGAAGGCGGGCAGCAGCTCGTCGGGCAGCTCGGCCGCGGCGGCTCTCGGCTTGCGGTCGCCGCCCGAGGAGCCCGACCGGGACCGGGAGACGGCCGGCTTCTTCGGCTCCTTGCGCAGCGGCACCTCGCGCTCCCGCCGCAGCACCGAACCGCTCGCCTCGGTGAGCACCAGCGTGCCGTACTCCCCCTCGACCGCGAGCAGCCCCTGCGCCAGCAGCTGCCGGATGACGCCCCGCCACTCCGCCTCGGTGAGGTCCTGGCCGATGCCGAACACCGACAGCTGGTCGTGGTCGAACTGGATCACCTTGCCGGTGCGCTTGCCGAGCAGGATGTCCACGATCTGCATCGCGCCGAACTTCTGCCCGCGCTCCCGCTGGAGCCGTACCACCGTCGACAGTGCCTTCTGGGCGGCGATCGTGCCGTCCCAGGTCTCAGGCGGGGTGAGGCAGGTGTCGCAGTTGCCGCAGTCCGCGGCCGGGGCGTCCTGGCCGAAGTAGGCGAGCAACTGGCCGCGGCGGCAGCGGGCGGTCTCGCAGAGCGCGAGCATCGCGTCGAGGTGGGCCTGGGCCCGCCGGCGGAATGCCTCGTCGCCCTCGCCGGACTGGATCAGCTTGCGCTGCTGGATGACGTCGTTGAGGCCGTACGCCATCCAGGCCGTGGAGGGCAGGCCGTCCCGGCCGGCGCGGCCGGTCTCCTGGTAGTAGCCCTCGATCGACTTGGGCAGGTCCAGGTGGGCGACGAAGCGCACGTCCGGCTTGTCGATGCCCATGCCGAAGGCGATGGTCGCCACCACGATCAGGCCGTCCTCGCGCAGGAACCGGGACTGGTGCGCGGCGCGGGTGCCCGCGTCCAGGCCCGCGTGGTACGGCACCGCCGCGATGCCGTTGGCGGTCAGGAACTCCGCCGTGCGCTCCACCGAGTTGCGGGAGAGGCAGTACACGATGCCGGCGTCGCCCGGGTGCTCCTCGCGGAGGAAGGCGAGCAGCTGCTTCCTGGGGTCGGCCTTGGGGACGATCCGGTACTGGATGTTGGGCCGGTCGAAACTGGCGACGAAGTGGCGGGCCGCCGGCAGGTTCAGCCGCTGGGTGATCTCCTCGTGGGTGGCGCGCGTGGCCGTGGCGGTCAGGGCGATCCGCGGGACGTCCGGCCAGCGCTCGCCGAGGAGGGACAGGGTGAGATAGTCCGGGCGGAAGTCGTGGCCCCACTGGGACACGCAGTGCGCCTCGTCGATCGCGAAGACGGAGATCTTGCCGCGGGAGAGCAGGTCGAGCGTGCCCTCCAGGCGCAGTCGCTCCGGGGCCAGGTAGAGCAGGTCCAGCTCGCCGGCCAGGAACTCGGCCTCGACCGTGCGACGCTCGTCGAAGTCCTGCGTGGAGTTGATGAAGCCGGCCCGCACGCCGAGGGCGCGCAGCGCGTCCACCTGGTCCTGCATGAGCGCGATCAGCGGGGAGATCACTATGCCCGTACCGGGCCTGACCAGGGCGGGGATCTGGTAGCACAGCGACTTGCCGCCGCCGGTCGGCATGAGGACGAGGGCGTCGCCGCCCGCCACCACATGCTCGATGATCGCTTCCTGCTCGCCCCGGAAGGCCTCGTATCCGAAGACCCGGTGCAGTGTGGCCAGCGCCTCGCTGGCGGCCGCTCCCGGCCCCTCGGTCACCCTTGGCATCTCGCTGATCCCGCCCGTCGCGCCCATCGTCCTGTCCCCCGCCGGTCCCCCGTGTGTCGTCCGTCGACCACTTCCTCAACGATAGGGGGCCGGACCGACAGCCCCGGAGTTATCCACAGGCTCGGTCGGATCCGGTGCGGTGTCGCTCGTCACCGAGCCAGGAAGCGGACAGGCCGCTGCCCGGCGCCCTCGGGGAAGAGGGAGCCGGGCAGCGGCCGGTCCGGTGGGCAGAATCAGCGCACGAACACCCCGGCCTGACCCGCCAGGTCCAGGAAGTACTGGGGTGCCACACCCAGGACCAGCGTGACCGCGACGCCGACCCCGATCGCCAGCGTGGTCAGCGGCGACGGCACGGCCACGGTCGGACCCTCGGGCCGCGGTTCGCTGAAGAACATGAGCACGATCACCCGGATGTAGAAGAACGCCGCGATCGCCGAGGAGATCACACCGATCACCACCAGCGGGACCGCGCCGCCGTCCGCCGCCGCCTTGAACACGGCGAACTTCCCCGCGAACCCGGAGGTCAGCGGGATACCGGCGAAGGCCAGCAGGAACACCGCGAACACGGCCGCGACCAGCGGTGAGCGGCGGCCGAGCCCCGCCCACTTGGACAGGTGGGTGGCCTCGCCGCCCGCGTCGCGGACCAGGGTGACCACGGCGAACGCGCCGATCGTCACGAACGAGTAGCCGGCCAGGTAGAAGAGGACCGAGGAGACGCCCTCCTTCGACGTGGCGATGACACCCGCGAGGATGAATCCGGCGTGCGCGATGGACGAGTACGCCAGCAGTCGCTTGATGTCGGTCTGGGTGATCGCGACAATCGCGCCGCCCAGCATGGTGATGATGGCCACCGCCCACATCACCGGCCGCCAGTCCCAGCGCAGGCCGGGCAGGACGACGTACAGCAGGCGGAGCAGGGCGCCGAACGCGGCCACCTTGGTCGCCGCCGCCATGAAGCCGGTCACCGGGGTCGGGGCGCCCTGGTAGACGTCGGGCGTCCACATGTGGAACGGCACCGCGCCCACCTTGAACAGCAGCCCCATCACGATCATCGCGGCGCCGACCAGCAGCAGCGCGTCGTTGCCCATGGTGTTGGCGAGGGCCGGGTCGACGTCGGTGACCGTGCCGTCGACGACCTGCGCGATCCGCGCGTACGACACGGAGCCCGCGTAGCCGTAGAGCAGGGCGATGCCGAACAGGGTGAAGGCGGAGGCGAACGCGCCGAGCAGGAAGTACTTGACCGCGGCCTCCTGCGACATCAGCCGCTTGCGGCGGGCCAGCGCGCACAGCAGGTACAGCGGCAGGGAGAAGACCTCCAGGGCCACGAACAGGGTCAGCAGGTCGTTGGCCGAGGGGAAGACCAGCATGCCGCCGACCGCGAAGAGGAGCAGCGGGAACACCTCGGTGGTGGTGAACCCGGCCTTGACCGCGGCCTGCTCGCTGTCGCTGCCCGGCACGGACGCGGCCTGGGCGGCGAAGGAGTCGACGCGGTTGCCGTGCGCGGCCGGGTCCAGGCGCCGCTCGGCGAAGGTGAACAGGGCGACCAGAGCGGCCAGCAGGATCGTGCCCTGGAGGAAGAGGGCCGGGCCGTCGACCGCGATCGCCCCCATGGCGGCGATGTGCGCCTTCGTGGTGCCGTAGCCGTCGGCCGCCAGCCCGACCACCGCGGCGAACGCGGCGCACAGCGCCACGACGGAGACGAACAGCTGGGCGTAGTAGCGGGATCTGCGCGGGACGAACGCCTCGATCAGCACGCCGACGAGCGCGGCGCCGATGACGATCAGAGTCGGCGACAATTGTCCGTATTCGATCTTCGGCGCCGGGATCTTGGCGATCGGGTCGGCCGCGGTTGTCCACAGGCTGTGGACGGCTGTTGCGCTCACTTGGCCGCCTCCACCGAGGGCTTGGGGTCGGTCTTGTGTACGTCGGACATGGTCTGCTGGACCGCGGGGTTGACGATGTCCGTGACGGGCTTCGGGTAGACGCCGAGGAAGATCAGCAGCACGATCAGCGGGGCGACGACCACGAGTTCCCGCACGCGCAGGTCGGGCATCGCCGACACCTCGGGCTTCACCGGGCCGGTCATCGTCCGCTGGTACAGCACGAGGGTGTAGAGCGCGGCGAGGACGATGCCGAAGGTGGCGATGACGCCGATCGCCGGGTAGCGCGTGAAGGTGCCGACCAGGACCAGGAACTCGCTGACGAACGGTGCGAGACCGGGCAGCGAGAGCGTGGCGAGGCCACCGATCAGGAAGGTGCCGGCGAGCACCGGGGCGACCTTCTGCACACCGCCGTAGTCGGCGATGAGCCGCGAGCCGCGCCGGGAGATCAGGAAGCCGGCGACCAGCATCAGCGCGGCCGTGGAGATGCCGTGGTTGACCATGTACAGGGTGGCGCCGGACTGGCCCTGGCTGGTCATCGCGAAGATGCCCAGGATGATGAAGCCGAAGTGGGAGATCGACGCGTACGCCACCAGACGCTTGATGTCCCGCTGGCCGACGGCGAGCAGCGCGCCGTAGACGATGCTGATCAGCGCCAGTACGAGGATCACGGGCGTCGCCCACTTGCTGGCCGCGGGGAACAGCTGGAGGCAGAAGCGGAGCATCGCGAAGGTGCCCACCTTGTCGACGACCGCGGTGATGAGGACGGCGACCGGGGCGGTGGACTCCTGCATGGCGTTGGGCAGCCAGGTGTGCAGCGGCCACAGCGGCGCCTTCACCGCGAAGGCGAAGAAGAAGCCGAGGAACAGCCAGCGTTCGGTGCCCGTCGCCATGTGCAGCGTGCCGTTCGCGCGCGCGTGGGCGATCTCCTGGAGGGAGAAGTTCCCGGCGACCACATAGAGGCCGATCACCGCGGCCAGCATGATCAGACCGCCGACCAGGTTGTAGAGCAGGAACTTCACCGCGGCGTAGGACCGCTGCCGCGAGGCCGCCTCCTCCCCGTGCTCGTGCGCACGGTCCCCGAAGCCGCCGATGAGGAAGTACATCGGAATGAGCATCGCTTCGAAGAAGATGTAGAAGAGGAAGACGTCCGTCGCCTCGAACGAGATGACCACCATCGCCTCGACGGCGAGGATCAGCGCGAAGAAGCCCTGGGTGGGCCGCCAGCGGCGGCTGCCCGTCTCCAGCGGATCGGCGTCGTGCCAGCCGGCCAGGACGATGAACGGGATCAGCAGGGCGGTCAGCGCGATCAGCGCGACCGCGATGCCGTCGACGCCCAGCTCGTACCGGACCCCGAAGTCCTTGATCCAGGCGTGGGACTCGGTGAGCTGGTAGCGGGCGCCGCCCGGGTCGAAGCGGACCAGGACGGTGATCGCCAGGGCGAGCGTGGCGAGCGAGACGAGCAGCGCCAGCCACTTGGCGGCGGTGCGCCGCGCGGCCGGCACGGCGGCCGTGGCGACGGCCCCGAGCGCCGGGAGCGCCGCCGTCGCTGTCAGCAGAGGAAAGGACATCGGTATCAGACCGCCCTCATCAGCAGGGTCGCGGCGACCAGCAGGGCCGCGCCGCCGAACATCGAGACCGCGTAGGAGCGGGCGAAGCCGTTCTGGAGCCGGCGCAGCCGTGCGGACAGACCGCCGAAGCCGGCCGCCGTGCCGTTGACGACACCGTCCACCAGGGTGTGGTCGACGTAGACCAGGGAGCGCGTCAGGTGCTCGCCGCCGCGCACCAGGACCACATGGTTGAAGTCGTCCTGGAGCAGGTCGCGGCGGGCCGCGCGGGTGAGCAGGGAGCCGCGCGGGGCGACGGCCGGGACGGGCTTGCGGCCGTACTGGGCCCAGGCGATGCCGACGCCGATGACCAGGCAGACCATGGTGGCCCCGGTGACCGTCGCGGCGCCGACCGGGGAGTGGCCCTCGCTGTGCCCGGTGACCGGCTCCAGCCAGTGCAGGAAGCGGTCGCCGATGCTGAAGAAGGCACCGCCGAAGACCGAGCCGAACGCCAGCACGATCATCGGGATCGTCATGACCTTCGGGGACTCGTGCGGATGCGGTTCGGCGTGCGCGCCGCGCGTCTCGGCGGCCGGTTCCACGCTGGGCTCGGCCGGGGACGGGGTGGGCTGGTTCCGCCAGCGCTCCTCTCCGAAGAACGTCATCAGCATCACGCGCGTCATGTAGAAGGCTGTGATGGCGGCGCCCAGCAGGGCCACGCCGCCGAGGATCCAGCCCTCGGTGCCGCCCTTGGCGAAGGCCGCCTCGATGATCTTGTCCTTGGAGAAGAAGCCGGACGGGCCCGGGAAGCCGATGATGGCGAGGTAGCCGAGACCGAAGGTGACGAACGTGACCGGCATGTACTTCCGCAGGCCGCCGTAGCGGCGCATGTCGACCTCGTCGTTCATGCCGTGCATGACCGAACCGGCGCCGAGGAAGAGGCCGGCCTTGAAGAAGCCGTGGGTCACCAGGTGCATGATCGCGAAGACGTAGCCGATGGGGCCGAGGCCCGCGGCGAGGACCATGTAGCCGATCTGGGACATGGTCGAGCCGGCCAGCGCCTTCTTGATGTCGTCCTTGGCGCAACCGACGATCGCACCGAACAGCAGCGTGACCGCGCCGACCACGGTGACGGCCAGCTGGGCGTCGGGGGCCGCGTTGAAGATCGCTGCCGAGCGGACGATGAGGTACACGCCCGCGGTCACCATCGTCGCCGCGTGGATCAGGGCCGAGACCGGGGTCGGGCCCTCCATGGCGTCGCCGAGCCAGGACTGGAGCGGCACCTGCGCGGACTTGCCGCAGGCGGCGAGCAGCAGCATCAGGCCGATCGCGGTCAGCTTGCCCTCGGAGGCGTCGGTGGCGTGGCCGAGGACCGGGCCGAAGGCGAAGCTGCCGAAGGTGGTGAACATCAGCATGATCGCGATCGACAGGCCCATGTCGCCGACGCGGTTGACCAGGAAGGCCTTCTTCGCGGCCGTGGCGGCGCTCGGCTTGTGCTGCCAGAAGCCGATCAGCAGGTAGGAGGCGAGACCGACGCCCTCCCAGCCGACGTACAGCAGCAGGTAGTTGTCGGCGAGGACCAGCAGCAGCATCGCCGCGAGGAACAGGTTCAGGTAGCCGAAGAAGCGGCGGCGGCGCTCGTCGTGCTCCATGTACCCGACCGAGTACAGGTGGATCAGCGAGCCGACACCCGTGATCAGCAGCACGAACGTCATGGACAGCTGGTCGAGGCGGAGGGTGGCGTCCGCCTGGAACCCGGCCACCGGGACCCAGCTGAACAGGTGCTTGACGAGGGTGCGGTGTTCGGCGTTCCTGCCGAGCAGATCGGCGAACAGGACCAGGCCGAACACGAAGGAGGCGGCCGACAGGAGCGTGCCGACCCAGTGGCCGACGCGGTCCAGGCGCCGGCCGCCGACCAGCAGGACGGCCGCTCCGAGCAGGGGCGCCGCGATGAGCAGCGCGATCAGGTTCTCCACGATTCTTCCGACCCCTTACAGCTTCATCAGGCTGGCGTCGTCGACCGAGGCCGAGTGGCGGGTGCGGAACAGCGACACGATGATCGCGAGGCCCACCACGACCTCCGCGGCGGCGACGACCATCGTGAAGAAGGCGATGATCTGGCCGTCGAGGTTGCCGTGCATCCGGGAGAAGACGACGAACGCGAGGTTGCAGGCGTTCAGCATCAGTTCGATGCACATGAAGACCACGATGGCGTTGCGCCGGATCAGGACGCCGGTCGCGCCGATCGTGAACAGCACCGCGGCGAGATACAGGTAGTTGACCGGGTTCACTTCGACGCCTCCTCGGACCGCTTGAACGTCGCCGGTTCGACCGCCCTGCGCTCCAGGCGTTCCTCCGCGCGCTGCTCCAGCGCCCTCAGGTCCTCCAGCGCCTCCGCGGACACGTCGCGGATCTGGCCGCGCTCGCGCAGGGTCCGGTTGACGGTCAGTTCGGAGGCGGTGCCGTCGGGGAGCAGGCCCGCGATGTCCACGGCGTTGTGCCGGGCGTAGACACCGGGAGCGGGCAGCGGCGGGACGTGCTTGCCCTCGCGGACGCGCTGTTCGGACAGCTCGCGCTGGGTGCGGGCGCGCTCGGTGCGCTCGCGGTGGGTGAGCACCATGGCGCCGACGGCGGCCGTGATCAGCAGGGCGCCGGTGATCTCGAACGCGAAGACGTACTTGGTGAAGATGAGGGAGGCGAGGCCCTCCACGTTGCCGCCCGCGTTCGCCTTGCCGGCGCCGTCGAAGTCCTTCAGGGAGGCGTTCCCGATGCCCGCCAGGAGCAGCACGCCGAAGCCGGTCCCGCACAGCAGGGCCAGCCAGCGCTGGCCCTTGATGGTCTCCCGCAGCGAGTCGGCGGCCGTGACGCCGACGAGCATCACCACGAACAGGAACAGCATCATGATCGCGCCGGTGTAGACGACGATCTGCACGATGCCCAGGAAGTAGGCGCCGTTGGCGAGGTAGAACACCGCCAGGACGATCATGGTGCCGGCCAGGCTCAGGGCGCTGTGCACGGCCTTCTTCATGAAGACGGTGCCCAGGGCGCCGAGCACGGCGACGGTGCCGAGCACCCAGAACTGGAAGGCCTCGCCGGTGGAGGTGGAGTAGGCGGCGAGCTGCGCGCTCATGCCTCCACCTCCTCGGTGTCCGCGGCCTCGGGGGTCTCCCCCTTGGAGACGGCGACCTGGCGGACCGTGCCGGGCGCGGCCTGGGTGACCAGGCCGCGGTAGTAGTCCTGTTCGTCCGTGCCCGGGAAGATCGCGTGCGGGGTGTCGACCATGCCCTCCTCGAGACCGGCGAGCAGCTGCTCCTTGGTGTAGATGAGGTTGGCGCGGCTGGAGTCGGCCAGTTCGAACTCGTTGGTCATCGTGAGCGCGCGCGTGGGGCACGCCTCGATGCACAGGCCGCACAGGATGCAGCGGGCGTAGTTGATCTGGTAGACGCGGCCGTACCGCTCGCCGGGCGAGTAGCGCTCCTCGTCGGTGTTGTCGGCGCCTTCGACATAGATGGCGTCGGCGGGGCAGGCCCAGGCGCACAGCTCGCAGCCGACGCACTTCTCCAGGCCGTCCGGATGGCGGTTGAGCTGGTGCCGTCCGTGAAACCGCGGAGCCGTGGTCTTCTTCTGCTCCGGGTACTGCTCGGTCAGCCGCTTCTTGAACATGGCCTTGAAGGTCACGCCGAAGCCGGCCACGGGGTTCAGGAAACCGGGCTTGGTCTCCTTGGGCTCCTCAGCCATCGGACGCCTCCTTTCCCTGCGAAGATCCGACAGTTCCGTCACTGACAGTGTCCGGCCCGCCACTGACAATCAGCTCCCGCTCGCGGCGGGGGCGCCGCCTGGGCACCGGCGGCAGCTCCTGTCCGGGCAGCGGCGGCACGGGGAATCCGCCCGCCATCGGGTCGAATTCCGGCTCGGCGGCCACCTCTTCGGCCGTCTGCGCCTTCGCCCGGAACATGTCGGCGACGAAGGAGATCAGCAGCAGCGCGAGGACGCCGCCGCCGACGTACAGGGCGATGTCGGCGAAGTCGTAGTTCTCGTTGCGCAGCGCCCGTACGGTCGCGACCAGCATCAGCCAGGTCACCGAGACCGGGATGAGGACCTTCCAGCCGAGTTTCATCAGCTGGTCGTAGCGGACCCGCGGAAGCGTGCCGCGCAGCCAGATGAAGAAGAACAGCAGCAGCTGGACCTTGATCACGAACCAGAGCAGAGGCCACCAGCCGTGGTTCGCGCCCTCCCAGAAGCCGCTGATCGGCCAGGGCGCGCGCCAGCCGCCGAGGAACAGGGTGGTCGAGACGGCCGAGACCGTCACCATGTTGACGTACTCGGCGAGCATGAACATCGCGAACTTGATCGACGAGTACTCGGTGTTGAAGCCGCCGACCAGGTCGCCCTCGGACTCCGGCATGTCGAAGGGCGCGCGGTTGGTCTCGCCGACCATGGTGACGATGTAGAGGATGAAGGAGACCGGCAGCAGCAGGATGTACCAGCGGTCGTGCTGCTGCTCCACGATCCGGGACGTCGACATCGACCCCGAGTAGAGGAACACGGACGCGAACGCGGCGCCCATGGCGATCTCGTACGAGATCATCTGAGCGCAGGAGCGCAGGCCGCCGAGGAGCGGATAGGTGGATCCGGAGCTCCAGCCCGCGAGCACGATGCCGTAGATGCCGACGGAGGCGACCGCGAGGATGTAGAGCATCGCGATCGGCAGGTCGGTGAGCTGCATCGTGGTGCGCTGGCCGAAGACCGAGATCTCGTTGTCGGCCGGCCCGAAGGGGATCACCGCGATCGCCATGAAGGCCGGGATGGCCGCGACGATCGGCGCGAGGACGTACACCACCTTGTCCGCGCGCTTGACGATGACGTCTTCCTTGAGCATCAGCTTCACGCCGTCGGCGAGCGACTGGAGCATGCCCCAGGGCCCGTGCCGGTTGGGGCCGATGCGCAGCTGCATCCAGGCGACGACCTTGCGTTCCCAGACGATGGAGAACAGCACGGTCACCATCAGGAAGGCGAAGCAGAAGACGGCCTTGACGACGACCAGCCACCACGGGTCGCGGCCGAACATCGAGAGGTCTTCAACAGCGAGGTACGGGCTCATGCCTCCACCTCCTCGGGGGCCTCTCCGGCGACTGCCGCCGGGCCGATACGGACGAGCGAGCCGGGCCGCGCCCCGGTGTCGGAGGCGACGCCGGAACCGGCGGAGTTCAGCGGGAGCCAGACCACCCGGTCGGGCATCTCGGTGATCAGCAGCGGCAGTTCGACGCGGCCGGCCGGGCCGGTGACCACGAGGGTCTCGCCGTCCCGCACGCCGGCCTCGGCGGCCGTCGCGGCCGACACGCGTGCGCGTGCGGCGTGCCGGGTGCCGGCGAGCGCCTCGTCGCCCTCCTGGAGGACGCCCTGGTCGAGCAGGAGCCGGTGCCCGGCGAGCACCGCCTCGCCGACGGCCGGCCGGGGCAGCACGCCCGCCACCTCCAGGGGATCGGTGGCCCGGGCGCCGTCCCAGGAGCCGAGCCGGTCGATCTCCGCGCGGGTGCTGCGCAGATCGGGCAGGCCCAGCCGGCAGCGTCCGTCGGCGCCTTCGGCACGGTCCATGGCGTCGGCGAGCATGTGCAGCACGCGCGTGTCGGTCGGCGCCAGGCGGCGGGTCATCTGCTCGGGCTTCAGCGCCGCCTCGAAGAAGCGCACGCGGCCCTCCCAGTTGAGGAAGGTGCCCGCCTTCTCGGCGACCGCGGCGACCGGCAGGACGACATCGGCGTGCTCGGTGACCTCGCTGGGCCGCAGCTCCAGCGAGACCAGGAAGCCGACGCTGCGCAGCGCCTCACGCGCGCGTGCCGGGTCGGGCAGGTCGGCGACCTCGACGCCCGCGACCACGAGGGCCGACAGTTCGCCGGTCGCGGCGGCCTCGATGATGTGATGGGTGTCGCGGCCGTAGCGCAGCGGGAGTTCGGCGAGCCCCCAGGCGGCGGCGACCTGCTCCCGCGCGCGCGGGTCGGTCGCCGGACGGCCGCCCGGCAGCAGCGAGGGCAGCGCGCCCACCTCGATCGCTCCGCGCTCACCGGCCCGGCGCGGGATCCACACCAGCTGGGCGCCGGTCGCCGTGGCGGCGCGTACGGCGGCGGTGAGCCCGCCGGCCACGGCGGCCAGCCGCTCGCCCACGACGATGACGGCGCCCTCGGCGCGCAGCGCCTCGGCGGCACGGGTGCCCGGCTCCTCCAGGCCGACGCCGCCCGCGAGCGCGTCCAGCCACTCGGTCTCGGTGCCGGGAGCGGCCGGCAGCAGGGTGCCGCCCGCCTTCTCCAGGCCCCGGGTCGCGTGCGTGGCCAGCGCGAACACCCGCTGCCCGCGCTTGCGCCAGGCCTTGCGCAGCCGCAGGAAGACGCCGGGGGCCTCCTCCTCCGACTCGAAGCCGACCAGCAGGACGGCGGGTGCCTGCTCCAGCGCCGTGTACGTGACGCCCGTACCGTCGAGGTCACGGCCGCGGCCGGCCACCCGGGCGGCCAGGAAGTCGGCCTCCTCGCCGCTGTGCACGCGCGCGCGGAAGTCGATGTCGTTGGTGTCGAGCGCCACGCGCGCGAACTTGCTGTAGGCGTAGGCGTCCTCGACGGTCAGCCGGCCGCCGATGAGGACGCCGGCCCGGGAGCGGGCGGCGGTCAGGCCCTGCGCGGCCACTTCCAGGGCCTCGGGCCAGGAGGCGGGCTCCAGTACCCCGTCGGCGTTGCGGACGAGCGGGGTGTCGAGCCGGTCCTTGAGCTGGGCGTACCGGAACGCGAAGCGCCCCTTGTCGCACACCCACTCCTCGTTGACCTCGGGGTCCGGGGTCGCGAGCCGCCGCATCACCTTGCCGCGCCGGTGGTCGGTGCGCACGGCGCAGCCGCCCGCGCAGTGTTCGCACACCGAGTGCGAGGAGACGAGGTCGAAGGGGCGGGAGCGGAACCGGTAGGCCGCCGAGGTGAGCGCGCCGACCGGGCAGATCTGGATGGTGTTGCCGGAGAAGTACGACTCGAACGGGTCGCCCTCGCCGGTGCCGACCTGTTGCAGCGCGCCCCGCTCGACCAGCTCGATCATCGGGTCGCCGGCGATCTGGTTGGAGAAGCGGGTGCAGCGGGCGCACAGCACGCACCGCTCGCGGTCGAGCAGCACCTGGGTGGAGATCGGTACGGGCTTCTCGTAGGTCCGCTTGCGGCCCTCGAAGCGGGACTCGGCGTTGCCGTGCGACATGGCCTGGTTCTGGAGCGGGCACTCGCCGCCCTTGTCGCAGACCGGGCAGTCCAGCGGGTGGTTGATGAGGAGCAGCTCCATCACCCCGTGCTGGGCCTTCTCGGCCACCGGCGAGGTGAGCTGGGTCTTCACCACCATGCCGTCGGTGCAGGTGATGGTGCAGGACGCCATCGGCTTGCGCTGGCCCTCGACCTCCACGATGCACTGCCGGCAGGCGCCGGCCGGGTCCAGGAGGGGGTGGTCGCAGAAGCGGGGGATCTCGATGCCGAGCTGCTCGGCGGCCCGGATGACCAGGGTGCCCTTGGGCACGCTGATCTCGACGCCGTCGATCGTCAGCGTGACGAGGTCTTCCGGCGGGACCGCCGCCTCTCCGCCCCCCGCGGGGGCGCTCGTGGTCACGGTCATGCGTTCACCTCCGGGCGGTCCGCCCAGGCCGTCGACTTGGCCGGGTCGAAGGGGCAGCCCCGGCCCGTGATGTGCTGCTCGTACTCCTCACGGAAGTACTTCAGCGAGGAGAAGATGGGGGACGCGGCGCCGTCGCCGAGGGCGCAGAAGGACTTGCCGTTGATGTTGTCGGCGATGTCGGCGAGCTTGTCGAGGTCGGCCATGGCGCCCTTGCCGGCCTCGATGTCCCGGAGCAACTGCACCAGCCAGTACGTCCCTTCGCGGCAGGGGGTGCACTTGCCGCAGGACTCGTGGGCGTAGAACTCGGTCCAGCGGGTCACCGCCCGCACCACGCAGGTCGTCTCGTCGAAGCACTGCAACGCCTTGGTGCCGAGCATGGAGCCCGCGGCGCCCACCCCTTCGTAGTCGAGGGGGACGTCGAGGTGCTCGTCGGTGAACATCGGCGTGGAGGAGCCGCCCGGGGTCCAGAACTTCAGCCGGTGTCCGGGCCGCATCCCGCCGCTCATGTCGAGGAGCTGGCGGAGCGTGATGCCGAGCGGGGCCTCGTACTGGCCGGGGCTGGCGACATGGCCGCTGAGCGAGTAGAGCGTGAAGCCCGGGGACTTCTCGCTGCCCATCGACCTGAACCAGTCTTTCCCGTTCTTCATGATGGCGGGAACCGACGCGATCGACTCGACGTTGTTCACTACAGTCGGACAGGCATAGAGGCCTTCCACCGCAGGGAAGGGGGGACGCAGCCGCGGTTGGCCACGGCGGCCCTCGAGCGAGTCGAGCAGTGCGGTCTCCTCACCGCAGATGTACGCCCCGGCGCCGGCGTGCACGGTGAGAGTGAGGTCGAGCCCGCTGCCCAGGATGTTCTCGCCGAGATAGCCCGCCGCATAGGCCTCGCGCACGGCCTCGTGCAACCGCCGCAGAACGGGGACGACTTCACCCCGCAGATAGATGAAGGCATGCGACGACCTGATGGCATAGCACGCGATCACAATGCCCTCGATGAGGCTGTGCGGGTTCGCGAAGAGGAGCGGGATGTCCTTGCAGGTGCCGGGCTCCGACTCGTCGGCGTTGACAACTAGATAGTGCGGTTTTCCATCACCCTGAGGAATGAACTGCCACTTCATTCCGGTCGGGAATCCCGCGCCGCCGCGGCCTCGCAGCCCGGACTCCTTGACGTAGGCGATCACGTCGTCCGGTGACATGGCGAGCGCCTTGCGGAGCCCCTCGTACCCCTCGTGCCTTTGGTAGACGTCCAGGGTCCAGGACCGGTCCTCGTCCCAGAAGGCCGACAGCACGGGTGCGAGCAGCTTCTCGGGGCTGGTGTCCTTGAGTTCGGGTACCACGGTCATCACTCCCCCTCCTCGGTGGCAGGCCCTGCCGGGTGGGCAGGATCGGAGGCCGATGTCCGAAGCGGCGCGTCATGGGAACTGAGGTGCTCGGACGGCGACGGCTCGTGCACCGTGTCCTGCGGCACCTCCTGCGGACCTCCGCGCGGATGGACCACGCGCGCGGGTGCGGCCTCTCCCCTTGCCAGGCGAAGGCCCACCAGCGACGCGGGTCCCGCACTGCCGCTCTCCTCGACGGCCCCGGGCCGCTCGTCGGGGAAGCCGGCCAGGATCCGCGCGGTCTCCTTGAAGGTGCACAGCCGCGCCCCGCGCGTGGGCTCCACGGGCCGGCCCGCGCGCAGGTCGTCGACCAGGCGCTTGGCGCTCGCCGGGGTCTGGTTGTCGAAGAACTCCCAGTTGACCATCACGACCGGCGCGTAGTCGCAGGCCGCGTTGCACTCGATGTGCTCCAGGGTGACCAGGCCGTCGTCGGTGGTCTCGCCGTTGCCGACGCCCAGGTAGTCCTGGAGGGTCTCGAAGATCGCGTCGCCGCCCATCACCGCGCACAGCGTGTTGGTGCACACCCCGACCTGGTAGTCGCCGGAGGCCTTGCGCCGGTACATGGTGTAGAAGGTGGCGACCGCGGTGACCTCGGCGGTGGTCAGGCCCAGCATGTCCGCGCAGAACCGCATCCCGGTGCGCGTGACGTGCCCCTCCTCCGACTGCACGAGGTGCAGCAGCGGCAGCAGGGCGGACCGGGAGTTCGGGTAGCGCGCGATCACCTCGCGCGCGTCCGCCTCCAGCCGGGCCCGGACGTCGTCCGGGTAGGGGGGCGCGGGCAGTTCGGGCATGCCCAGGCCGACGCCCCGCTCCGTAGAAGAGGTGTTCACCGGTCGACGCCTCCCAGCACGGGGTCGATGGACGCAATGACGACGATGACGTCGGCCACCTGGCCGCCCTCGCACATCGCCGCCAGTGCCTGAAGGTTGGCGAAGGACGGGTCGCGGAAGTGGACCCGGTAGGGGCGGGTGCCGCCGTCGGAGACGACATGCGCTCCCAGTTCGCCCTTGGGTGACTCGACGGCCACGTACGCCTGTCCCGGCGGGACGCGGAAGCCCTCGGTGACCAGCTTGAAGTGGTGGATCAGGGCCTCCATGGAGGTGCCCATGATCTTCTTGATGTGGTCGAGGGAGTTGCCGAGCCCGTCGGGTCCCAGGGCGAGCTGGGCGGGCCAGGCGATCTTCTTGTCGGCGACCATGACCGGTCCGGGCTGGAGCCGGTCCAGGCACTGCTCGACGATCCTGAGCGACTGGCGCATCTCCTCCAGGCGGATCAGGAAGCGGCCGTAGGCGTCGCAGGTGTCGGCGGTCGGGATGTCGAAGTCGTAGGTCTCGTAGCCGCAGTACGGCTGGGTCTTGCGCAGGTCGTGCGGCAGGCCGGCGGAGCGCAGGATGGGGCCGGTGACGCCGAGGGACATGCAGCCGCTCAGGTCGAGATAGGCGATGTCCTGCATACGGCCCTTGAAGATGGGGTTCCCGGTGGCGAGCTTGTCGTACTCCGGGAAGTTCTTCTTCATCTTCTTCACGAACTCGCGGATCTGGTCCACCGCGCCGGGCGGCAGGTCCTGGGCGAGTCCGCCGGGGCGGATGTACGCGTGGTTCATCCGCAGACCGGTGATCAGCTCGAAGAGGTCGAGAATCATTTCACGATCACGGAATCCGTAGATCATGATCGTGGTGGCGCCCAGCTCCATGCCGCCGGTGGCGATGGCGACCAGGTGGGAGGACATCCGGTTCAGCTCCATCAGGAGCACTCGGATGATCTTGGCGCGCTCGGTGATCTCGTCCTCGATGCCGAGGAGCTTCTCGACGGCGAGACAGTAGGCGGTCTCGTTGAAGAAGGACGTCAGGTAGTCCATGCGCGTCACGTACGTGGTGCCCTGCGTCCACGTCCGGTACTCGAGGTTCTTCTCGATACCGGTGTGCAGGTAGCCGACGCCGCAGCGGGCCTCGGTGACCGTCTCGCCCTCGATCTCCAGGATCAGGCGGAGCACTCCATGGGTGGACGGGTGCTGGGGACCCATGTTGACGACGATGCGTTCGTCGTCGGCGCGGGCCGCGGACCGGACGACCTCGTCCCAGTCGCCACCGGTGACCGTGTAGACGGTGCCCTCGGTGGTTTCCCGGGCGGCTGCTGAGGGGGTGCTGCTGCTCACGAGTACGACCTCCGCTGGTCCGGAGCCGGGATCTGGGCGCCCTTGTACTCGACGGGGATGCCGCCGAGGGGGTAGTCCTTGCGCTGCGGGTGGCCCTGCCAGTCGTCCGGCATGAGGATCCGGGTGAGGGCGGGGTGGCCGTCGAAGACGATCCCGAAGAAGTCGTAGGTCTCGCGCTCGTGCCAGTCGTTCGTCGGGTAGACGGGGACCAGCGACGGGACGTGCGGGTCGCTGTCGGGACAGCTGACTTCGAGGCGGATCAGCCGGTTGTGGGTGATCGAGCGCAGGTGGTAGACGGCGTGCAGCTCGCGTCCCTTGTCGTGCGGGTAGTGGACGCCGCTGACGCCGGTGCACAGTTCGAAGCGCAGGGCGGGGTCGTCGCGCAGGGTCTGGGCGACGCGGAGCAGATGCTCGCGTTCGATGTGGAAGGTCAGCTCGCCCCGGTCGACGACCGTCTTCTCGATGACGTTGTCCGGGAGGAGGCCCTGTTCCTCCAGGGCGCCCTCCAGCTCGTCGGCGATCTCGTCGAACGCGCCGCCGGGGCCGCCGTAGGGGCGGACCGCCGGTCCCGGGAGCCGGACCGAGCGGACCAGACCGCCGTAGCCGGAGGTGTCACCGCCGTTGTTCGCGCCGAACATGCCGCGCTGGACGCGGATCTCCTCGCCGCCCTGGCCGCGCTGGCCGGGGAGGTTGGAGGCGGAGAGGTCCTTCTCGGGGTTCACCCCGTTCGCGGACCCGTTCGCGCCGTGGGTGCCGTTGGCGTCGCTCACCGCAGCAGCCCCTTCATCTCGATCGTGGGCAGGGCCTTGAGCGCCGCTTCCTCGGCCTCGCGGGCCGCTTCCTCCGCGTTGACCCCGAGCTTCGAGGTCTGGATCTTGTGGTGCAGCTTGAGGATCGCGTCCATCAGCATCTCGGGGCGCGGCGGGCAGCCGGGCAGGTAGATGTCGACGGGCACGATGTGGTCGACGCCCTGCACGATCGCGTAGTTGTTGAACATGCCGCCCGAGGAGGCGCAGACGCCCATGGAGATCACCCACTTGGGGTTGGGCATCTGGTCGTAGATCTGCCGCAGGACGGGGGCCATCTTCTGGCTGACCCGGCCCGCGACGATCATCAGGTCGGCCTGGCGCGGCGAGCCGCGGAAGACCTCCATGCCGAACCGTGCCAGGTCGTACCTGCCCGCGCCGGTCGCCATCAGCTCGAAGGCGCAGCAGGCGAGGCCGAAGGTGGCGGGGAAGACGGACGCCTTGCGCACCCACCCCGCGGCCTGTTCGACGGTGCTCAGCAGGAATCCGCTCGGCAGCTTTTCTTCGAGTCCCATGTCAGTTAGGCCCCTCAGTCCCATTCCAGGCCGCCGCGCCGCCATACGTACGCGTAGGCGACGAAGACGGTGAGCACGAAGAGCAGCATCTCCACGAGCCCGAAAATCCCCAGGGCGTCGAAGGTGACGGCCCAGGGGTAGAGGAAGACGATCTCGATGTCGAAGACGATGAAGAGCATCGCCGTCAGGTAGTACTTGATGGGGAAGCGCCCGCCGCCGGCCGGCGTGGGGGTCGGCTCGATACCGCACTCGTAGGCATCGAGCTTGGCGCGGTTGTACCGCTTCGGACCGATCAGCGTGGCCATGACCACGGAGAAGATCGCAAAGCCTGCCCCGAGGGCTCCCAGTACGAGGATGGGCGCATACGCGTTCACCGCTCCTCGCTCCTCTCAGTCGGCGCTGACTGCGGTTGCAACTGGGCTCACTTCCGCCTCACCGGTCCCACAGGTCCCGCTCGTCCCGGGCCGAAGATCGAGAACATGTGAAGCAGGTCACAAGCCCAACTGCCTCGCATCTTATGCCCGCCGCTCTGTGATCTGCGACACGGGGTATTCCACAAGCTTTGTGACCTCTGCCACCTGACGAAGGATCATCAAGTCGGATGATGGGTGATCTTCATACTCGAAGCGTTCAGTTGATCACGAGAAGTGACATTTTCGCTTGTCGTCGCAGGCCGGAGGGCGTGCCTCAATATCAAGAAAGTTCGCCTGCATGCAAATTCGCGCTGGGCGATGGATCTTGATAGTGGACCCCGTTCACACATCAGTGGTAGGGCGGGGGCCGGATGTGGACGAGCGGTGAGTGCGTGCACGCATTCACGAGCACCCGCGCGCGATGGACGCCCGGCTTCCGGTGACCGTTCCGTGACCTCCGCCACACCGCTGAGAGGCGGCTGAGAACCGGGCTTGGCCATCGACCCCAACCAGTGGTAGGCGGGGGGCAATCCGGACGTAATGATCAAAGACCGTGATCAACGGCTTGATCATCGAGGTCCGCTATGTCCGTTACGGCGTCAATAAAGAGCGACACGCCCGGGATTCGGGGGCTCGGTTGAGTAACTGTGGCGCAGCACACGTTTCTTGAAGATATGAAGGAGCCCCTGGTACCGGTTGTTCCCATGTCCCACACCGCTCACATACGCAGCCACCGGAAGCCCCGCCGCAACGCGTCGACCCTCGCGATGCGGGCCGGAGTTGCCGGTGGCGTCCTCAGCACCCTGGCAGTCGCCGGGGCGTCCGGCTCGGCCAACGCGTCCGAGCCGGTGACGCAGACCCTTGAACTGCCCACCCTGACGGCCGATCTGGCCGCTCAGGCGGCCCAGTCCGCGGACGCCACCCAGCAGGCCGCCGCGAACTACCAGCTGGATGCCGAGCGGGACGCGGCTGCCGCAAAGGCCGCGAAGCAGGCCAACTCGGACCTCGCCGAGGCCAAGAAGAAGGCCGCTGCCAAGAAGAAGGCCGAGGAGGAGGCCCGTAAGGAGGCCGCCGCCCGCGCCACGCGCAGCACGCAGCGGACGACCCTCAACACCACGGCGGACTCCGGCTCCACCAGCACGACGACGACCACCACCAGCACCTCCACGGCCACCGGCTCGGCCGCGGCCGTCGTCAGCTTCGTGAAGGCGCAGCTGGGCAAGGCGTATGTCTCCGGCGCCACCGGCCCGTCCGCCTACGACTGCTCCGGCCTGGTGCAGACGGCCTTCAAGCAGGTCGGCATCAGCCTGCCGCGGGTCTCCCAGGACCAGTCGACCGCCGGCACCCAGGTCTCGCTGAGCAACCTCCAGCCGGGCGACATCCTGTACTGGGGCCCCGCGGGCAGCGCGTACCACGTGGCGGTGTACGTCGGCGACGGCATGTTCGTCGGCGCCCAGAACCCCTCCGACGGCGTCGTGGAGCACCCGCTGTCCTACGACCAGCCGACCGGCGCCGTGCGGGTGCTCTGAGCGCACCCCGCACCTCTCGCACAACACCTCGCACCCGCAGGGCCGCAGCCGCTCGTAGGCAGCGGCCCTGCGCGCGCAGAGCGGCGACACGCGCCCGCCCCGCCTGCCATGCTCTGGCTGGGCCGCCGTCCGGCGGTCCGTCACGAGCGAAGGAGAGCGTGCGATGCCACGCGTGTTCGTACAGGGAAGCCCCGTCGGCTCCCACCCCCGCTACGCCCCCGAGGCCGGGCGCGGCGCGGTGCGCCGGATCACCGAGGTCGGCGAGGAGGTGCTGCACCGGCCGTGCCGGGACGTCACGGAGTTCGGGCCCGATCTCGCCGCCCTGGTCGACGACATGTTCCGGACCATGTATGTCGCCGAGGGGGCGGGGCTCGCGGCGAACCAGGTCGGGGTCGATCTGCGGCTTTTCGTGTACGACTGCCCCGATGACGAGGGAGTCCGGCATGTCGGACACATCGTCAATCCGGTGCTGGAGACGCCCTTGAGCGGCCGGCGGCTGCTGGACGAGGGCGAGGGATGCCTGTCGGTGCCCGGTGCCGTGATGGACGTACCGCGGCCGGACCGGGCCGTCGTGCGCGGGCAGGACAAGGACGGCAATCCGGTCGTCATCGAGGGAACGGGGTATTTCGCGCGCTGCCTCGCCCATGAGACCGACCACACCCAGGGGCATGTCTATCTGGACCGGCTGTCCCGGCGGGAGAAGAAGGACGCGCTGCGGCAGATGGCGGACCGGCGGGACGAGGTGTTCGCCCGCCGGGCCGCCAGGGCCGAGGAGCCGATCCTGAGCAGCTAGCCGCTCAGGCCTTCGGGGCCACCTTGCTCAGGCCGTTGATGATGCGGTCCATCGCGTCGCCGCCCGTGGGGTCGGTGAGGTTCGCCAGGAGCTTCAGCGTGAACTTCATCAGCAGCGGGTGGGTCAGGCCGCGCTGGGTGGCGATCTGCATGACCTTCGGGTTGCCGATGAGCTTCACGAAGGCGCGGCCGAGGGTGTAATAGCCGCCGTAGGTGTCCTTGAGGACGCGCGGGTAGCGCTGGAGGGCGATCTCGCGCTGTGCGGGCGTGGCCCGCGCGTGGGCCTGGACGATGACGTCGGCGGCGATCTGGCCGGACTCCATGGCGTAGGCGATGCCCTCGCCGTTGAAGGGGTTCACCAGGCCGCCGGCGTCGCCGACGAGCAGCAGCCCGCGCGTGTAGTGCGGCTGCCGGTTGAAGGCCATGGGCAGGGCCGCGCCGCGGATCGGGCCGGTCATGTTCTCCGGGGTGTAGCCCCAGTCCGCGGGCATGGAGGCGCACCAGGCCTTGAGGATCTCGCGCCAGTCCAGCTCCTTGAAGGAGGCGGAGGTGTTGAGCACCCCGAGGCCCACGTTGGACGTGCCGTCGCCCATGCCGAAGATCCAGCCGTAGCCGGGCAGCAGCCGGTCCTCGGGGCCGCGGCGGTCCCACAGCTCCAGCCAGGACTCCAGGTAGTCGTCCTCGTGGCGGGGGCTCTCGAAGTACGTCCGGACGGCGACACCCATCGGACGGTCCTCGCGGCGGTGCAGCCCCATCGCCAGGGACAGCCGGGTGGAGTTGCCGTCGGCGGCGACCACGAGCGGCGCGCGGAAGGTGACCTCGCGCTTCTCCTCGCCGAGCTTGGCGGTGACGCCGGTGATGCGGCCGGTGCGGTCGTCGATGACGGGGCCGCCGACATTGCAGCGCTCGTACAGCCGCGCCCCCGCCTTCTGGGCGTTGCGGGCGAGCTGCTCGTCGAAGTCGTCGCGCTTGCGGACCAGGCCGTAGTTGGGGAAGGAGGCGAGATCCGGCCAGTCCAGCTGGAGGCGGACGCCGCCGCCGATGATGCGCAGGCCCTTGTTGCGCAGCCAGCCGGCCTCCTCGGAGATGTCGATGCCCATGGCGACGAGCTGCTTGACCGCGCGCGGGGTGAGGCCGTCGCCGCACACCTTCTCGCGGGGGAACTCGGTCTTCTCCAGGAGCAGGACGTCGAGACCGGCCTTGGCGAGGTGGTAGGCGGTCGTGGAGCCGGCCGGCCCCGCGCCGACGACGATCACATCGGCGGTGTGCTCGGAGAGGGGCTCCTTCACGACGGTCACGGCGGGATCTCCCCAAGTTCGAAATCTGCGTGCCGACCGGCACTGGACATGGGCAGTCTATTCAGCAGAATTGATCACCCGGCTGAAGGGCTGCGTTGTGAACCGACCTCTCCCCGCGGTACGGCTGCGCGTTCCCACTCACGAGGACGCGGTCGCCTGGCACCGGGTCTTCGACGATCCCGAGGTCATGGAGTTCTACGGCGGCAGACCGGCGGCCCTGTCGGTCTACGAGGAACTCACCGCGCGCCAGCGGCGGCACGACGCCGAACTCGGCTTCTGTCTCTGGACACTGCTGGACGAGGCGGGCGAGGTCATCGGGTTCACCGGCGCCCAGCCCTGGCGGCCGCGCTGGGGGCCGGTCGGCGAGATAGAGATCGGCTGGCGGCTCGGCCGGGCGCACTGGGGCAAGGGATATGTCACCGCGGCCGCGCGCGAGACGCTGGAGCGGGTGCGGGCGGCCGGGGTGCCGGAGGTGGTGGCGCTGGTCCGGCCGGGCAACGAGCGGTCGATCGCGGTGGCCCGGCGGCTCGGCATGCGGCCGGCGGAGACCTATCCGCATCCGACCCTGGACGAGCCGACGCTCTGCTTCCGGCTCCCCCTGAAACCTGCTTCCGACTCCCCCTTTAATCACGCAGAGTAGCCGTCTGTCACGGACCGACACCGGCGCCTTCCGGCCGTGCCGCCCGGGAGTTACCCTTCCAGTACCGCTGGGGGTGACATCTGTGCCTATACCGCCCAAAACACCCGAAGTACGTGTCCCACGGCTGGTCGGTCTGATGGCCGTGGACGCGCGAGAGACCGCCCGGACGCGGGGTCTCTTCCTCAACGCGCCGGACCGCCCGGACTTCCACCGCACCGTCGTCGACTACGTCGTACGCCAGTATCCGCAGCCCGGGGCCGAGGTGCCGCCGGACTCGATGGTGTACGTGTGGTTCGACTTCGGTGAAGGCGAGGGCGGCGGGGGCGTGCGCGAGCCACGCATCCCGCAGCCGCCCACGGGCGGGCTCCAGCGCGAACTGAACCAGCCCGGAGACGCCTTCGAGGCGGTCAACGGGTAGTCGGCCGGCCATCGACCGGTCGTGCGGCCGGCAGCCGGCCGGTCAGTCGCCCTTGAAGCCGCGGTGCAGCGCGACCACGCCGCCGGTCAGGTTGCGCCAGGCCACCTTGGACCAGCCCGCCTTGCGCAGCCGCTCGGCGAGGGCGGGCTGGTCGGGCCAGGCGCGGATGGACTCGGCGAGATAGACGTAGGCGTCCGGGTTCGAGGAGATCGCGCGCGCGACCGGCGGCAGCGCCCGCATCAGGTACTCGGTGTAGACGGTCCGGAAGGGCGCCCACGTCGGCTGCGAGAACTCGCAGATCACGACCCGGCCGCCGGGCCTGGTCACCCGGTACATCTCGCGCAGCGCCGCGTCGAAGTCCTGGACGTTGCGCAGCCCGAAGGAGATCGTCACCGCGTCGAAGGTGTCGTCCTTGAACGGCAGCCTGGTCGCGTCACCGGCCGTGAACGGCAGCCAGGTGTGCCTGCGCTTGCCGACCTGGAGCATGCCCAGGGAGAAGTCGCAGGGGACGACGTACGCGCCGGTGCGGGCGAAGGGCAGCGAGGAGGTCGCGGTGCCCGCGGCGAGGTCGAGGATCTTCTGCGCGGGGCGGGCGTCGACCGCCTTCGACACCTCCTTGCGCCAGCGCCGGTCCTGTCCCAGGGACAGCACGTCGTTGGTCAGGTCGTACCGGTCCGCCACGTTGTCGAACATCGAGGCGACTTCGTGCGGCTGCTTGTCCAGGGATGCGCGGGTCACCCGGCCATTGTTGCAGCCCGCCCGCCGGGAGGGAGCGGGGGCTTGGGGTGGTGTGTCCGGGCGCGCGCCGGCTCAGCGGCGGCGGAACAGCAGGCGGCCCGACAGCACGGTCGCCACACAGGTGGCGGCGCCGCGTTCGGTCAGTTCCGTCTCGTCGGGGACGTCGAAGACGGCGAAGCGGGCCGCCGAGCCGGGGCCGGGCGCCGGGGCGAACACCGCGGGCGCGCCGGTGGCGAACGGGTCCAGGGACGGCACGCCGGGCGGGCGGGCGGCGCGGCCGGCGAGCACCAGTCCGGTGCGCCGTACGGCGTCCCGCACCGCGCGGTTGGTCAGCTCCGCGCAGGCCGCCGCGACCGTGCCGTGGGCCAGCATGCGCTGCGCCCCGCGCCGGGCACTGGCGCCCCAGCGGGCGTCGTCCAGCGCGAGTGCGGCGAGGGCGGCGCCGGTCAGCGGCTCGGTGCCCAGCTCGTCGGCCTCCCGGGGGTCCGGGTGGTACGCCTGCTCCAGCAGTTCGGTGCCGTGCGTGTTGACGAGCCCGGGGGTGAGGATGCCGGGCCACTGGCGCACCCGCGCGCGGGGGTACGCCCCGGCCAGCTCCTCCAGGGTGCCGGCGGCCGCGACCAGCTCGCCCTCGACGGCGAGGGCCCGGCCCCTGGAGTCGGCGTGGATCGTCAGCACGGCGCGCTCAGCTGGACGTCAGCAGCTTCAGCTCGGGGTGGGCGGTGCCGCCCTCGATCGCCGTGGAGGAGATGTGCGAGACCACGCGGTCGTCGACGGGGTCGTTCGCCGGGTCGTCGTGCACGACCAGGTGCTCGTACGTGGTCGAGCGCTGCGCCGGGACGCGGCCCGCCTTGCGGATCAGGTCGATGATCTCCAGGCGGTTGGAGCGGTGCTTGGCGCCCGCCGAGGAGACGACGTTCTCCTCCAGCATGATCGAGCCGAGGTCGTCCGCGCCGTAGTGCAGCGACAGCTGGCCGACCTCCTTGCCCGTGGTGAGCCAGGAGCCCTGGATGTGCCGGACGTTGTCCAGGAAGAGGCGGGCGATCGCGATCATCCGCAGGTACTCGAAGAGGGTCGCCTGGGTGCGGCCCTTCAGATGGTTGTTCTCGGGCTGGTAGGTGTACGGGATGAAGGCCCGGAAGCCGCCCGTGCGGTCCTGGACGTCCCGGATCATGCGCAGGTGCTCGATGCGCTCGGCGTTGGTCTCGCCGGTGCCCATGAGCATCGTCGACGTCGACTCCACGCCCAGCCGGTGCGCGGTCTCCATGATCTCCAGCCAGCGCTCGCCGCTCTCCTTGAGGGGCGCGATCGCCTTGCGGGGGCGCTCGGGGAGCAGTTCCGCGCCGGCGCCCGCGAACGAGTCCAGGCCGGCCTCGTGGATCCGGGTGATGGCCTCCTCCACCGAGACGCCGCTGATCCGGGCCATGTGCTCGACCTCGGAGGCGCCCAGCGAGTGGATCACCAGCTGCGGGAAGGCCTCCTTGATGGCCTTGAAGTGCGACTCGTAGTACTCGACGCCGTAGTCCGGGTGGTGGCCGCCCTGGAACATGATCTGGGTGCCGCCCAGCTCGACGGTCTCCGCGCAGCGGCGCAGGATGTCGTCGAGGTCGCGGGTCCAGCCCTTGTCCTTGTCCTTCGGGGCCGCGTAGAAGGCGCAGAACTTGCACGCCGTGACACACACGTTCGTGTAGTTGATGTTGCGCTCGATGATGTACGTCGCGATGTGCTCGGTACCCGCGTACATCCGGCGGCGTACGGCGTCGGCGGCGGCGCCCAGCGCGTGCAGGGGGGCGTCCCGGTAGAGGTCGAGGGCCTCTTCCGGGGTGATCCGCCCACCGGCGGCCGCACGGTCGAGGACAGACTGGAGGTCGGCCTTCTCGGTCACCAGGGCGTCCCTTTCGTCAAGGTTGGGAGACGGATGGGCGGACCGAACCAGCCTACGCCAGCGGTTTCGGCGGCCGGACGTCAGGCCGCGTACGCGCCGGCCAGCAGTCCGGCGAGCGCGCCGGCGAGCAGGAACGGCCCGAACGGTACGGCCGTCTTGCGGCCCGCGCGCCGGGCCAGGATCAGGACACCGCCGTACAACGCGCCGAGCAGGAACCCGGCGAAGGAGCCGAGCAGCACGGTCGGCCAGCCGTACCAGCCCAGTACGGCGCCCATCCCCACGGCCAGCTTCACATCGCCGAAGCCCATGCCGCTCGGGTTGAGGAGGTACAGCGCGTAGTAGCCGCCGCCCAGCGCGAGGGCGCCGTACAGCGCGGTGGTCCAGTGACCGGCGTGCTCGGGCAGCAGGGCGGTGAGGCCCAACAGGGCGAGGGCGGCGCCGGCCAGCGGCAGGGTGAGCGGGTCGGGCAGCCGCCGTACCCGGAAGTCCACGGCGGCCAGCAGCACGCCGACGGGCGCGAGCAGCAGCCAGACGGCCAGTTCCGGACGGGTGCCGGTGGCGGCGGCCAGCGCGGCGCAGACCAGGGCGGTGGCGGTGGCGAGGAGCGGGGCGGAGGGGAGACCGGTGCCGGCGCGGGCGCGGTACGGGCAGCGCGGGCAGTGTGCCGGGCCCAGCCAGCCGTTCAGCTCATGGCCGTCCGCGCACGCCGCGCGCCAGCCCTCCCCCTGCGGGACGGCGAACCGGTGCACGGCCCTGGGCAGCAGCGCGCCCGCCGCCGCGCCCCACAGCGCGGCCCCGGCCCACAGCAACTCGTCACTCGTCACAGCCGCATCGATACCCCGACACGGCACGTCGTATCGTTACGGCGCATGTGGCCAGGAGAGCAGACCCCGGGCGGACAGCACCCCAACCCGTACCAGCAGCCCGGCTATCATCAGCCGAACCCCTACCAGAACCCCACCCAGGGCCCGTATCAGACCCCGAGTCAGGCCCCGAGCCCGGACCCGGGCGGGAACAGGGGGCGGAACCGGACCCGGCTCATCGCCTGGGTCGCCGCGGCGGCTGTCGTGGTGGCCGCGGGCGTCACCGGGTTCCTGGTGCTCGGCGGTACGAAGCACAAGGGTGCCGACCCGGGGCCGACCGGCCCGGCGTCGCCATCGGGGAGTTCGGCCAATCCCCGGGCGTCCGACGCCCGGACGGCGACCGTCAAGGGCTGGAAGGTCGTGACGAACCCGGCCCAGGGGATCGCGTTCGACGTCCCGCCGCAATGGGAGCTGCTGTCCCGCAGTTGGGTCACGTACGTCTCCAAGAACGGGGATCCGGAGGACAAGCCGCTCATCGCGATACGCAATGTCGCGGCCCTGAAGCAGAAGTGGTGCTCCTCGGACGACGACGGGGACGGTACGACGGAGAACACACCGCTGGCCGAGGTGGGCAGCCGGGGCAACAACGGCTACCGCAGCACCCGGCAGATCGCCGGTTCCGACTCCGGGACCTGGGTGTACGGCGGCTACACCCAGCCGGACAGGAAGAAGGTGAAGCAGGGCCCCATCGAGGAGTTCACCACGAACTCCGGTCTCACGGGCAGCCTGGGCACCGCCCGGTCCGTGGGGGTGCAGAAGTCGAAGAAGTGCACCACCGACGGCAAGGCCTGGGTCTTCGCCTTCAAGAACTCCGCGGGGGACCTGGTGTCGTGGTCGTTCTTCGGCGCCGCGAACGTGCCGGAGGAGGTGCCGGACGCGACGATCCGGAAGATCGTCGCGACCGTACGGCTTTCCAAGATCTCGGAGTCCGACTCCGACTCCTGACGCGGTGGCGGGGCGTCAGCCCACCTTCGACATCAGGGATTCGGGGTTGCCTTCGGCCGCACTGTCCGAGGTGTACTTCAGGCGGTCGCCGACCGGGGTCAGCTCGATCTGGTGCGGTGCGGGGTCGCAGCCCAGGTGGTTGCCCTCGGCGCCGGCCGAGGTGACGAGGAGCTGGGTCCTCGTCACCTTCTTCAGGGTGAGGATGTCGGTGCAGACCGCGCCGATCTGGTCGGTCTGCTTCAGCCGGCCCAGCTCCTGTCCCACGGCGGCCTGGTGGACGGTGACCCGGAAGGTGCCCATGGAGACGGTGCTGCCGAGTGCGGTGCCGGTGGCCTGGCCCTCCCAGGTGCCGAGGTAACGGGCCGGGATGACGCCGGGCCGTCCGCTGGGGGCGCCGCTGCTCGGTGCCGGGGTCCGGGCGGAGTTGCTGCCTCCGGCCGATTCGTCGCCGCCCGTGAACCAGGGCCGGAGCAGGGCGCCGAGGCCCAGGGTGGTGAGGGCCAGCGCGCCGGCGACGGCGAGGGCGAGGGTGCAGCTCAGTTTGCGGCCGTGGCCGGTCTCGGTGGGGGCGGTGGTGGCGGCGAGGCTGAGGGAGAGGCGGCCGGGGGGCTTGGGTGCGGGTGCGGGTGCGGTGTCCGGTGCGGGTGCGTTGTTCGGTGCGGGTGCTTGGTGGGTCACCCGGCCTGCGGCCGGGTCCGGGTTCCCACCCGCACCACCGGTGCGGGCAGCGTCGTCGGGTGCGGGTGGCCCTGGTGGGGCGGATGCGCCGTCGGCGGCCGCGGGTGGGGCCGTGAGGGCGGCCGCGGAGACCGGAGCCGGGCCCGCAGGCGTCTGCATCACGGGTGCGGGACCGAACCGGCCCTGCCCGCCCGCCTCCCCGGACCCCGTCGACCCCGTACCGAGGTGCAGCGCTCCCGGGGGGAAGGTCAGGGGGCCGGAGGGGTGGGTGTCGGATGTGTCCAGGTTGAGGAGGTGTACGGCGCTGCGGCTGACCTGTTCCACCAGGGGGCCCGGCAGCCAGCCGCCCGTGATCAGGCGGGCGGCGCCTTCGGGGGCGAGGCGGTTGCCCAGCTCGGCGGGGGTCGGCCGGGCCGTCGGGTCCTTGGCCAGGCAGGCCAGCGCGACCTCCCGCAACGGTCCGGTCAGCGCGCCCAGTTCGGGTTCCTCGTGGACGACCTTGTAGAGCAGCGCGGCGGAGGAGTCACCGGGGAAGGGGGACGCGCCGGTCGCCGCGTGGACGAGAACCGCGCCGAGGGAGAAGACGTCGGCGGCGCCCGTGACGGCCTTGCCGAGGATCTGCTCGGGCGCCATGTAGCCGGGCGAGCCCAGGGACACACCGGTGGAGGTCAGGGACGCCGTACCGTCCGTGGCGCGGGCGATGCCGAAGTCGATGAGGAGCGGGCCGTCCAGGGTCAGCAGCACGTTGGAGGGTTTGACGTCCCGGTGGACCAGGCCCAGGCCGTGGACCGCGCCCAGCGCCTCGGCGAGGCCCGCGCCCAGCCCCCGTACCGTGTGCTCGGGCAGCGGCCCGGTGGCGGCCACGGCCGCCGCGAGGGAGGGGCCTGCGGCGTAGCCGGTGGCGACCCAGGGCACCGGGGCGTCCGGGTCCGCGTCCAGGACCGGGGCGGTCCAGGCGCCGCCGACCCGGCGGGCGGCCGCGACCTCGCGCCGGAACCGGGCGCGGAACTCCTCGTCGAGCGCGAAGTGCGGGTGCACGATCTTGACGGCGACCGTGCGGCCGCCCGCGCTGCGGCCCAGGTAGACGCGGCCCATGCCGCCGGAGCCAAGCCGGCCGAGCAGCCGGTAGGGGCCGATGCCGGCGGGTTCGTCGGCTTCCAGCGGCTGCACGGCGCCCCCCGTTTGTTTCCCCGTACCCCAACGCCTCTGCCCGGGCGCCTGGCCGGGCGCCCGTCCCCACCGTAGTGACTACGGCTGAAGCAGGTCCACCCTGACATCGGCCGGGAAGCCCGTGGTCGGGCCGATCCGGCGGGCGAACTCGGCGACCGCCGACAGCTGCGGCGGGCCGAAGCTGAAGTCGAGGGTGGTGAAGTACTGCTCCAGGGTCGCCTCGTCGAAGGCCTCCCACTGGGCGGCCTGCTCGGCGACCTTGCCGACCTCCTCCAGGGAGAGGTTGCGGGAGGCGAGGAAGGCCTCGTGGACCTGGCGGGTGATGGCCGGCTCGCGCTCCAGGTAGTCCCGACGGGCCGCCCACACGGCGAAGACGAACGGCAGGCCCGTCCACTCCTTCCAGAGCGCGCCGAGGTCGTGCACCTGGAGGCCGTAGCGGGGGGCGTCGAGGAGGTTGGCGCGCAGGGCCGCGTCGCCGATGAGGACCGCCGCCTCGGCCTCCCGCATCATCAGGCCGAGGTCGGGCGGGCAGGTGTAGTAGTCGGGCTTGACGCCGTAGCGGTCCGCGAGGAGCAGCTGGGCGAGGCGGACGGACGTGCGGGAGGTGGAGCCGAGGGCGACCCGGGCGCCGTCCAGCCGGTCGAGCGGGACCTGGGAGACGATCACGCAGGACATGACGGGGCCGTCGCAGCCCACCGCGATGTCCGGGAACGCGACCAGGTCGTCGGCGTTGCGCAGGAACTCGACCAGGGTGATCGGGCCGATGTCGAGGTCGCCGCGCACCAGCTGTTCGCTGAGCTTCTCCGGGGTGTCCTTGGTCAGCTCGAAGTCGAGGAGCGTGCCGGTTCTCGCGAGCCCCCAGTAGAGGGGCAGGCAGTTCAGGAACTGGATGTGGCCGACACGGGGCCGCCGGGAGCGAGAATTGTCCACATCGCGAGACTAGACCCCGTGGAGTACGGTGCCCGTACCGACCCCACCGCCGAACGGGCTAACGGATGTTCAAACATCCGGGTGAAGTGATCTTGACCTCTATTGCATTCGGCTGCCCGCGTGCTAGGCTCGCCGCAAGTTGCAGTTTGGTTTCCCTTGCAGTACAGAGCCTGCGGAGCATGTGACCGCGGGCTCTCGTCGTTTTCAGACATATGCAGTTGTGCAGCACCGTTACACACTTGCAGGTTCTGGAGCAGGGCAAACCCTTTTGGGCCCAAGGAGGGCTTATGGCTACCGGAACCGTTAAGTGGTTCAACGCCGAAAAGGGCTTTGGCTTCATCGCCCAGGAGGGCGGCGGCCCCGACGTCTTCGTTCACTACTCCGCGATCAACGCCAACGGCTTCCGCTCCCTCGAGGAGAACCAGGCGGTGACCTTCGACGTCACCCAGGGCCCGAAGGGCCCGCAGGCGGAGAACGTCACCCCCGCCTGATCTCTCCCTGATCGCAGAACCTGAGAGCAGTACCCAAGGAGCCCCACGCCGTCCGGCGCAGGGGCTCCTGCCTTTTCCCGTTCGTTTTCCGTTCACCTGTGCTGCATGATCAGGACGAACTTCGTTCCGGCGGCGAGCGCCTCGTAGGAGTGCGCGAGATCCCCCCGGTACGACATGTAGTCCCCGGGGCCGAGTTCCGTGGTCTCCCCGCGCGGGCCCGCCTTGACCCGGCCCTCGCTGACCACGATGTGCTCGGTGGTTCCTGGAATATGCGGCTCCGAATCCCGTACGGTCCCGGGTTCCAGCCATACGAAGTAAATGTCCCGGCGTACGCCGGGCGGGCTCGCGGACAGCAGCGAGGCCAGGTAGCTGGACTGGTCGGAGTGGACCGTCGGGCCCTTGCCGGCGCGGATCACCTGGACGCTGGGCGCGGGCGACTCCACCAGGGTGCTGAAGGGCACGCCGAGCGCGACCGCGAGCGCCCAGATCGTCTCCATGCTCGGGTTGCCGCACGCCGCCTCCAGCTGGGACAGCGTGGACTTGGCGATGCCGGCGCGCTTGGCCAGCTCGGACAGGGACAGCCCGGTGCGGGCGCGCTCCCGCTTCAGGGACGCGGCGATCCACTCCATGGGAAGCCGGGAGGGCACCTCGGACATGTCGTTCGCTCCATCGGTACGTTCGTTCGCCTTGACGGACCGTCGGGTCCGTGTCCATCGTAGGAAACATGCGTTCGCCACAACGAACAACCACTCCGTCCTCGCCGACCGCCCCCGACGACGTCTCCCTGGTGCGGGACGCCTCCCTCGTCTGGCTGGCCAGCGGCATCGTGGGCGTCTCCTTCGGCGCCGTCTCCGTCGCCGGGGGCCTGCCGGTGTGGGTGCCCGTGCTGATGTCGATCGTGGTGTACGCGGGGTCGGCCCAGTTCAGCGCGGTCGGGGTGCTGCTCGCCGGGGGCGGGCCGGTCGCCGCGGCGGCCACCGGGCTGCTGCTGAACACCCGCGTCGCCGCCTTCAGCCTGGCCGTCGCCGAGATCATCGGCACCGGCCGGCTGAGCCGGCTGCTCGGCGCCCACCTGGTCACCGACGAGACCGTGGCCTTCGCCCTCGCCCAGACCGATCCGGTACGGCGGCGGCGGGCCTTCTGGATCTCCGGGCTCGGCCTGTTCGCCGTGTGGAACATCGGCGTGCTGGCCGGCGCGCTGGCGGGCAAGGCCCTCGGCGACACCGCCCGCTACGGCCTGGACGCCGCCTTCCCGGCCGTCCTGGTCGCGCTGATCCTGCCCACCCTGCGGCAGGACGCGACGGTACGGCGGTGCGCGCTGCTCGGCGCCGCCCTGGCCCTCGCGGTCACGCCCGCCGTACCGGCCGGGGTGCCGGTGCTGCTCGCCCTCGCCGGACTGGTCCTGCACCGCCGGCCCGCCGGGCGGGAGGCCGCCGGATGAACGCCACGGTCGCCGTGATCCTGGCCCTCGCGGTCGGCACGTACGCCTTCCGGCTGGTGGGCCCGGTCCTGCACGGCCGGGTGACGGTCCCGCCCCGGGTGCAGCAGCTGGCCTCGGCGGGCGCGGTGGTCCTGCTCGCCGCCCTGCTGGCCACCGGCGCCCTGACCGAGTCCGGCGGCTTCGCCGGCTGGGCCCGCCCCACCGGCGTCCTGGTGGGCGCCCTCCTGGCCTGGCGCCGGGCCCCCTTCGCGGTGGTGGTGATCGGCGCGGCGGCGACAACGGCGCTGCTGCGGATGGCCGGGGTGGCCTAGGACTTCCGCCAGACGGTCAGGTCTCCGGAGACGAAGCCGATCTCCGGCATCGCGGTCGACTTGGTCTGGATCACGAAGAGCGCGATGTCACCGGAGGAGTGCTTGATGCAGATCTCGGTGCCGTTCGCCGCCGAGGCCAGCGGGAGCCGGTGCCTTTGGGCGTGGTGAAGCATGAGCCGGCAGTCGTCGTAGGTGGTGCCCGGCTTGCCGAACATCTGGACGAACACGCTGGTGTCGCTCTCCAGCTCGCAGCCGACCGTCTTGCAGTCGAAGCGGATGTCTCCCTTGCGGTTGTCCAGGTTCGCGTACGGGTCCGCCAGGCTCAGCGAGTTCTTCGTGTCCACCATCACCGGGGCGTAGGCCTGGGCCTGCGGCTGCCGCGGCGGGGCGGAGGGGTCCGCCGCAGAAGACCCCGCGGGGCCGGAGGAGGGCGAGGTCTCCGGGGTGGACTCCGGCGACGAGTGCGAGGAGTGCGACGACTGCGACGAGCGGGCGAGGGCGCCCGCGCCGGAGGTCGTGGAGCCGGCCGCGTCCCGGTGGCCGAGCCCGCCCCGCGCGTCCATGACCGCCCAGGCCAGCGCCGCCACCAGCAGCGCGCCCCCGGCCACCCCGGCGGCGGCGCGCAGCACGGTGCGGCGCCGACGGCCCTTCCCGTCCCCGGGCGAGGGTCGGGGCGCCGAGACCACCGGCACGGTGTAGGCGGGGGTCGGGTCGGGCACCGGAGCGGGCACCACCGCCGGGGGCCCGGCGAGGTCCCGCCACACGGCCGGTGCCCCGCCCGCGTCGGTCCCCTCCCCCAGCCGCGTCCGGCACCACTCCAGGACCTCCGCCACCGTGGCCCGCTCCGCCGGGTCGGCGGCCAGGCACCGCGCCAGCACCGGCCGCAGCGGTTCGGGCAGCACGGTCAGGTCGGGTTCGGAGTGCACGATCCGGTACAGCACGTTGAGGGCCGGGCCGTCCCCGTACAGCGGCCTGCCCAGCGCCGCGAAGGCCACGGTCTGGGCGAGCGCGAACACATCGGTCGCCGTGCCGACCTCGGCGCCGGACGCCTGCTCGGGGGCCATGAACACCGGGGTGCCGACGGTGCCGCCCGTCGCCGTGTACGCGGTGCCGTCGGCGGCGAGCGCGATACCGAAGTCGATCACCCGGGGCCCGTCGGCGGCCAGCAGCACGTTCGACGGCTTCAGGTCCCGGTGCACGATCCCCGCCCCGTGGATCACCTGGAGCGCCTCGGCCACCCCCGCCATCAGCCACAGCACCGCCGGCACCGGCAGCGGGCCGCGCCGGGCGACGGCGTCCGCCAGCGAGGGACCGGGCACGTAGAGGGTGGCCAGCCAGGGCGGGGTGCCGTCCGCGTCCGCGTCGATCAGTTCGGCGGTGTACGCGCCCCGCACCCGCCGGGCCGCCGCTATCTCCCGCCGGAACCGCCGCCGGAAGTCCGGGTCGTCGGCCAGCTCCGGCCGTACGACCTTCAACGCCACCGGGCGGCCGCCCTGGGTGTGCGAGAGGTAGACCCGGCCCATGCCGCCCGCGCCGAGCCGCGCGGCGAGCCGGTAACCGGCCACCGCCGGTGGATCGTCCGCCTGGAGTGGCTGGAAGACGTCTGTCGCGTGGTCCATCGGCCCACTTCCCCCGTTCTCTGAGCCGGCCAAACCACAGCAGCCTAGACGGGGGTGTCAGTGCCGCCCGGTACGGTCCCGGGCATGAGCGATGACGTGGACTTTCTCGCCGCCACCCGTACCTTCTACGACACCGTCGCCGAGGACTACGCCGGGCACTTTCCGGGGGTGACCGCGCGCACGCCGGTGGAGCGGGCGTTGATCGGTGCGTACGCCGAACTGGTCGGGGCCGGCGGGAAGGTGGCCGACCTCGGTTGTGGGCCGGGCCGCAACACCGCCTACCTCGCCTCGCTCGGCCTGGCCGCGTTCGGGCTCGACCTGTCGGGGGCCATGCTCGCCATCGCCCGCCGGGAGAACCCCGGGCTCCGCTTCGAGCAGGGGTCCATGCTGGAGCTGCCGCTCGCCGACGGCACGCTGGACGGCGTCGTCTCCTGGTACTCCAGCATCCACACCCCGACGGCCGAACTGCCGCGGCTGTTCGCCGAGTTCCACCGGGTGCTGGCGCCCGGCGGCCATCTGCTGCTCGCCTTCCAGGTGGGCGAGGAGCCGCTGCGGCTGGCCCAGCCGTGGGGGCAGCCGGTGACCCTGGACTTCGAGCGCCGCCGCCCGGAGCGGATGGCGGCGCTGCTGGCCGAGGCCGGGTTCGCGCTCGGCTCCCGTACCGTCCGCGAGCCGGACGAGGACCTCGGCGAGTCCGTACCGCAGGCCTTCCTGCTGGCGCGCAAGCCGGTGCGCCCGGCCTGAGCGGCGCAGCTCAGGCCCACTGGGCCTCGGCGAGGGAGGCGACCGGCTGCGGCTTGCCGATCACGGCAAGGGCGACGAAGAAGTTGATCTGGCCGATGGCGATGGTGAGGGTGGCCAGCGCCTTCTGGTCGTAGTGCCGGGCCGCCTCGGCGTACAGCTCGTCGGTGACGCGCTCCCGGCCGGGCGGGGCGGGCTGGAGGGTGGCCTCCACCAGGGCCAGGGCGGCCCGCTCGGCGTCGGTGAAGCAGCGGGCGTCCTGCCACGAGGAGACGGCGGTGATGCGCTCCTCGGACTCCCCTGCCTTGCGGAGGAAGCCGGTGTTCAGCACCGTCAGATAGGTGTTGCCGACGATCTGCCCGGCCCGCAGGTGGACGAGGCTGATCGTGGTGCGCGGCACCGAGCGGTTGCCGGTGGCCCGGAAGAGGGCCGCGCTGACGTCGGCCAGCTCGGGCACGAACTCGGTGGGGTCCGGCATCCGGGAGATCGGGGTGTGCGCCATGGCTGTGCTCCTTCGCATCGTCTGCTCGGCGTTCTCACCGCACTGACGGACGGGCGCGGGCAGATGTGACGGGGATGCGCGGGCGGTTTTCGCGAGCGTGGCGGCCGGTCAGGACGCGGCGGCGGTCCTGCACTCCACGACCGTGTCGGCGAAGGCGCGGGACGGGGGGCTGAGCGCGTCCCAGCGGCGGACGGCCCAGCCGACGGGGAGGGGGCGCAGGCCCGGGAGGGGGACGAGGCGCAGCGGGCCGTCGCCGGGCGCCGGCAGCCCGGGTACGGCGGGGACCACGGCCCGCCCGACGCCCAGCTCGGCGAGGAGCAGGGCGGTGTCCCAGTCGGCGACGCTGGGTTCGTAGGCGAGGCGGACGCCCAGCTCGGCGCAGGCGGTGTCGAGGTGGACGGCGGAGGTGGAGTTCGGGGGCAGCCGGATGAGCCGTACGCCGGCCAGGTCGGCCGGGTCCAGGCGGTGCCGCCCGGCGAGGGGGTCGTCGGCGCGGACGGCGAGCAGCCAGGGGAGTTCGACGACCGTGCGCTGCTCGATGCCGCGCACCGGCGGGCCGACGGTGACCCAGGCCAGGTCGAGGGTGCCGTCGGCGAGGGCGTCGAAGCTGCTGCGGCCCGAACTGACCGTGCGGAACTCGAGGTTGACCCTGGGGTGGCGGCGGCGGAAGGTGACGACGGCGTCGGACATGAAGTGCCGGACGGTGGTGGCGCCGGTGGCGACGCGGACATAGCCGCTGTGGCCGTCGCGGAGGTCGCGCAGCTGCCGTACGGCGAGGTCGAGGCCGGAGATGCCCTCGGCCGCGGCCGCCTCCAGCATCCGCCCGGCCTGCGTCGGGACGACTCCGCGCGGCTGCCGCTCCAGCAGGGCGACGCCGGTCTCCTTCTCCAGCCGCTTGACGTGCTGGCTGACGGCCGACTGGGTGCAGCCGAGGTCCCGGGCGACGGAACTCAGGCTGCCGGCCCGGCACACGGCCACGAACACACGCAGGTCCTCCAGGGTCATGTCCCCAAGCTAACACTTGGAGTTGAGGAGAAAACCCAAGGATTGACTGGGTGTCAGGGCGGTACGAGGATCGTCTGCGGGCCGCGACCGACCCAGGCGGCAACCCGCTCCGCGCCCTCGCCGAGTCCGGACGACGCGGGAACAGCGTGGAGCGGGTGCCGACCACCGGCGCGGGCCCGTCGGCCCTCAGCGCGTGTACAACTCCTCGATCCGGTGGGAGAAGTCAGCCATGATCCGCTCCCGGCGGAGCTTCATCGACGGGGTCAGATGGCCCGCCGCCTCGGTGAAGTCGTACGGCAGCACGGCGAACCGGCGGATGGACTCGGGCCGGGAGACCAGCTTGTTCGCCTCGTCCACCGCCCGTTGCAGGACCTCCTCCAACTCGGGGTCGCCGATGAGCAGTTCCGGCGGCACCGGGTGCTTGCCGATCATCTGGCGCCAGTGGCCGACGCCGTCCGGGTCCAGGGTGATGAGGGCCGCCACATACGGGCGGGCGTCGCCGACCAGCATCACCTGGGAGATCAGCGGGTGCTGGCGCAGCCAGTTCTCCAGCGGGGCCGGCGCCACCGACTTGCCGCCCGCCGTGATCAGCAGCTCCTTCTTGCGGCCGGTGATGGTGAGATAGCCCTCGTCGTCCAGGTGGCCGAGGTCGCCCGTCGGCAGCCAGCCGTCCCGGGTCGCGGGGACGACACCGCCGGCCTGCGGATCCCAGTAGCCGCGCAGGACATGGTCGCCGGCGACCAGGATCTCGCCGTCCGCCGCGATCCGCACCCGGGTGCCGGGCAGCGGCCAGCCGACCGTGCCGAGGCGGGGCTTGAGCGGCGGGGTGACGGTGGTGGCGCCGGTGGTCTCGGTCAGGCCGTACCCCTCGAAGATCTCGATGCCGGCGCCGGCGTAGAAGGCGGCCAGGCGGCGGCCGAGCGGGGAGCCGCCGCAGATGGCGTGCCGGACCCGGCCGCCCATGGCGGTGCGGATCTTGCGGTAGACGAGCGGGTCGTAGAAGGCGCGGGCGGTCTTCAGGGCGCGGCTCGGGCCGCTGCCGGTGCCGGTCTGGCGGGCCTCCAGCGCCTCGCCGTAGCGCCGGGCCACCGTCGCCGCCCGGTCGAAGACCGCCGCCCGGCCGCCCGACTCGGCCTTGGCCCGGGCGGAGTTGTAGATCTTCTCCAGCATGTACGGGATGGTCAGCAGACAGGTCGGCCGGAACGCGGCGAGGTCCGGCAGGAGGTCCTCGGGGGCCAGGCTCGGGGCGTGCCCGAGGCGCACCCGGGCCCGTACGCACGCGATGGCCACCATCCGGCCGAAGACATGGGACATGGGCAGGAAGAGGAGTACCGACGGGCTCTCGTCCTGCGCCTTGAAGACCGGGTAGAGCAGTTCGACGGCGTTGTCGGTCTCGGCGAGGAAGTTGCCGTGGGAGAGGGCGCAGCCCTTGGGGCGGCCGGTGGTGCCCGAGGTGTAGACGAGGGTGGCGAGGGTGCCGGGTCCGAGCATGCCCCGGCGTACGCCGACCTCGGCGTCCGGCACCTGCGCGCCGGTCTCGGCGAGCCACTCCACGTGCCCCTGGTCCATCACCCACACATGCCGCAGGTCGGGCAGGTGCTGGAGTTCGGGGCCGAGGGCGGCGGCCTGGGCGGGGGTCTCGGTGACCAGGGCGACCGCGCCGGAGTCGTGCAGGATCCAGCGGGTCTGGAAGACCGAGGAGGTCGGGTAGACGGGCACGGTCACCAGGCCGGCCGCCCAGGCGGCGAAGTCGAGCAGGGTCCACTCGTACCGGGTGCGGGCCAAGACGGCGATCCGGTCGCCCGGGGCGAGCCCCTCGGCGATCAGCCCCTTGGCCACCGCGAGCACCTGTTCCGCGAACCGCGCGGCCGTCACGTCCGTCCAGCGGCCGTCGGGGAGCCTGCGGCTGAGGACGACCTGGGCGGGGGCCGCCTCGGCGTTGTCGAAGGGCAGGTCGGCGAGGGAGCCATGGGTGACCGGCGGCGCGAACGGCGGTACGGACACCTCCCGTACGGCCCCGTCCAGCCGCTGGACCGAGGGCTCGACCAGGACCGGGCGGCCGTCGTAGTCGGTGGCGGAGACCGGGGCCTGCGGGGCGGCGGAGCCGGAGGAGACGGGGCTGGGCGGGTACGGAGTGGACACGGGCGGCTCCTCGGGCGGGCGGCGGTGCACCGCTGTGCTGCATGTGCTGCGGGTATTCCGTGACGTACGCGCCTCGCGCGCAGAGGCGTTCACCGGTGAAGAGCGGAAGAGACCGGTTACCGGCGGTAGGCAGGTGATCGTACGGGTCCCTCGTGGGGGGATTGTGCGGGTTCCGGGATGGTCCGGGGACGGGGATGTGCAAGGTGCACCCCCTCCTTGCCTCCGGTGACCCTACTCCCCGGTAAGGGTCTGGGACCGAGGCGTACGGGAGTCGTCCATGGCGGCTGGTCCGACGAGGAAGCAGCCCCAACGGCGCTTACCCGGACGGCGGGATCCAGGGGCGTCCCCGCATCAGGTTGCCCAGGCCCGACCAGGCGAAGTTCATCAGGGTGGAGGCCGACTGACGGGCGGTGACTCCTGGGGTGGCGTTGGCCCAGGCGGCGAGGGACTCGGCGGCGCCGACCAGCGCCTCGGCCAGCCCGGCGACCTCGTGTTCGGGCAGATCGGGGTCCTGGTGGACCTCCCGTGCCGCCACCGCGACCAGCCGGGTGACGAACGCGACGATCTCCGCACGCATCGCGGCGGCCTCGGCCGCGAACGGATCGCCGTGCGTACGGGCCTGGAGGTGCAGCACCGTCCAGCCGTCCGGACGCTCGGCGGTGTGCGCGAAGAACGCCTGGAGCCCGTCCCACAGTTGCCGCTCGGCGGACAGGCCGGGACGGACCGCCGCCCGCACGGCCCCCGTCAGCGCGGCGGCCTCCCGGCGGATGCAGGCGGTGAAGAGGTCTTCCTTGGAATTCAGATAGAGATAGACCAACGGCTTGGACACGCCCGCCAGTTCGGCGATCTCGTCCATGGAGGCGGCCATATAGCCCCGCCGGCCGAAGATGCGTACGGCGGCGTCGAGCATCTGCTGCTCCCGCACCGCCCTCGGCATCCGCTTGGTCTTCGCCCCACCCATGAGGGCAAGACTAGTTGGACGCGGCGGCCTCGCCCTGCGCCCGAGCGGTGTCGTCGGCGCCGTCCTCCTGGCTGCGGCTGGCCTCCAGGTTGGCCTTCATCCGGTCGACCCTGCCCACGATCTTCTCGGAGGCGCGGTCGCGCTCCCGGCGCAGCACCACCCAGCTGATCGGCGCCGAGACGATCAGGGCGAGCAGCAGGATCCACAGGCCGTTGGAGTCGCCGAAGCCGCGCGGGAAGATGCCGGAGTAGACGGCTCCCCAGACGACCACGAGGCAGCCCGCGAAGATACCGAGGCGCATCAGCGTGTAGCGGAGCATCTCAATCCACTCGTCCGATTCCAAAAGGGGTCATCGTCCAGTGAAGCACGAACCGGAAGGGATCTTGCAGGGGGGTCGGGGGCGGTGGGTCAGCCCAGCGGCAGCAGCATGAAGATGTCGTCGCGGTCGTCGCCGGGCGCGACCCGGATCGCTGCGGGCACCCGCCCGACCTCCTTGTAGCCGCAGGAGGCGTAGAAGCGCTCCAGTCCCAGGCCGCCCCGGCAGGTGAGCCGGATCGCCTCGATGCCCTCGAAGGTGCGGGCCGCGTCCTCGGCCGCCGCCAGCAGCTCACGGCCGTAGCCCTTGCCCTGGTGGGAGGGGTGGACCATCACCGTGTACAGCCACACCCAGTGCGCCATGAGCCGGTGCGTGTTGAAGGAGAAGAAGGCGGTCGCGGCCACCGCGCCCGTCTCGTCCCGGCCGACGAGCAGCCGGTGCCGGCCCTCGGCCATGGCCGCGAAGTGCTTCACCAGCTCCGGGCGGACCTCCGCACGGTCCACCGGGGGGACGAAACCGACCGCTCCGCCCGCGTTGCTGACATCGGTCCACAGGTCGAGGATGCCGTCGCGCAGGGCCGGGGTGACGGCGGGGTCCAGGGTGAAGGTAAGGGCCATGCGCCGATCGTAGCCATTACTTCAGGGCGCGTGCAGCCACTTTCAGATCGGCGACGAGTCCCTGGTAGGCGGCCTTGCGGTCGGCGTCGTCCTGCGCCCGCAGCACCGAGGACGGATGGACGGTCGGCACCAGCCGCTCGGGCCGCCCGTGGATCTCCCGCTCCAGGACCGTGCCGCGCGCCTCTCCCACCCGGAAGGAGGAGCCGAGCAGCGCCTTGCCCGCCGTCGCGCCGAGCACCACGATCAGTTCCGGCTCCACGAGCGCCAGCTCCGCCGCGAGCCAGGGGCCGCACGCGGTCATCTCGCGCAGGCTCGGCGCCTTGTGGATCCGGCGCTTGCGGGGTTCGGCCCGGGTGAACTTGAAGTGCTTGACCGCGTTGGTGACGTAGGCGTCCGCCGGGTCCAGGCCGGCCTCCTCCAGCGCCCGGTCGAGGAGCTTGCCGGCGGGGCCGACGAAGGGCCTGCCCTGCCGGTCCTCCTGGTCGCCGGGCTGTTCGCCCACGAGCATCACGCGGGCGTGGGCGTTCCCGGCGCCGAAGACGGTCTGCGTGGCGTTCTCGTGCAGGGGGCAGCCACGGCAGTCGGCGGCGGCCTGCCGGAGGGTGCGGAGATCGGCGCCCTCCGGCACGAAGGGCTCCGCCGTGTAGGCGGATTCCGGTGCCTTGGCCATGTCTTGGCGAGTACCCGGTGTTTGGCGCGGGGAACGAGGGGGTGCGATTGGCCGTCGCCGGATGCGGGTGCGTGTGGGCTGGTCGCGCCCACGCGGCGGAGCCGCATATCAGGCACAGCCCCGCGCCCCTTAGGGCGCCTCGAAAGGTACTGGTGTCAGACCCGCATCGGCTGGGGGGAGTCGCGGCGGGTGGGGTCGGGGGCGTCGTATTCGCGGATGATCTCGTAGCGGGTGTTGCGCTCCACCGGGCGGAAGCCCGCGTCGCGGATCAGCTCCAGCAGGTCCTCACGGGTCAGCTTGTTCGGCGTGCCGTAGTTGTCCGCGTCGTGGGTGATCTTGTACTCCACGACCGAGCCGTCCATGTCGTCGGCGCCGTGCTGAAGGGCCAGCTGGGCCGTCTGCACGCCGTGCATCACCCAGAACACCTTGACGTGCGGGACGTTGTCGAAGAGCAGCCGGGAGACGGCGAAGGTCTTCAGCGCCTCGGCGCCGGTCGCCATCTGGGTGCGCGCCTGGAGCCGGTTGCGGATCTTGCCGTCCTTCATGTCCACGAAGTCGTGCTGGTAGCGCAGCGGGATGAAGACCTGGAAGCCGCCGGTCTCGTCCTGGAGCTCGCGCAGGCGCAGGACGTGGTCGACGCGGTGGCGGGGCTCCTCGATGTGGCCGTACAGCATGGTGCACGGGGTCTTCAGACCCTTCTCGTGCGCCAGCCGGTGGATCCGGGACCAGTCCTCCCAGTGGGTCCGGTGGTCCACGATGTGCTGGCGGACCTCCCAGTCGAAGATCTCCGCGCCACCGCCGGTGAGGGACTCCAGGCCCGCGTCGATCAGCTCGTCCAGGATCTCCGAGGCGGACAGGCCGCTGATGCTCTCGAAGTGGTGGATCTCCGTCGCCGTGAAGGCCTTCAGGGAGACGTTCGGGAGGGCGGCCTTCAGCTCGCGCAGGGAGCGCGGGTAGTAGCGCCACGGCAGGTTGGGGTGCAGGCCGTTGACGATGTGCAGCTCGGTGAGGTTCTCCGACTCCATCGCCTTGGCGAGCCGGACGGCCTCCTCGATGCGCATCGTGTACGCGTCCTTCTCGCCCGGCTTGCGCTGGAACGAGCAGTACGCGCAGGACGCGGTGCACACGTTGGTCATGTTCAGGTGCCGGTTGACGTTGAAGTGGACCACGTCACCGTTCTTACGGGTGCGGACCTCGTGCGCGAGACCGCCCAGCCACGCCAGGTCGTCCGACTCGTACAGCGCGATGCCGTCCTCGCGGGTCAGCCGCTCACCGGAGCGGACCTTCTCCTCCAGCTCGCGCTTGAGCCCGACGTCCATGCCAACACGCCCTTTCCACGACAGTTCCGACCAACGGTATCCCTACACCTCTTCGGGCAGCTCCCCGACCCGGTTCTCCCACTTGGTGGACAGCACGATGGTGGTGCGGGTCCGGGAGACGCCCTTGGTGCCGCTCAGCCGCCGGATGGTCTTCTCCAGACCGTCGACGTCCGTCGAGCGCACCTTGAGCATGAAGGAGTCGTCACCGGCGATGAACCAGCAGTCCTCGATCTCCGGCAGGTCCCGCAGCCGCTGCGCCACGTCCTCGTGGTCGGCGGCGTCGGACAGCGAGATGCCGATCAGCGCGGTGACGCCGAGGCCCAGCGAGGCCGCGTCGACCGTGGCGCGGTAGCCGGTGATGACACCGGCCGCCTCCAGCCGGTTGATGCGGTCGGTGACGCTGGGTCCCGACAGTCCGACGAGGCGTCCCAGCTCCGCGTAGGAGGCCCGGCCGTTCTCCCTCAGGGCCTGGATGAGCTGCCTGTCCACCGCGTCCATGCGATCGAAGCCTTCCGGTGAAAGTTCCTGAAGCGAATGAAGTGAATGGGGGTACTGCTCTGCTTGCCCTAGCCGCCCGGTGGGTGGTCCGTCGCGCCGCCGCCCAGCTCGCCCCGCCAGCGCCGGTACAGGCCGTGCTCGACGCCCGCCGCGTCCAGCACCCGCCCGGCCACGAAGTCCACCAGGTCCTGGATGTGCGTGGCCCCCGCGTAGAAGGCGGGCGAGGTCGGCACGACATGGGCGCCGGCGTCGTCCAGCGTGACCAGGTGGCGCAGCGTCTGGCCGGTCAGCGGGGTCTCCCGTACGGCCACCACCAGCGTCCGGCGCTCCTTGAGCGTGACGCTAGCCGCGCGCTGGAGCAGGTCCTTGGACAGGCCGAGCGCCACACCCGCGACACAGGCCGTGGAGGCCGGGACGACGATCATGCCCTTCGCCGGGTACGACCCCGAGGACGGACCGGCGGCGAGATCGCCCGCGCTCCAGTACCGCACGCCGCTGACGTCCGTCTCGAAGGTGCCGGGCTTGCCGTCGGCGCCCCGGCTCAGCCACTCCCGCAGGTCGTCCTGCCAGTGGGCGTCCCGGAACGGCAGTCCCGTCTCGTCCAGCAGCGTCAGCCGGGAGGCCCGGGACACCACGAGGTCCACGCTCTCCCCGGCGGCGAGCAGCGCACGCAGGACAGCGGCGGCATACGGGGTGCCGGACGCACCGGACACCCCTACGATCCAAGGCACGCGCTGCTTTTCTCCTGCGTTCACCCCTTGAGCGTACCGGTGGGTCGGCAACCGCTCAGGACGGGTGGGGCGCCGTGGGATCGAGGGGCAGCGCCCACACCGCCGGAGGCTACTCAGACGGTCAGGCCCCGCACCAGGAGATCGAGCAGGGCGCACACGAACAGGGCAATGCCGATGAAGCCGTTGACCGAGAAGAAGGCCCTGTTCAGGCGGGAGAGGTCGTGGGGGCGGACGATGCGGTGCTCGTAGCAGAAGGCGGCCGCGACGATCAGCAGGCCCAGCCAGAAGAAGGCCCCGGCGCCGGTGGCCACGCCGTACCAGGCCAGCAGGGCCGTGGTGACCGTGTGGCAGACCCGCGCGCCCCAGATGGCCGCCGGGATGCCGAAGCGGGCCGGTACCGACATGACGCCGGTCTCGCGGTCGGTCTCGACGTCCTGGCAGGCGTAGATCAGGTCGAAGCCGCCGATCCAGATGCCCACGGCGAGGCCGAGGATCACCGCGTCCCAGGACCACTCCCCGCTGATCGCCAGCCAGCCGCCGACCGGGCCCATGGCCTGGGCGAGGCCGAGGATGGCCTGGGGGAAGTTGGTGAACCGTTTCCCGTACGGGTAGACCACCATCGGGATCACCGCGACCGGGGCCAGCGCCAGGCACAGCGGGTTGAGCAGGGCGGCGGCGCCCAGGAAGATCACCAGGGCGATCAGGGCGCCGGTCCAGGCGTGCCGGACGGACATCGCGCCGGTCACCAGCTCGCGCTGGGCGGTGCGCGGGTTCCGGGCGTCGATCTCGCGGTCGATGATCCGGTTGACCGCCATCGCGAAGGTGCGCAGGCCGACCATGCAGACCGTGACCAGCAGCAGCCGGCCCCAGTGGATGTTCCGGTCCCACTGGTACATCGCGGTCAGCGAGGCGATGTAGGCGAAGGGCAGTGCGAAGACCGAGTGCTCGATCATCACGAGGCGCAGGAAGGCTTTGGTGCGTCCCGGTCGGGGGATCGCGGCGGAGGCGCTGGTCACAGTCCGTACTCCCTCCAGCGGCGGTCCACCAGGGCCGCCGTAGCCGGGTCGGACTCCACCATGTCCGGCCAGCCGCCGTCCCGGGTGTAGCCCTCCTCCGGCCACTTCTTCGTGGCGTCGATGCCCGCCTTGCCACCCCAGAACTGCTGGTACGAGGCATGGTCGAGGTGGTCGACGGGGCCTTCGGCGACCGTGAGGTCACGGGCGTAGTCGGTGTTGCCGAGGGCGCGCCAGGCGACCTCGTGCAGATCGTGCACGTCGCAGTCGGCGTCGACCACCACGATCAGCTTGGTCAGGGACATCATGTGTGCCCCCCAGACGGCGTGCATCACCTTCTGCGCGTGCTTCGGGTACTTCTTGTCGATCGAGACGATCGCGCAGTTGTGGAAGCCGCCGGCCTCGGGCAGGTGGTAGTCCACGATGTCCGGGACGATGATCTTGAGAAGGGGCAGGAAGAAGCGTTCCGTGGCGCGGCCGAGCGGGCCGTCCTCCGTCGGCGGACGCCCGACGACGATCGACTGGAGCAGCGGGCGCCTGCGCATGGTGACGCAGTCGATCTTCAGCGCCGGGAAGGGTTCCTGCGGGGTGTAGAAGCCGGTGTGGTCGCCGAAGGGGCCCTCCGGGAGCATCTCGCCCGGCTCCAGCCAGCCCTCCAGCACGACCTCGGCGTTGGCCGGGACCTGGAGCGGGACCGTCTTGCAGTCGACCATCTCGATCCGCTTGCCCGCGATGAACCCGGCGAAGAGGTACTCGTCGATGTCGCCGGGGAGCGGCGCGGTGGAGGCGTAGGTGACGGCCGGGGGGCAGCCGAAGGCGATGGCGACCGGGAGGCGCTCGCCCCGGCGCGCGGCGACCTGGTAGTGGTTCCGGCTGTCCTTGTGGATCTGCCAGTGCATGCCGATGGTGCGCCGGTCGTGCCGCTGGAGGCGGTACAGGCCCAGGTTGCGGATGCCGGTCTCGGGGTCCTTGGTGTGGGTGAGCCCCAGGTTGAAGAAGGAGCCGCCGTCCTTGGGCCAGGTGAACAGGGCGGGGAGCCGGTCGAGGTCCACCTCGTCGCCGTGCAGGACGACCTCCTGCACGGGGGCCTCCTTGACCTTCTTCGGCGGTACGTGGGCCATCGCGCCGAGCTTGCCGAAGGCCTCGCGGACGCCGACGAAGCCGTGCGGCAGCTCGGGGCGGAGCAGGCCGCCGATCCGCTCCGAGATCTCGCCGTACGACTTCAGGCCGAGCGCCTTGAGGAGGCGGCGGTCGGTGCCGAAGACGTTCATCGCCAGGGGCATCGCGGAGCCCTTGACGTTCTCGAAGAGCAGCGCCGGGCCGCCGGACTTCTGCACCCGGTCGACGATCTCCCCGACTTCCAGGTAGGGGTCCACCTCGGCCTTGATGCGCTTGAGGTCTCCCTCGCGCTCCAGCGCCCGCAGCAGGGAGCGAAGATCGTCGTAAGCCATGCGTCCCAGTATCTGCCACCCGCTAACCTGGGCCGGTCACCGGGGCCCGGCTCACCTCTCGGGGAGATCACACCACCATGCTCAGGTATCTGCCGTTCCTGCTGGTCCTGGCGCTGTGGATCTACGCGTTCGTGGACTGTCTGAACACTCCCGAGGACGAGGTGCGCCACCTGCCGAAGGTGGCGTGGGTGATCATCATCCTGCTCTTCGGCGAGGTGCTGGTCGGGCCGGTCGCCTGGCTGATCACGGGCCGGGTACGGCGCACCGCGGCGGATGTCTCCGGGCCCGGCTGGGTCGCCCCCGACGACAACCCCGACTTCCTCCGGTCCCTCGGGAGGGACGACGACCCCGGGAAGGGCTGAGGCGTGGAACTCCGGCTGCTCGTCACCTTCGAGAAGGTCGCCACCGTCCTGAGCTTCACCCGGGCCGCGGCCGAGCTGTCGTACGCCCAGTCGAGTGTGACGAGCCAGGTGCGGGCGCTGGAGTCGTCCCTCGGGGTGGAGCTGTTCGACCGGCTGGGCGGCCGGATCCGGCTCACCGAGGCGGGCGAGCGGCTGCTGCCGTACGCCCGGCGGATCATCGAACTGGCCGCGGAGGCCCGGGCGGCGGTCGCGGAGCCGGAGGAGCCGGAGGGGACCCTGACCGTCGGCACCATGGAGTCGCTCACCTCCTACCGGCTGCCGCCGCTGCTGGAGTACTTCCACCACCGTCACCCCCGGGTGCGGCTGGCCCTGCGCACCACCATCGGCGACGAGACCCGGCAGGCGCTCAGGCAGGGCACCTACGACGTCGGGTTCCTGATGGAGGAGGAGACCGTCCACCCGGGGCTGGAGGCCCTGGTACTGACGGAGGAGACGCTGGCGCTGGTCGCGGCCCCGGGACACGCGCGGGCCGGCTCCTCGGTGACCACCGCCGAGCTGGCCGGGGAGCGGCTGCTGGCGACCGAGCCGGGCTGCGCCTACCGGGATCTGTTCGAACGGAAGCTGGCCGCCGTCGGGCCGGTGGAGTTCATGGAGTTCGGCACGATCGAGGCGACCAAGCGCGCGGTGGCGACCGGCCTCGGGATCGCACTGCTGCCCGAGGTGACGGTCGCCGCGGAACTCGCCGGGGGCTCGCTGGTCCGGCTCGGCTGGGAGCCTCCGTTCACGCTTCGCACGCAGCTCGCGTGGCGGGCCGGGAAGCGGCTTCCGGCGCACGCCCGGCTGTTCGTGGAGCGGGCGCGGGCGCTGCTGGCCGAGCCAGCGTGACCTTGAGGCTGGCCGTGACGATCAGCGGCACGCCCAGCGCCTGGACGGCTCCGATGTGGTGGCCGTACACCGCCCAGTCCATGAGCATCGCGACCGCCGGGTAGACGAAGGCGAGCACGGCGATCTTGGCGGTGGGCAGCTTGGCGTAGGCGGCGTACATCAGGACGTACATCACGCCGGTGTGGATCAGTCCGAGACCGACCAGCCAGCCCCAGCGCCAGCCGGTGCCGCTCATGGCGCCGAAGTCGGCGAAGGGCAGCAGCAGCGGGATGCCGACCAGCACCTGGACGAGGGCGATCAGATGCGGGCGGACCCCGCTGATCCGCTTGGTGACCAGCGTGGACAGGCCGTACAGGAGCGCGGCGAGCAGAGCCTGGCCGATGCCGGTGAGGTAGCTGCCGCCGGTGGTGAAGTCGGCGGGGGTGACGCCCGAGACCAGGATCAGGCCCGCGAAGGCGAGCACGATCCAGCCGGCCTTGGCGGCGGTGAGCCGCTCGCGGAAGAGGAGGGCGCCGAGGAGCACCACGTAGAAGGGCTGGGTGTGGTAGACGACGGTGGCCACCGAGATGGACGTGTTGCGGTACGACTGGAACAGCAGCACCCAGTTGAGGACGATGAACACCCCGCCGAGGACGGCGAGTCCGAGGGTGCGCGGGGTGAAGCCGTGGTCGCGGAGCCAGCCGCGGGCCAGGACATAGCCGCCCAGCGCCAGGGCGCCGAACAGCACGCGGAAGAAGACGACGTCGAAGGGCGAAGCGCCCGACTGGACGACGAAGACACCGAGGGTGCCGGACAGCACCATCGCGGTCGTGAGCTGGGCCGTGCCCTTGTTCTCCGGGGTCATGGCAGGGACGCTACGGAGGTCCGCGGGCCCGGGTCCACGGGCCGCTGGGGCGTCCTGCCGATGGGCCCATCGGCGGTGCCGATGGGCCCATGTCAGGGCGGTCGGTCAGATCCTGGCCCAGCTCTGGGAGGCGGCACCGGAGGCGCAGGTCGCCTCGCCGACTCCGCCGCCGTAGGCGATGTCGAGGCAGCCGCCGTCGAAGGCGGTGCTCAGGGAGTTCCCGGACCCTGTGCGCCAGCGCAGGTTGCTGCCGCCCTGGGCGCAGTCGCCGACGAAGACGGCCTGGTTCTTGCCGTTGGCGCTCAGACAGGAGCCGGTGGAGACGTTCACGACCTTCACGGTGCCGTCGGAGGCGCTGCGGAAGGTCCAGCGGGCGGACGCGGCCGTGCACTCACCGAAGGCGGTGGAGCCGTAGACCTGGATCAGGCACTTGTCGTTCTCGCCGTTCTTCAGCCGGAAGGGGCTGGCGCCGGTGGAACCGCCGCCTGTGGAGCCGCCGCCGCTGGTCGAACCGCCGGTGGAACCGCCGCCGCCGGTCGAACCGCCGCTGCCGCCGGTCCCGCCGGTTCCGCCGGTGGAGCCCCCGATGGCGCCCCCTGTGCTGCCCGACCCGCCGGTCGTACTCGTCCCGCCGCCCGTGCCGGAGCCGCCGTCCGTCGTGCTCGTGCCGCCTGACCCGCCGCCGCCCCGGTGGTCCTGACCCGCCGTCCGGTCGCCGCCCTTCTTCGCGCCCGCCGGGGACGCCGACGCCTTGCCGCTCGCCTTACCGCCCGGCTTCCCGCTCGGCTTCGGTGAGGCGGCCGAGGGGCTCCCGGAGGAGGCACCGGGCACGGGCTCGGCGGTCACGGCGGCGGAGGGACCGGGGCGGCCGGCGCTGCCGTCCCGGTGGCTGTCGCGGACGTACGGCGCCAGCTGGAAGGCGAGGGTGGCCACGCCGGCACCGACCACGATCGGTACGACCCCGACGAGCACCCGGGTACGGCGGCGCCGCTCCGGCCGTACCGCCCCGCCCCGCACCACGACCGCCGGCCCGGACCCGGACCCGTGCTCGGGCTCCGGCGCCTTGCCCTTCTCCCCCACGACCGGTTCCTCGGCCGGTTCCTCCGCGGTGACCGGCGGCACCTCGGGCACCCGGGCGGCGAACTCCGCCCGGGACCGCAGGCGTTCGGTGACGGCGGCGGGCCACAGGGGCTCGGCGGACGGCACCCGGGCGGCGGCCCGTTCGACCAGCTCCGCCGCGGTGGGCCGGCCCTCGGGATCCTTGTCCAGGCAGTCGGCGACCACGTCGGCCAACGCCGGGTCCAGCTCCCGGAGTTCGGTCAGATCGGGCTGCTCGTGCACGATCCGGTACAGCACCCCGTGCCCGGACTCCTCGCCGAACGGCGGCCGCCCGGACCCCGCGTAGGCCACCACCGAGCCGAGCGCGAAGACGTCCACCGCGCCGGTCAGCCGCCGGGCGCCGGAGGCCTGTTCGGGGGACATGTAGGCCGGGGTGCCCACCACCATCCCGGTGCGGGTGAGCTGGCTCTGCTCGGCCGCCCGGGCGACCCCGAAGTCGATCAGGGTGACCCCGTCCAGGGTCAGCATGACGTTGGACGGCTTGATGTCCCGGTGGACCATGTCGAGGGCGTGCACCGCGGCCAGCCCCGCCGCCGCCTCGCGCAGCAGCAGCCACAGCGACTCGGCCGGCAGCGGCCCGCCGTGCGCCTCGACGGCCTCGCGCAGGGTCAGGCCGGGCACGTACGCGGTGGCGAACCACGGCGGCCGGGCGTCGCGGTCCCCGGCGAGCAGCGGCGCGGTGGCGTCCGCGGGCAGCCGGGCGAGGTTGTCCAGTTCGTGGCCGAAGCGGCGGACGAAGTCCTGGTCCTCGGCGACGACCGACGGCAGCACCTGCTTGACGGCGGCGTACCGCCCCTCGTGCACACCGAGGTAGACCCGCCCCATGCCGCCGGCCCCGAGCCGGCCGACGAGCGGGATGGGCCCGATCCGCGGGGGGTCGTCGGCCTCCAGCGGCTCCACCCCGTGCAGTTCCCCGTTTTCCCCGTTCACGTTTCTCCCCCTGGCTCAGCGCGCGTAGGACCCGAGTCCCACGAGGCAGTAAACGTACTCGTTGACCGTGGCTCCGTTGAGCGTGTAGCGCGAGGAAAAGGCGTACTGCGTACGGGGGTTGGCGTTGCAGCGGCTCATGTCCGAGGTCAGCGGGATGGTCTCGATGACCTTGTAGTGCGCGTCGGACGCCGAGCAGGAGACCTCGTCCACCCCGCTGACCGACTGGGCGGTCGTGGAGTCGGGCAGGGTGCCGTTGAGGCAGGTGCCGGAGGTGTAGGGGCTGGGCTCCGGGGTGGGGCTGCTGTAGGGGTCGCTGGAGTACGGGTCACTGGGGTACGGGTCGCTGCTGTACGCATCGCTGGGCTCGCTGCTCGGCGTGTACGGGCCACTGGTCAGCGTGTACGGCGACGGGGACGTGCCGGCGTCGTCGGACGAACCGTCCCCGTTCCCGCCCTGGTTGACCACCACCAGGAGGATCACCACGAAGGCGATGACCCCGAGCACGCCCAGGCAGGCCATGCCCGGTCTCTTCGGCTCGGGGGGCGTGGGCGACGACATGGGCGGCTCCTGGGTGTGAGGATGTGCACCGGTGGCGGCGCGACGGCGGACCACTGTTTCTAAAATACCGTTCTAGAAAAGCATTCCACTATGAGCCGAAAGCAGCAACGCGGTGAAGCAACCGTGGAGACCCTTCTGGACGCCGCCCTGCGCGTGTACGCCGAGGCGGGCGACCAGGGGCTGACCGTGGGCGCCGTCACCCGGGCCAGCGGGGTCAGCCTGGGCAGCCTCTACCACCACTTCGGCAGCATCGACGGACTGATGAACGCGCTGGTGATGCGGTGGCTGGAGCGGCTGCTCGGGGACCTGGTCCAGGCGCTGGAGGGCACGCGCACGGCGCACACCGGCATCCGCGCGCTGGTCGGCGCCTATCTGCGCTTCGTCCAGGACCACCCGGACGCCGGCCGGCTGCTGCACTCCGCCTACGCCGACCGGCAGGGCATGGCCGACGGGCGGCGGCTCCGGGACGCCCAGGAGGCCCGGCTGTCCCCCCTGGCCCAGTGGGCGCAGGCGTATGTCGACGCAGGTGAGCTGGCCCCGCTCCCGGCGCCGCTGCTGGAGTCGCTCATCCTCGGCCCGGTCACCGCGGTCGCCCGCCGCCATCTGTCCGGGGCGGACGCCCCGGACGCGGTGGATCTCGACCAGGCGGCGCTGCTGCTGCCGGAGCGGATCTGGCGGGCGGTGGCGGCGGAGGGGTGAGCGCCACCGTCGGTTAATCAGCCCCGCGTTCGCCCCGCCACCCGTTGAGTGGAAATGAACCGGACGGGCATGTCCCCGCCGCCTCCCACGGCATTGCCTTGAGGGGGCCCACATCCAGCCAGGGGCCCCTTCTGCGATAGGAGAGGCGTGCGAATCACTGACATCCAGCGCTGCGAGGTCCGGCCGGGACGGCTCGTCGAGTGGACGCTGAGCCCGGCCACCGTCGCGGCGGCGACCGCGCTGCCGGAGGACTCCCGGCCGCCTGCCTACATCCAGGAGTCGCACATCCGGACCGCCAAGCGCGTACGGGACGACGGCCTGTTCGTGCCGACCTGGCTCGGCACCGCCTTCGACCTGCCCGGTCCGGTCGACCTCGATGTGCTCCAGGAGGCGTTGCGCGCCTGGACCGTACGGCACGAGACGCTGCGCAGCGGCTTCCGCTGGGCGGGCCCCGGCGGAGACGAGCTGCGCCGGTTCACGCTCGACGCCGACGCCGTCCTGCTGCACCGTCAGGAGGCCGGCCACTTCCCCGACGCGGACGGCCTGGTCCGGCATCTCCAGGACCGCTTCGACACCGTGGCGGACGCTCTGCACTGGCCGAATCTGATCTACACGGCGGTGGTCCGGGAGAACGACACCAGCGTGTACATGGCGTTCGACCACAGCAATGTCGACGCCTACTCGCTGACCCGGATCGCCGCCGAGGTGAGCGAGCTGTACGCGGCGGGGCTGGCCGGCCTGGCCCCCGAGGAGCGGGCCCCGGCCGCGAGTTACGTCGACTTCTGCGAGCTGGAGCGGGCGGACGCCGACGGCATCGACGCGCAGCACGCGATCGTGGCCCGCTGGCGCGAGTTCATCCGGCGCTGCGACGGCGGACTGCCGAGCTTCCCGGTGGACCTCGGCCTGGAGCCGGGCGGCCCGCTGCCGCGCCAGCGGATGCTGTGCGAGCCGCTGGCCGACGCGGCGGAGGCGGCGGCGTTCGAGGCGTACTGCCGCCCCTACGGCGGCAGCCAGGTCGGGCTGCTGGCCGCGACCGGGCTGATCGTGCACGAGCTGGGCGGGCAGCCGGTGTACCGGACGGTGGTGCCGTTCCACACCCGGGTGAAGTCCCGGTGGAGCGACTCGGTCGGCTGGTACGTCGGCGGCGCCCCGATCGAGGTGCCCGTCGACGGCACGACGGGCCTGCGGGACGCCATGCGGGCGGTCCGGGACGAGCTGCGGGCGGCCCGGCCGCTGTCCCGGATGCCGCTGGCGCGGGTGCTGCGCCTGCTGGGCGCGGACTTCCGGCCCACCTCCCCCGACCTGTACTCGATCGTGTCGTACGTCGACACCCGCTCCGTCCCCGGCGCCGAGCGGTGGGCCGAGCAGCGGGCGCACGCGCTGCTGCGGGTGTCGTACGGCGACCAGGTGTGCGTGTGGGTGAACCGGACGCCCGAGGGGCTGTGGCTGGCAAGCCGCTACCCGGACACGGATGTGGCGGCGAAGAACATGCGGCTGTACGTCGAGCGGTTGCGCGACCACATCGCAGCCCTGGCGGACGGAGCGCTTCCGGCGGTTTCGTAATCCAACGGACATCACTGGCCCTGGTCCGATACAACTTCCCCTTCCTACACTGCCGTTGAGGGGGAGGGGATGCGGTGCACAGAGGGTTGCACGGGCGCGGGGCCCTGTTCGACGTGGATCCGGCGGGTCTCGCACCGCGCCTGGTGGGGCTGCGGCCCGGTCATCACCGGGCCCATCCGTACGAGCATCCCGAGGAGCCGCCCTTCGTGGTGCTGACCGGGGCCCGGGGTCTCGGCAAGAGCGCGGTGCTCGCGGAGTTGCGCGAGGCCTACCGGGGGCACACCCCGGTGGCGCTGGTCGACTGCGCGGAGCCGCAGTTCGCGCGGCCGCCCGCGGACCGGCCCGCCGAGTCGTGGTCGCCGCTCGCCCAGGGGCTGCTGGTGATCGCCGAGCAGCTGGCGGCGCCGGTGACCGGTGCCGGGCGGATCACCTTCCCGCGGCTGATGTCGGGCCTGGTCGCGGTGGCCGCGGGCGGCTGGGGCGACGCGGACGGGGAGCGGATCCGCCGGGAGGTCGAGCGGATCCTGCTGCTGAACGAGAGCGGGTCGTGGATCAGCGGCTTCGCCGGGCGCTGGGCCGGGAAGGTGGCGGCGAAGGTGGTCGCGGCGGCCACCGGCACCGGGCCGCTGGTGTCCGGCGCGATCGAGGCGACCCTGGAGTCGGTCGCGGAGGGCTTCACCAGCCGCCGGCACCAGAAGGCGTCGGTGTGGTACCGGACGTATCCGAACGCGGGCGGCAACGCCGAGCGCGGGCTGATCCTGCTGTCCGGGCACTTCCGGGCGGGCGGCACCTCGCGGGAGCACGCCGAGCGGTATCTGGTGCGGGCGCTGCTGGCCGACCTGTCGGAGGCGTACCAGGGGGTGCTGCCGCGGATGAAGCGGCTCGGGCGGCCGCTGGTGCTGCTGGACGAGGCCCAGTCGGCGCCGGGGCCCGGGCTGACCGCGGCGGTGCTGCGGGACCGGGCGGAGGGCCTGCGGGACCAGGTGGTGTTCGTCGCGGCCCGGCGCGGGGAGGCCCGGGAGGAGCTGCCCGGGGCGGCCCGGCGGCAGCTGGCGGAGGTGGCCCGGCGCACCGACTGGGTGCCGGACGCGGCGCCCTCCGCACGGGCGCTGGTGGTGGCGCTGCCGCCGCTGAACCCGGACGACACCCTGCACATCGTCGGCGCGGTCTGCGCGGACACCGCCGTGCCGCCGCAGCTGCCGCACGCCATCCACCGGCTCACCGGCGGCAATCCGCTGGGCATCGAGCTGGTCGCCGAGTCGGCCGCGCAGCACCTGCCCGGGGTGTCCTCGCTGGGCGAGCTGCTCACCGCGCCGGTGCGGCCCGCCGAGGACCGGCCGACCGTGGCCGCCTACGAGGCGCTGCTGGACCGGCTGGTGCCGGCCGAGCGGCTGGCGGAGCTGACCGTGCTGGCCGCCGCGCACGACCACGGCTCGGCCAGTGCGCTGGCGGCGGCGCTGCTGCCGGACACCTTCGGCCCGGCGAGCGTGCGGGAGATCCAGACGCTGCTGGCCGAGGAAGGGCTGCCGGCGGTGCCGGGGCAGTTCGTGGGCGACCCGTTCGTGCGCACCCTGCTGCTGCTCCGGCTGCACCTGACGGACCCGGACCACGGGATGTGGCGGAAGGCGCACGAGACGCTGATCACCCACTACACCGAGGCCGAGGACGCCCGCTACCGGCTCCACCACGAGCTGGCCCTCGGTGTCACCGAGCCGGCGGTGGCCGAGCTGCGGGATTCGTTCCCGACCGCCGACACCCGGGAGTGGCTGCGCACCCTGCGGTTCGTCGCGTCCGCGCCGTACTTCCACGCGCACGACGCCGAGGGCCGCGACTTCACCGGGCGCGGGGACCGGCGGGCGGCGGTGGCGCTCGGCCGGACGGACGCCGGGCCGGTGCCGGAGGACGTGGACGCCGTACTGCACCTGCGGATACGGCGGCTGCTGCACGCGGTGTGGCAGCTGGGCGATCCGCTGGTGCTGCCGGACCCGCAGGTGTGCGACCGGCTCCGGTTCGAGCTGGAGCAGCTGTCCAATCTGCGCCCCGCGGGCAACGCGCTGCTGTGGCGGGCGTCCCGGGACTGGCCGGCGGCGGCGCTGGCCGGGCGCCCGATGGAGGATCCCGAGGAGCTTCGGGACGGGCCGGACGACGACCGCGGGGAGGCGTGATGGCACGCGTGGGGACCTGGTTGCGGGAGAGCGTGTGGGAGATCCCGCTGCGCCGTGTGCTCGCCCTGCTGGTGGCGGCGGCCCTGGTGGCCGGGGTGGTGTTCGCGGTGCGGGCGCTCACCCACGAGGACCTGTCGTGCGCACCCGGGGTGAGCCGGGCCGCGGCGGGCGACGAGTGCGTGGGCGTGGCGACGGGAGGGGAGCCGTACGACTTCGGGCAGCCGGCGCTGCGGCCCGTCGCCCAGGCGATCGCGGACGAGAACGCCACGCTGAAGCAGGGCAGCTATGTGACGGTGGCGATGATGCTGCCGTACACCGCGACCTCCGCCACCAGCCTGACGGACATCCGGCACCAGCTCCAGGGCGCCTATCTGGCGCAGTACCAGGCCAACCACCGGGCGAACGGGCAGACTCCGCAGATCCGGCTGGTGCTCGCCAGCCCGGGGACGGCCGACGACGGCTCGCATCCCTGGCAGCGGACGGTGGACGAGCTGGTGACCATGGCCCGGGGCGCGGACCGGCTGCGGGCGGTCGCGGGGATCGGGCAGAGCACCGACATCGGCAAGGCGGTCGTCCGGGCCCTGACCCGGCAGGGCGTCCCGGTGATCGGCTCCTCCATCTCCGCCGACGACCTCGCCAACGGGCAGCACGACAAGGACCCGTTCCCCGGCCTGGCCCGGGTGTCGCCGACCAACACCGACGAGGCCCGGGCGCTGGCCTCCTTCGCCAAGGTGAACGCGGGTCGGGCGGTGCTGGTGTACGACAAGCCGGGTGACCCGTACACCGAGACGCTCAAGAGCTCGTTCCAGGCGCTGATCAAGGGCTCGCCGTACGGGGCGCAGCCGTTCACCCCGCCCGCCGACCGCAGTCAGGAGGGCACCACCCCGAACACCTTCCGGCAGATCACCACCCTGCTGTGCGGCACCTCGCAGACGACGGACACGGTGCTGTTCGCGGGCCGGCACACCCAGTTGCGGCAGTTCATCAACGCGCTCGGGGCGCGGGGCTGCCAGAACCGGAGGTTCACGGTGCTGACCGGCGACGAGGCGTCCTATCTCACCCATGACGGCTTGCTGGACCGGGACGCCCTGCGGCACAACCTCTCGGTGCGCTACACGGCCCTCGCCCATCCGGACGCCTGGCGGACCAACCCGCCGGCCACGGGCGGCTCGGCGGCGGACTACGCCACGATGGAGAAGCTGGTGACGGCCGCCGCCCGGAAGCCGGTGGGTCCGATCGGCCCGGTCGCCCTGGACGACGGACAGCTGATCATCGGCTACGACACCGTGAACCTCGCGGTGGACGGCATCCGCCAGGCGGTGCCGGACGGCGCCTACGTCCCCGAGCTGCGGGACGTCGGACTCCAGTGGCCGCAGGTCAAGGGGCCGCTGCGGGTGAACGGGGCGAGCGGCTGGATCTGTCTGACGGCGCACGGCAACCCGTACGACAAGGCCGTGCCGATCGTGGAGCTGACCCCGGACGGCGGCGCACGGTTCGTCCGGATCGCCTGGCCGGAGGGCAAGCCGCCGAACAAGGCCTGCCTGCCGCCGTCGTAGATCCGGTACATCCGGTACATCCGGTAGATCCGAAGAGGCTCCTAGGCGCTGCCCGCCCAGGCGATCAGGCGCTCGAAGCGGCGGCGCCAGGCCTCCTCGGAGGTCTGCTCGGCCTGCTCGCCCTGGAACTCGTGGGTGAAGCGGAGCACACACTCCGTGGCCCCGTCGCGCTCCAGGTGGAACCGGATCCGGCCGCCCGCCCCGACCGTGTACTCGGCGACCCGGTCCACGTCCCAGGCGGTCACCCGGCCGGAGCCCAGCTCGGGCAGGGTGACCGCGCCGTCGAGCCGGGGTTGCAGCACGTCGACGGGGGTGCACCAGGCCCCGAGCCCCTCGGGGCTGGCCACCGCCGGCCAGATGTCTTCCATGGACCTCGGGAGCCGCACCAGAAGGTGGATTATGTGCGTGTTCCCGTGGGTCTGACTGGTGCCCTGTGCGATGGAACCGCTCATGACACCAGTGTGGGCACCCTTCGCCCCGGCCGCCCGCGCAGCCGGAGCGGCACGGGGGTCACACGCCCGCGTACGAGTGCTTTCCGGTGACGAAGATGTTCACGCCGTAGTAGTTGAACAGCCAGCAGCCGAAGGCGAGCATCGCCAGATAGGCGGCCTTGCGGCCCTTCCAGCCGGCCGTGGCGCGGGCGTGCAGGTAGCAGGCGTAGGCGACCCAGGTGATGAAGGACCAGGTCTCCTTCGGGTCCCAGTTCCAGTACCGGCCCCAGGCGTCGCCCGCCCAGATCGCGCCCGCGATGATCGTGAACGTCCACAGCGGGAAGACGGCCGCGTTGACCCGGTAGGCGAACTTGTCCAGCGAGGCGGAGGAGGGCAGCCGCTCCAGCACCGAGGTGGCGAAGGCGCCGGGCTTGCCGCCCCCGGCGAGCTTGGTCTCGTACGCGTCCTTGAACAGGTACAGGATCGTGGCCACCGCGCCGACGTAGAACACCGCACCGCAGAAGATCGCGGTGGAGACGTGGATGTACAGCCAGTACGAGTGCAGGGCCGGGACGAGCTGGTCGCTGGCCGTGTAGAGGACGGTGACCGCGAGGCCCAGGTCCAGCAGGACCGTGGTGATCAGGAACAGGCCGAGCCAGCGCACGTTCTTCTTCAGCGCCAGCAGCCCGAGGTACACGCCGACGGCGACCGTGGAGAAGGTGATGTTGAACTCGTACATGTTGCCCCACGGCGCCCGCTGCACCGAGGCCGCGCGGGCGATCACGCCGCCCAGCTCGACCAGGAACGAGAGGACCGTGAGGGAGACCGCGATCCGGCCGTAGAGGTCGCCCTGGGCGTCGCCGCCGTGCGCGCCGGGACCGTCCGGCACGTCACGCGCGCCGGACGCCGAGCGGACCACGACCTTCGGCCGCTCCAGCACGGCCGTGCCGCCGGCCTGCTGGACGGTGACGGCCGGGCCCTTGGCGGCCTTGGCGGGTGCCGCGTCCGCGGTCAGCGCGGCGGCCGTCCGCGCGACCTTGCTGCGGCTGCCGAAGAGCCATTCGGCGATGTACGCGAAGAATGCCAGCGTGTAGACGGCCATCGACGAGTAGATCAGCGTGTTGCTGATGCTCGCGAGATGTTCGTTGGTTGCGGCGGCGAGAGTCACTTCTCAGACCCTTCGGCAGGTACGACGGGAGATTCGGTGGAGGTGGCAAAGGCGCCGGAGGCTTCGTCCGGGTCGTCGTCGGGTGCGGAGCCGGAATCGTCGGGGGCCCCGGGCGCCCGGTCGTACAGGATCCCGGCGAGGTCGCCCAGCTCCTCGGGGACCTTGGCGGACTCGCTGCGGCCGAGCCCGGCCATCTCGACGACGGTCACGCCGTCGGCACCGCGCACCGCCCGCACCCACACCCGGCGGCGCTGGATGAACAGGGAGCCCGCCAGGCCGAAGATCGCCGCGATCGCGGCGCCGAGCGCCCAGCCGCTGCCCGGCTCCTGGACGATCTCGAAGCCGGCCCACTCCTTGACGTCCTTCTCGAAGGTGATGGACCCGGCGCCGTTCGGCAGCGTCAGCGTGTCACCCGGCTGGAGGAGCTTCTTCAGCAGCTGGCCCTTGCTGTCCTTGAACGCCTTCATGTGCGTCTTGTCCAGCTGGTACACGCTCTGCGGGGTGCCCGCGTCCACACCCAGGTCACCGTGGTAGGCGTTCACCGCGAGCAGCGGGTTCACCAGCGCCGGGAACTGGGAGAGCATGGTGCCGCTCTTCGGGTCGAAGGTCGGCACGAAGAAGGCCTGGAAGCCGAGCTGCTCGGTCTTGCCCTGGGGGTTCTTGTAGCCGTCCATCACCTTCACCACGCCGTTGGAGGTGACGTTTCCGTCCAGCGGCAGCAGCGGCACGGCGTCGTGGAAGACCTGCTTGCCCTTGCCGTCGCGGACCGTGATGACCGGCGCGTAGCCGTGGCTGACCAGGTAGACCTTGGAGTCGCCGATGTGCAGCGGCTTGTTGACCTGGACGGTGGTCGACTTCTGCTTGCCGAAGGCGCCCACGCTGTAGTCGAGCTTCGCCTCGAAGGTGCGCGGGGTGCCCCGGTTCGGGCCGGAGACCTCGTAGGTGCCGGTGAAGTCCTTCAGGTCGAAGCTGAACGGCACCAGGTCGTCGTTGCGGAACAGGCTGCCGGACTTGAAGTCGTCGTACTGCGCGAGCGAGTTGGCGAAGCCGCCGCCCTCGACGACCAGCTTCGTCCCGTCGGACTTGTACAGCTGGCCCCAGGCGAAGGCGATCAGCATCACGATCAGGGCGAGGTGGAAGACCAGGTTGCCCAGCTCGCGCAGATAGCCCTTCTCGGCGGCGACCGCGTCCCCGGCCGCATGGGCGCGGAAGCGGCGCTTCTTCAGCAGGGCGAGCGCGGCCTCGCGGACCTGCTCCGGATCGGCCGTCGTCCGCCAGGTCGTGTAGGCGGGCAGCCGGTTCAGCCGCTTGGGCGCGCCCGGCGGACGGCCGCGCAGCTGGCCGACGAACTGCCAGGTGCGGGGGACGATGCAGCCGATGAGGGAGACGAACAGCAGGATGTAGATCGCGGAGAACCACACCGAGCTGTAGACGTGGAACAGGCCGAGCTTGTCGTAGACGGGCGCGAGCGTCTTGTGCGCCTTGCGGAAGTCGTCGACCTTGTTGAGGTCGGCGCCGGACTGCGGGATCAGCGAGCCGGGGATCGCGGCCAGCGACAGCAGCAGGAGCAGCAGCAGCGCCACCCGCATGGAGGTCAGCTGCCGCCAGAACCAGCGGACCCAGCCGATGACGCCGAGGCCGGGCGGGGTGGACAGCTCCTCCGTCGGCGCGGTGGACAGCTGGGAGCCGGCCGCGCCGAGGTCCTCCTGGTCGCGGGCGGTGTCGGTTTCGGTCTTGCTCATCGGTCAGATCCCCACATCGAAGCCGCCGGACCAGGTCTGCATCTGCTGTACGAGGCTGTCCCAGGCGCCGGTCAGCAGCAGCGCACCGGTCACGATCATCATGGTCCCGCCGATGCGCATCACCCAGACATAGTGGCGCTTGACCCAGGCGAAGGCGCCGAGCGCCTTGCGGAAGGCGACGGCGGCGAGCACGAAGGGCAGGCCCAGTCCGAGGCAGTAGACGACCATCAGCAGGGCGCCGCGCGCGGCGCTGGACTCGCTCATGGCGAGGATGTTCACCGAGGACAGCGTCGGGCCGAGGCAGGGGGTCCAGCCGATACCGAACAGCGCTCCGACGATCGGCGCGCCCACCAGGCCGGTGGCCGGCCGCTTGTGGAAGCGGAACTCGCGCTGGGTGAACCAGGGCATCAGCCCCATGAAGAAGACGCCCATGAGGATCATGAAGACGCCGAGCACCTTGGACAGGACGTCCTTGTGCTGCTGGAGGGTCCAGCCGAAGGAGCCGAACAGCGCTCCGGTGGAGATGAACACGGCGCTGAAGCCGAGTACGAACAGGGAGGCCCCGGCGACCATCCGTCCGCGCCGGGCCTCGCCCAGGTCGGTGCCGGCGACCCCGGTGACGTAGGAGAGGTAGCCGGGGACGAGCGGCAGCACGCAGGGCGAGAAGAAGGAGACGAGTCCGCCGAGGAGCGCGATCGGCGCGGCGACCAGCAGGGCGCCGTGGAGCACGGTCTGGTTCTGGCCGACGGCCAGGGTGACGAGTGCGCTCACGTCACTTCTCCGCCAGGACCGGCTTGAGCATCTTCAGCAGGGCGGTGTCGTCGAGCGCCTCCAGGGCCCGCGCGGCGAGCTTCCCGTGCCGGTCGATGATCAGCGTGGAGGGGATCAGCTGCGGGTTGAGCGTGCCCTTCTCGAAGCGCAGCATCAGCTTTCCGCTCGGGTCGTACAGGCTCGGGAAGCCGATCTTGTGTTCCTTCTCGAAGGCGACCGCGGGGGTGGTGCTGGTGTCCCGGGTGTTGACGCCGACGAACTGCACGCCCTTGTCCTTGTACTGCTCGGAGACCTTGGCGAGGTACTGGGCCTCCTCCCGGCACGGCCCGCACCAGGAGCCCCAGAAGTTGACGACGACGATCCGGCCCTTGTAGTCGGCGATGTCGAGGCGCTTGCCGTCGATCGTCCGGCCGGACAGGTCGGGGGCGGCGACCCGCTTGCCCTGCGGGACGGTGTCGATGCCGTTGTTGCCGGTGATGAAGTTGGTGTTGCCGCCTCCGCCCGAGGTGCCGCTGCCGCACGCGGACACGGTCAGGGCCGCGACGGCGGCCACGGCGCTGAGCAGGACGGCGCGGCTACGGGTTTTCATGTGAAAAGTTTCGCATGGCCGTTCCAGGACTCTCGCGCACCCCCCTGCCGGGCGGAAAACCGCATTTCAGGGCGTATTTACACGGGACATTTCCGGCAGGGGGCGGGGCGCGGGCGGCTCACTGGGCTAAGCGAGGAAGGTCTTCCAGCCCCCGGCCGGCTGCTGTCCGACCTCCAGCGTGCGGAGCTTGGCGAGCACCTCGGGCTTCTGGACGTCCATCCAGTCCACGAACTGCCGGAAGGACACCATCCGGACGTCGGCGCCCTTCTCCTTCTCGCGCGCGATGTGCTTGAAGGCCTCCTCGACGGAGTCCATGTAGATGCCGCCGTTCCACTGCTCGAAGTGGTTGCCGATGAAGAACGGCGCCCGGTTTGTCTTGTATGCCCGCTCGAAGCCGGCGATGTACGCCCCCGCGGACTGCTTGCGCCAGCCCGGGTAGTTGTAGGAGGGCGCCTTCGTGGTGTTCAGGGACTGGTTGGCGAGCATGTTGTAGTCCATCGACAGGACCTCGAAGCTGCGCCCCGGGAACGGCACCTGCTGGAGCGGCAGGTCCCATATCCCCTGCCGCTTCACCGGCCACACCTGCCGGCCGCCGGGCGAGGAGGCGTCGTACCGCCAGCCCAGCTCGCGGGCGGTGGGCAGCAGGTTGTCCTGGCCGAGCAGACACGGCGTACGGCCGCCGACCAGCTCCTTGTCGTAGTCGAAGGGCAGTGCGGGCAGGTCGTGCCAGCCGGTGTTGGTCTTCCACTCCTTGACGAAGGACGTGGCCTGCTGGATCTCGCTCTTCCACTGCTGCGGGGTCCACCACTTGACCGAGCCGTGCGTCTCGCCGCAGAAGTGCCCGTTGAAGTGGGTGCCGATCTCGTGGCCCTCCAGCCAGGCCCGGCGCACGTTGGCCAGCGTGGACTTGATGTGCTCGTCGGTGAGATAGCCGATGGCGGAGGCGCCGCGCGGGTTGTTCGGGGGCGCGTACATCCGCTTCTTCGACTCGGGCAGCAGATACAGCCCCGAGAGGAAGAAGGTCATGCTCGCCCCGTGCTGCTTGGCGAGGTCCAGGAAGCGCGGGAAGAGGCCGTTGCCGACCTCGCCGGCGCCGTCCCAGGAGAAGATGACGAACTGCGGCGGCATCTGCCCCGGCTCCAGCGGCTCCGGCTTGGCCGGCTGGTGCGGCTGCTTGCCGGTGAAGGAGGTGGAGCCGTCGCCGATGAGCTTGGCCGGACGCGCACCGTCCGTGCCGTCCTTGCCGGAGCCGTCCTTGCCGGAACCGCCGGAGTGCCCGCCGCCGTCCGAGGACTTGAGGCTCCCGCAGCCGGCGAGGGAGGCGGCGGCCGCGGCTCCCGCGCCGAGGCCGAGCATTCCCCTCCTGGAAAGGGGCCGGGAGAAGGTGCGCATGGAAATCCCCGATTCGTCACGCCTGCTGGTGTCACCCAGGGAGAGGACGTGACGATCGGGGAGGTTCCCATGATTCTTATGTTTTTCGTAACGGAACCGGCAAAAGCGCTCTAAGCGCTTCGCGGCGGCACCCGGCGTCTCGGCGCTTCTGGGCGACTCCCGGCGCTTCTTGGCGGCTCCCGGCGCTTCTAGGCGCCGAAGGCCTTGCCCTGTGCGGTGCCCTTGCCCTTCTGCGGCTTGGCGCCGGCCCGCAGATGCTCCGGGACCAGATCGATCGCCGGCTCGCTGTAGCCGACGGACACGATCTTGTCGCCGAGGTAGGTGAACGACGTCAGGGACGCGAGGGTGCACTGCCGCTTGCGCGGGTCGTGCCACAGCCGGCGCCGCTCGACGTACGAGCGCACGATCCAGATCGGCAGCTGATGGCTGACCAGCACCGCCTCGTGGCCGCGCGCCTGGTCCTTGGCCGCGTTCAGCGCGCCCATCATCCGCACCACCTGGTCGACGTACGGCTCGCCCCAGGACGGCTTGAACGGGTTGACCAGGTGCTGCCAGTTGCCCGGCTTGCGCAGCGCGCCGTCGCCCACCCCGAAGGTCTTGCCCTGGAAGACGTTGTCGGCCTCGATCAGCCGCTCGTCGGTGGCCAGGTCCAGCCCGTGCGCCTTGGCGATCGGGGTGGCGGTCTCCTGCGCCCGCTCCAGCGGGGAGGCGCAGACATGGGTGATGTCCCGGGGGGCGAGGTGCTCGGCGACCCGCTCGGCCATCTGCCGGCCCAGCTCGGAGAGGTGGTAGCCGGGCAGCCGCCCGTACAGGATCCCGGTCGGGTTCTCCACCTCGCCGTGCCGCATCAGATGGACGACGGTGACGTCCTTGTCCCTGCTGCTCATGCGGTGGCCTCCGCAGCCGCCCGGGCCGCCGCCGGAAGGGCGTCGGCGATCTTCTGGATGGCCCGCTCGTCGTGGGCCGTGGACACGAACCAGGACTCGAAGGACGACGGCGGCAGATAGACGCCGTTCGACAGCAGCGAGTGGAAGAACGCGGTGAAGCGGAACGACTCCTGCCGCTTGGCGTCCTCGTAGTCGCGCACCTGCCGGTCGGTGAAGAACACCGAGAACATGTTGGAGGCGGTCTGGAGCCGGTGGGCGACGCCCTCCTTGCTCAGCGCCTCGGTGACCAGGCCCTGGATCTGCTGCGACACGGCGTTCACCGTGTCGTACGCGGCGTCGTCGAGGAGCCGCAGCTGGGCGAGGCCCGCGGCGGTCGCGATCGGGTTCCCGGACAGCGTCCCCGCCTGGTAGACGGGCCCGGCCGGAGCGAGGTGGCCCATCACATCGGCCCGCCCGCCGAACGCGGCCGCGGGGAACCCGCCGCCCATGACCTTGCCGAAGGTCATCAGGTCCGGCGTGACCCCGTCCACCCCGTACCAGCCGGCGCGGCTGGTACGGAAGCCGGTCATGACCTCGTCGGAGATGTAGAGGGCGCCGTTCTTGTGGCAGGCGTCCTTCAGCCCCTGGTTGAACCCGGGGTCCGGCGGCACGACGCCCATGTTGCCCGGCGAGGCCTCGGTGATCACACAGGCGATCTCCCCCGGGTGCCGGTGGAACGCCTCCTGCACCGCCTCCAGATCGTTGTACGGCAGCACGATCGTGTCCCCGGCCTGCGCACCGGTGACACCGGGCGTGTCGGGCAGCGCGAAGGTGGCGACCCCGGACCCGGCCGCGGCGAGCAGCGAGTCCACATGCCCGTGGTAGCACCCGGCGAACTTGATCACTTTGCTCCGCCGGGTGAACCCGCGGGCCAGCCGGATGGCCGACATGGTCGCCTCGGTGCCGCTGCTCACAAGCCGCACCTGCTCGACCGGCGCCACCCGGGCGACGATCTCCTCGGCGAGCGCGACCTCGCCCTCACCGGGCGTGCCGAAGGACGTACCGCGCGCGACGGCCTCCTGTACGGCGGCGATGACCTCCGGGTGCGCGTGCCCGAGGATCATCGGTCCCCAGGAGCAGACGAGGTCGACGTACTCACGGCCGTCGGCGTCGGTCAGGTACGGACCCTTGCCGGACACCATGAACCGGGGCGTACCGCCGACGGCGCGGAAGGCGCGCACCGGGGAGTTCACCCCGCCCGGGGTGACTTCGGAGGCGCGGTCGAAGAGCGCCTGGGACACCGGCGCGTCGTAGGGATAGGGCGTTTCGCTCAGTGCACTCATGACGTGCGGCTTCTCCGGCTTCTCGGACTCCGGTTGCGTGGTGACCCCCTCAGGGTAGGCCGCGCCCCGTCCGGCACGACGGCCCGCCTCGGGAACGCGGCACCGTCATCCGCCATCTGCGAGACTGAGACCTGATACACACAGCTCTCACGCACGTAATGATCAGGGGATGCTCAGGGCCGGGCATCGCTCCGCGGACTGTTGTTCCACCGCACGTTTCGGCGGGCGGCCGTGGGGGAGGTCACTGACACGATGATCGGGTTGCGCGGCGGGGGCCACGCGTCCTAGAAAAGCAGTCGGGTGGAGATATGCATCGCGGTGGCGGACTGGGCGAGGGGACTGATGACCTGGGTCCTCGGCGTGCCCGGCGGGGAAGGCACCGGCGCGACGCGGAGGAAGCGACCGAAACACGTCAGACACAGGGTGTACCGGGTGAGCCCGAGCGGCACGACCGGCGGGCCGACCGCCTTCGGGCAGGGAGCAGGAATGGTGGTCGGGTGGGGGTGACGTACAAATACTTCGGCGCGCCGGACGGAGCGACCGCGGCCCGCGTCCCCATCTCGATGCGGCCCGAGGAGCTCGGCGGCGACGAGCTGGGCATGAACGGCATGTTCACCAGGATCAAGCCGGAGACGGTGGCCGCGATGGTGCTGACCGGCATCGAAGGCGTCCCCCTGCACAAGGTGCCGCCGCTGGAACTGGTCGTCCTGCACCCCGACTACGCGGTCGTCAAGCTCCCCATGACGGTCGTCGACCCGCTGCGCGGCATCGGCGAGGAGGCGGTCGGCGCGGCGGCCTTCATCTGGTCCACGGTCCCGGACCGCGGAGGGCCGCGGGACGCGTTCAACGTGTACCAGTTGCTCCACGAATGGCAGGACTTCAGCCATCGGCTGCATGAGGCGGGGCATCAGGCGTATTGCCTGGTCTGGCCGTGAGGTGGGGTTTCTCTGCCGGCGGGCGGAGCTTTCCGGCTCCGCCCTGACCCGTGCCTCTACGGGGCCGGTGAAGAACGACCCCTCACCGCATCGTGCTGACCATGGGTTCCAGCAGTTCCAGGGCCTCCTCCCAGCGGAAGCGGTCCGCCGCACCGCCGGCCCTCGGCCGATGCGGTTCGCAGGAGCCGATCAGGACACCCATCCCCCGCAGCCGGTCCAGGCTCTGCTGGTAGGCGGGGTGGGCAGCCTGCGCGGAGTTCAGGTACGGCAGGGCCGCCGTCGGGATGCCCATGCCGTACGCCTCGCACAGGATGCCCAGGGCGAGGGTGTCGGAGATCCCGGCGGCCCACTTGTTGATCGTGTTGAAGGTGGCCGGGGCGACGGCGATTGCGTCCGCGGGCGGCAGTGGGCGCGGATCTCCCGGTGAACGCCAGGCGGAGCGGATCGGGTAACCGGTCTGTGCTTCGATCGCCGTAGCGTCGATGAAGCCACATCCCTGCGGTGTGGCGACGACGCCGACATCCCAGTTCGCCTCCTGGGCGGCTGTGATCAGCTTGCCGACGTCACGGGCCACGCCTGCCGCGCACACGACGACGTACAGGAAGGGCTTCTTGTCCGGAGCGGTCGGTTCGGTCACGCGGGGACTCCCAGTTGACGGCTGAAGCGGTGCAGTTCCGGCAGAGTACGTCGGCGGTCGCGGGCGGCCATGTCGGCGACCAGGTTGCGGACGTCGGGGCGGCGGATGTCCTGGGCGGCGCAGGTCTCGGCGATCCTCAGGGCCTGGTAGCCGTCGGCCAGGCGACCCTGCTGGCTGTAGGCGCGGGCCGCCTCCACCCACAGTGCGGCCCGGCGCTCGGGGACCGGGATGTGCCGGCGCATGAGGTGCCGGGCCGCCTGAAGGGCGAGACCGGCGTCGCCGAAGGCCACCAAAGCGCTCAGCTCGTGCAGGGCAACATTGGTCGGGCTGAAGGTGGCCCAGGCGTCGGGCCGGTCGAGAGTGACGTACCGCGAGACTTCTTTCGCCTCGGTGAGGAATTCCTTCGTGGCCGCGCGGTCACCGCGGCTGCTGGCCGCGGTCACACCGCGCAGGAGCAGCAGTCCGATGGCAGCGAGGTACTTCGGTGAACGCCGGTCGTAGGAGCCGGTGAGCTGGTCCGCGGTGTGCCGGACCAGCGTGACGGCCTCTGTGGCGTGCTTCTCTCGGACCAGGACGTGGGCCTGGACACGGACGCTGGAGGCGAGGACCACAGGATCCCCCGAGCGCTCGGCCTCGGCCATCGCCCGGCCGACGGCAAGCCAGGCATTGCCCTGGTCGTGCCGCTTGAGCAGCAGACTCGTCGTCGTCTGGTACGCCGTGGCCAGGAGTCGGGACACCATGTCCCTGTCCGTCGAATCGTCGGCGGCCACCCGCAGGTCGGCGATCAGGCTCGGGAGGATGCGCTCCAGCTCCGTGTAGTGACAGGTGTGGAAGAGCCTGAGTGCTGATCCGACGCGTTCGTACAGGGCGGCCGTGTCCTGGGGGCCACCGGTACCCACAGGCCCGGGGCCGGGCAGAAGTGCCTGGACGAGGGCGGTGTGCGAGGCCGAAGAGCCGGCCGGGGCAGCGAGCGCTGCGATGCTCACGGCAAGAAACGTGCGGCGGTGCATGTCGTCAGCTTCTTGATCGGCGGCGGAGACGTCCGGAGCTGGGGCGAGGCCCAACTCATCAGGTGGAATGCTCAGTTCCTGCGTGATGGCGCGTAGTACACGGATGTCCTCCGTGCCGCGACCGCTCTCCAGACGGCTCACCTTGGACTGGTGATACCCGAGCGCTGCGGCCACGTCGTGCTGTGAACGCCGCTGTAACACCCGTGCGCGACGGATCCGTTCTCCGATTCCGTCTCGCTCCTCCATGCGCGTCGGCCATCTGCCACGGCTCCTTCCGCCGTCGCTGATCCTGCCTGCTCAATCGAGCATAAATCAGCCGTAGTTGGCGGTGATGCAGCTCCCGCATAACTCATGCAGCGCCCGTGCCAACGCTCGCCACTCACGGCGACGGGCTGGTTGCTTGGTGTGGCCCCACCAACCTCGGAAGGCCACTCATGGACGCGCACCAGCTCGCTCTTTCTTTGCCCGCGACGCCTGTCGCAGCGACCACGGCTCGGCACCAGGCCGTGGCCGCGATAGCGGGCTGGGACGCGGGGCTGGGCACCGAGGTGGTGCACACGGCCGAACTGCTGGTCAGCGAACTCGTCACCAACGCGGTCCAGTACGCCGGCACCGGATCCGTCTCGCTCGCGGTCTGTCTCGACGAGGCCGTCCTGCGGATCGAGGTCTGCGACACGAGCCCGGTACTGCCCCAGCCGGCTCTGCCCGACGCGGACAGCGAGGGCGGCCGGGGCCTGTTCCTCGTCGCCGCTCTCGCCGACCGGTACCACGCCGAACCGACCGAGACCGGCAAGCGCTGCTGGGCCGAAATCGACCTGACCAGCACACCCAGCCAGGAATTCTCCTGTTTCCCTCCCCTCCAGAGGAGTTGAGGATGACGACCACCCACGTCCCCAGCGTGGCCGCCGAGGTGATCGCCGTACGCCCTGGACCGCCGCTCGCCGGCACCGTGAGCGTCGACGGCTCCAAGAACGCCGCTCTGCCGCTTCTCGCCGCTGCGGCGGCCTTCGGTCGCCCGGTCCGATTGAGCAACGTCCCGGACAGCACGGACGTCCAAATCATGCTTGTTCTGCTGCAACAGGCGGGCTGGCATGTCGCGCAGCCCGTCGGTGAACCGACCACCTATGTGATCCTGCCGACGGAACCTTGTCCGGTCCCCAGCCGGTTTTGAGGGGGCTCCCCCGCCCGGGTAGGGGTTTGCCTACCCCCGGAGTAGGTGTCGGTCCATGGCGCGTGCCACGTTCCTCGCAGCAGCATGGCGTGCAGGTCACAGCGTGTGGCCTGGGTGAGGAGACGGGGGGCCGGTATGTGGCCGATTCCGGTGGGTGGGGTGCCGTGGCCCGCGGGGGTGCTCGTGGGGTTGACCGCGGTCTGTGCGGTGCTGGCCGTCAGGGCGGAGCAGGCGCGGGACCGGTCGGGGCGGGTCGCGCGGCCGGGTGGGCGGGTCGGCTGGCGGGTCGTGGCGGGGTTGGTGGGGACGGCCGCGTACGGGAGTGTGCCGGCCCTGGTGTTCGCCCTGCACAACTCCGCCGGATCGAACGGCTATGTCGTCACCGTGCCGGATCTGCAACCCGACGGGCTGCTCCCGGCGGCGCTGCTCGCGGCCGGTCTGCTGGCCACCGCGCTGCCCGCCGCGACGGATGTGCCCGGGCGGTGGTTGCTGCCCGGGGTCGCGGCGGCAACCGGCGAAGTGCTGGAAGGGACGTACTGGCTCACGCATTCCTCTGTCGGCTACGGGCGCGACCTGCTGAATGTCCTGGTGGGCTGTGTGAGCGTGCCAGTGCTCGCCGCGCTCGCCGGTGCGGCGCTGCGCCGGCCGGCGAACGGGGGGCCCGCGTGTCTGGTCGGAGCGGATGCGTCGAGGTCCGCGCGCTGGGCACTGCTGCTGCCCGCCGTCGTGGTGATGATCGGTGACCTGCTCGGTTTCGATCTGTGGCGGTTCGCGCCGCCGGGCACCGGGGCGGGGCCGGCGGTGGTGGGTTATCTGGCGGGCCTGGCGCTGCTGGTGGCCGTCGTGGCCGGGCTGGTGCGGTGGCCCCGGGCGGCCGCGAACCTGGCCGTCCTGGGTCTGGTGGGGATCGGGGCGTACGACGTCGCCCAGAGCGGGTTCGGACAACACCTCGTGGTCGTCACGAAGGTGGGCAGGCCGACCGGGCCGGCGCCGGACCTCCCCCTGGTGATCGCCCACCATGCGTCGGTCCTCGGCGGTATCCAGGGCGCGGTACTGCTGGCCCTCGGGCTCTGGCTGCTGCCCCGAACCGTGCTGGCGGATGCCGGCCGGCTGTTCGGCAGGGGGCCCGACCCGGCGCTGGCCCGGCGGGTGCGGGAGCTGACCGCGACCCGGGCCGACGCGCTCAGTTCCGCGGCCGCGGAGCTGCGCAGGATCGAGCGGGACCTGCACGACGGCGCGCAGGGACGGCTGGTCGCCATCGGAATGAACCTCCGGGTCGCCGAGGCGCTGATCCACCACGCGCCGCACGAGGCCGCCGCGCTCGTCGTGGAGGCCCGTGTCGCGTCGACCACCGCACTGGCGGAACTGCGCGGCCTGATCAGGGGAATGCACCCGCCGATGCTGGCCGACCGGGGCCTGGGGGAGGCGGTCCGGGCGCTCTCACTGGACCTGCCCCTGCCCTGCGAGACCGAGATCGACCTGCCCGAACGGCTCTCCGCCCCGCTGGAGTCGGCCTGCTACTTCGCCGTCGCCGAAGTGGTCACCAACGCCGTCCGGCACGCCTCCGCGCGCGGTCTCGTGATCCGGATGGCCCGGACGGAAGGGTTGCTGCGCATCGAGGTCGTCGATGACGGGGTCGGCGGCGCGGAACCCGCCCGGGGCACCGGGCTGGCCGGGGTGGAGCGACGGCTGGCGGCCTTCGACGGCATCCTGGCAGTCAGCAGCCCGCCCGGGGGACCGACGATCGTGGCCATGGAGGTGCCGTGCGCGTAGTCGTCGCGGAGGATCTCTTCCTGCTCCGTGAAGGGCTGGTCAGGCTCCTCACGGCGCGTGGCTTCGAGATCGTGGCGGCCACCGACAGCGCTCCGGGCCTGCTCGACGCGCTGCTGGAGCACCGGCCGGACCTCGCGATCGTGGACATCAGGCTGCCGCCCACCCACACCGACGACGGGCTCCGTGCGGCACTCGCCGCCCGGGAGCGGATACCCGGGCTGCCGATCCTGCTGCTCTCCCAGTACGTCGAGCAGATCTACGCCCAGGAACTGCTCGCCGACCAGGCAGGCGGGGTCGGCTATCTGCTCAAGGACCGGGTGTTCAGCGACGACCAGTTCGTCGACGTGATCCGTACGGTCGCCGCGGGCGGCACGGTCATGGACCCCGAAGTGGTCACCAAGCTGCTCGGCCGCCGCGGCCGTGGCGCACGCGAACCCCTCTCCCGGCTCACCGAACGGGAACGTCAAGTGCTGGAACTCATGGCCGAGGGACGCTCCAACAGCGCCATCGCCAGCCGGCTCTTCATCAGCGACAAGGCCGTGTCCAAACACAGCACCGGCATCTTCGCCAAGCTGGGGCTCGCCCCCTCCGACGACGACAACCGCCGTGTGCTCGCCGTACTCGCCTACCTCATGTCCGCGCCGCGTCACACCGGCGCCGGTGACGGGCTGAACGGCCTGATGACGTCCTCGCCCGGCTGGACGACGCCGTAGCTGTTCTCCGGGAACTCCTTCCAGGCGCCCGGGAGGTCGCCCAGGGGTTCCGAGACGACGAGGCGGGTGTCGTCGGAGACGTCCCAGAGGAAGGCGGCGTCCGGGTGGAGTGCGCGCAGGGACGCCACCTCGGCGCTGACGTACAGGGAGCGGGAGCGGTTCTCGCTGGAGTGGCGGAAGGCCCAGAGGCGTTCGCCGTCGGAGACCGCGACGGTCATCTGGAGGGGGTGGGGGATGTCGTGGGCGCGTGCCGTCTCCTCGACCAGGCCGGCCATCCGGGCGACCGCGCCGGGCGGATCCTCCTCAAGGCCGAAGGTGAGGGCGAGGAAGAACATCAGCTCGGAGTCGGTGGAGCCCTCGATGTCGGGGTAGAGCAGCGGATCGACGGCGAGGGCGAGGTCCCGCCGGATCCGGTGATGCTCATTGATCATGCCGTTGTGCATCCACAGCCAGCGTCCGTGGCGGAACGGGTGGCAGTTGGTCTGCTGCACCGCCGTACCGGTCGAGGCCCTGATGTGGGCGAAGAAGAGACCCGAGCGGACGTGCTGGGCGATCTCCTGGAGGTTGCGGTTGTTCCACGCCGGGCCGACGTCCCGCAGCACCGCCGGGGTGTCCGCGTCGGGCGTGTACCAGCCGACGCCGAAACCGTCGCCGTTGGTCGTCTCCACCCCCATGCGGGAGTGCAGGCTCTGGTCGATCAGGGAGTGTTTCGGCTGGAACAGGACCTGGCCGAGAGCGATGGGGGAACCCGAGTAGGCAATCCAGCGGCACATGCTGCGGCCCCGCTTTCCCTGGTGTCCGAAGAGGTGTCCGAAGACGCCTTCTGTCTCCAGGGTGTGCGCACGCGGCGGGCTTGTCATGCTGGCGGGTGTCATCCCGTACAGGGGGCGGTGATCGCCGTGACAGCGCGCAGACGAGACCTGGTGGAGTCCGCCCGTCAGGAGCGTACGGCCGAACAGCGGGCCCGGACGGACTACACCGGCGGTGTCTACGGCTCCCTGCTCGCCGCCTCGGTCGTGATCGGCGCCGGCACGCTAGGGCCCTGGCCCCGGCTGGAGCTGGTCGTGCTGCTGCTGGTCACCGGTGTGGTCTTCTGGGTGGCCCATGTGCACGCCCAGTTGTTCGGTGCCCGGCTGGCCATGCATCCGCTCCACCGCCGGGCGATCTGGCACGTGTGCCGGGACGAATGGCCGATCCTCAAGGCGGCCGTGCCGCCGGCCGTGGCCGTGGCCGTCAGCCCGCTGCTGGGCCTGGACCTGCCCGGCACCATGTGGCTGGCCGTCTCCGTGGCCGTGGCCGGGCAGGTGGGCTGGTCGGTGGCCGCGGCACGGCGGTCGGGCGGGTCCTGGCGGCTGACCGCGCTCACGGCGGTGGTCAACCTGGTCCTCGGCCTGCTGATCGTCGGCTTCAAGCTGGCCGTCACCCACTGAGGGGGCGGGTTCAGCCGGTGGCCGCCCGGATCCCGCCCTTGCGGACGGCCGCGCGCAGCGCCTTGTGGTCCCGCTCGTTCTGGTCGGCGTACGCCTGCGCGAATCCGGTCAGGGCGCGGTCGAAGCGGTCGCTGCCGCCCAGGTAGGCGGCGAGGACGACGGGGTCGCCGGAGCGGGCGTGGGCCCGCGCCAGACTGGCCCCGCACAGGTGCCCGTACAGACGCAGCAGGCCGGGGTCCATGGTCTCGGGCCGTGCGGTGCCCTTCCAGTCGCGCAGCTGGCGGACGTAGAAGTCCCGGTCGCGTCCGTCGAGGCCGGCCACGCGCGTCCAGCCCAGGAAGATGTCACTGGCCGCCTGGATCAGCCGCTGCCCCTCCACCACCCGCCGGCCCTGGTTGTCGTGGTGGTGGTCACCCGTGTACGCGGCCAGCACCGACTCCTGCGCCTCCTTGGCCTGGAGCAGCAGGGGGTCGCCGTCGTCCTTGCCGAGCAGCAGCAGGATCCAGCAGCGGGTGCCGACGCTGCCCACACCGACGACCTTGCGGGCCATGTCCACCAGCCGGTAGCGGCCCAGGAGATACCGGCGCTCGGAGGAGAGGCTGTCCGCGTACCCCTCCAGGACGGTCCGGAGCAGCTCCTCCGGGCCGGCGCCCGTCGTGAGGTCCCGGAGCGGGGTGACGAGCGGGGGGTCCGGCGCGATTCGCCGGCCCTCGGCGGTCAGCCGGGTGAGGCGGGCGAAGGCCTCCAGATGGGTGCGAGTCCTGGCGCGTGCCGTGGCCGCGGCGGTCCGCCGCCTGGCTCTTCCGGTCATCGACGAGGCCAGCAGTTCGCGCATCCGGTCGGCGTCGTCCTGGGCGTACCAGACGTCCAGGGTGCGCATGCCGGCGAAGGCGCGCATCCGGGTGCGGTACGTCCGCACGCACTCCCGGACGGTACGGTCCTGGTCCCGCGCGGAGAACCCGTTGGCGCGGGCGGCCACCACGAGGCTGGCGGCCAGGCGTTTGACGTCCCATTCGAAGGGGCCGGCGAGGGTCTCGTCGAAGTCGTTGATGTCGAAGACCAGATGCCGCTCGGGCGAGGCCAGCAGGCCGAAGTTCAGCAGATGGGCGTCCCCGCACAGCTGTACCGTCAGCCCGGTGCCGGGCAGCGGTGCGAGGTCGGCCGCCATGACGGCCGCGGCTCCGCGGTAGAAGCTGAACGGAGAGGCGAGCATCCGGCCGTACCGGACCGGGACCAGCTCCGGCAGGCGGGTGGATCCCTGCTCCTCCAGCACCGCGACCGGGTCGGGCCGGTCCTGGGCCGGCTCGAACCGGCCGTGGCAGGACCTCGGGGCACGCTTGCGGGCGTTCCTGCCGTACGCCGCCCTCTCCGCCGGGGACAGTCGGGCGGTCGGGGACATCGGTGCCGTCATGGCTCACCTCTCGCTGTCGTCCCGGGCCTCGCCGGGCTCCTGGCGCTGCCCGCTCCGGCGCGTCAGTCCGGTCTCCACGGCATGGGCGAGGATCCGCGCGGCGACGCCGACGAGGACGAGGCCGCCGGTCATCTGGACCATGGTCATCATCCGTCCGGCCTGCGACCGGGCGGTGATGTCGCCGTATCCGACGGTGGAGAAGGTGGTCAGGGTGAAGTAGAGGGCGTCGGTCCTGGTCAGCCCCTCGCTGAAGGAGCCGGGCTCGGACTGCTCCAGCAGGTAGTAGCCGCTGGCGAAGGAGACCAGATACAGCGCCACCGTGACGATCAGGGCCTCGACGGCCCTGGGCCGCGGATACGGCGAGCGGACGATCGTCCGCACCTCCCAGGCGAAGATGCCGGCCGCGGCCAGCAGGCCGACCAGGAGGACCAGGGCGGCACCGCTGGTACGGGGCCGGTCCAGGGGCAGCAGGTAGTACCCGGTGACGAGCACGGCCGCGAACGCACAGGCCCGCACAAGCGACACCACCCCGGCCCGCCGCCCAGACCCCCGCCCCGGGCCCGGCCCCGCCCCCTCCGGCCGCGGATCCGTCTCGGCTCGCCGCTCTGCCACCACGTCCGGCCCCGGCCCCGCCCCGCCCGACAGGGAAGCCGCCCCGGCCGCCCCCGGACCCGCCCCGCCCGGCTGGGGAGCCGCCCCGGCCGCCCCCGGACCCGCCCCGCCCGGCTGGGGAGCCGCCCCGGTCGGGCGCGAACCTGCCGCGTCGGGCGGGGAAGCCGCATCGCCCGGCCGCAGACCCCGCTCGCCCCGCCCCGGCCCCGCCCCCTCCGGCCGGGAAGCCCCCTCCTCCGGCAGGGGAGCCGCATCGCCCGGCAGGGAAGCCGCATCGCCCGGCCGCAGACCCCGCTCGCCCCGCCCCGACCCCGCCCCCTCCGGCCGCGGATCCGTCTCGGCTCGCCGCTCTGCCACCACGTCCGGCCCCGGCCCCGCCCCGCCCGGCCGCGGATCCGTCTCACCCCGCCCCGACCCCGCCCCGCCCGGCCGCGGATCCGTCTCGCCCCGCCCCGACCCCGCCCCCTCCGGCCGCGGATCCGTCTCGCCCCGTCCCGGACCCGCCCCGCCCGGCCGCGGAGGCGCCTCGTCTCGGCGTGAGGGGGTTCCGTCCGGGTGGGTGGGGGCTGGGTCAGTCATGGGGGCGATACCTGTCCGGGGTCGGTGCGGCTACCCGTACACCCCATAGCCATGGCGCCCTGCGCGGATCACCCGTCACGGGTGACCCGGGGGTGTGCGGTGCGCGGAAGGCTGGTGGTGTGCGGGTGCCGCCGCGTCGCGTCGGCGGTCCGATGGCCGGCCGTGTCACGCGAGGAGGAGCCATGACTTTCGCGTGGTCCCGGTCCGCACACCGGGCCCGAACCTCCGACCGGCGGGACGGCGGCACGCGCACGCCGCCGGTCGCCGCCCGCCGGGGCGGCAGAGCGGCGTCCGCGTACCGGGGCCGGGCGAGGCGACGGGTCACGGCGTGGGGGCGGACGGTGGACGTCGGCCGGCTGCTGCCGGTGCTGTCGGCGGTCAACGTCGTGGAGGGCGCGATGCGGCTGGCGGCCCAGTCGTTCCTCGCGGTCCTGCCGCTGCTGATGACGGTCGCGGCCTTCGCCCCGCGCGGTGTGCAGGACCTGATGATGGACTCGCTGTCGGCCCTCCTGGGGGTACGCGGGGACACGCTGGCGGAGGTACAGCACACCTTCCAGGCCACCGGTACACCACGGCAGACCGTGGGAGCGCTGGGTGTGCTGTTCGCGCTCCTCTCGGCCACCGCCTTCACCCGCGCCCTTCAGGCGGTGTGCGAACGCTGCTGGTCGCTGCCCCGGGCCCCGGTGGGGGCGGCGGCCTGGCGCTGGATCGTCTGGCTGGTCGTCTGGGTCGGCGTCCTGCTCTTCCAGGCTCCGCTGCGCAGCGGGTTCGGCACCGGCGTGGTCGTGGGGCTGGTGCTGTCCCTGCTGTCCTCGGTCCTGCTGTGGTGGTGGACGCAGCATCTGCTGCTGGGCGGCCGGATCGGCTGGCGCGAGCTGGCGCCGGGGGCGCTGCTGGCAGGGCTGGGGAGTGGGGCGCTGAGCAGGTTCGGCGGGCTGCTGATGCCCACGGCCATGCAGCGCAGCCTCGAGGAGTTCGGCCCGCTGGGGCCGGTCTTCACCTTCCTGTCCTGGCTCATCGCGGTCTTCGTGGTCATCGTGTCGGGTCTTGTCATCGGCCGGTGGATCGCGGGCTCCGCCTGGTTCGCCACGCTTCAACTGCCTCGGGTGAGGCCGTCCGGACGGCCGTTCAGGAGGCCGTTCAGGAGGCCGACAAGCAGACCCTCCGGCACGGATGTCAGTCCGGCCGGCGCCGGTCCGCCGGGCCCGCCGCCCCGAACTCCGTGATCGGCCGGGTGACCGCCTTCCCGCCGCACCGCCGCCGCCAGCGCGCCGTGCGCGGCGGCCTCCCCCCGCCCTCCGTAGGGTAGTTTTCCCAACCGCCAACGGTCAGACGTCTGTTCAACGGGGGACACGATGCAGGACACGGAAACGGAAACGAGCCCGGCGCCGGCCACGCACGTACGCGGGCTGGCGCCGACGCTGGCCCTGCTGGTCGGCAGTCTGCTCGTCGCCGCGGTCGGCGTGTACGAGCTGTGCGGCTTCGGTCTGCACAGCCTCGCCCGGCGCCCGCACCTGTTCAGCGACGGGCTCGCCACCGGCGGGGTGATCGTCGCCGCGGTGGCGGCCGGCGCCGCCGCGGGCAATCTGGCCTGGTGTCTGGCGACGGCCCGCCGCGACGCCGACCGGACCGGCTGATATCACATATGGGATGACATGACTCGGGAAGGACCGGGTAAGAGCCGCTGCCGGTACTCTCCTTCCGTCCCCATCCCTTTTCTCCAAGGTGACCAGTCACCATGCCCGCACAGCAGTCGACCCTGCCGTCCCCGCACGTTCCCGCTCAACGCGGTCAGCGCCGCGAGTTCCCGCTGCCCACGCCCAGCCCCCGGCTGCGCGCGGCGGCGGCCTCGGCCACTGTGTGGTACCTGCGGCTGATCGCCCTGTTCAACATCGTCGCCGTGATCTCGCTGCCGTTCCGCAAGGAAGTGCAGGAACACAACGACGGCACCCTCTTCACCGCCCGGCACGTCCACGCGCACACCCACCACACCGGCCAGTTCTTCACCCCCTACCTGGCCACCGCGGGCCTGGCCTCGGCCGCGGCGGCGATCTTCCTGGCGCTGGTGATGCGGCGCGGCAAGCGCGCCGCCTGGGTGGTCAACCTGCTGCTGGCCGCGCCCCTGTTCGTGCTCTACGTCCTCGCGCTCACCCAGCACCCGTTCCGCGACCACGCCTTCAACTGGGTCTCCACCGCTCTCACCGGCCTCTTCGTGCTCGCGCTGCTGATCGGCCGGCGCGAGTTCAACGCCGTCGGCGACCCCTCCAACATCAAGCTGGCGCTGGCCGTCGGCGTCGGCGGTTCCGTGGTGACCGGCGGACTCGGCACCCTGCTGGTGCACGCCACCAACAAGCTGCCGGGCGCCTCCCTGTACGAGGAGCTGGCCTACACCCTGCTGCGCGGCATCAGCGTCGGCCCGCTCGCCGACCGGGTCGACTCCGTGCACGCCCCTCGCTGGGTCGACATCGTCATCAACCTGCTGCTCGCCGGCCTGTTCTGCCTCGCCCTGTACGCCTGCTTCCGCTCCCCGCGCGGCCGCCGGCTGCTCACCCCGGAGGACGAGGAGAAGCTGCGCGCCCTGCTCGACAAGCACGGCGCCCGTGACTCCCTCGGCTACTTCGCGCTCCGCCGCGACAAGGCCGTCATCTTCTCCCCCACCGGCAAGGCGGCGATCACCTACCGCGTCGTCGGCGCCGTCTCCCTCGCCTCCGGCGACCCGCTCGGCGACCCCGAGGCCTGGCCCGGCGCGATCGAGGCCTGGCTCGCGGAGGCCCGCCGGCACGCCTGGATCCCGGCGGTCATGGGCGCCGGCGAGGAGGCCGGGACGGTCTACGCCCGGCACGGTCTGGACGCCCTCGAACTCGGCGACGAGGCGATCGTGGAGATCGCCGACTTCACCCTGGAGGGCCGCGCCATGCGTGTGGTCCGCCAGGCCCACAACCGGGTCAAGCGGGCCGGCTACACCGTCCGCGTCCGGCGCCACGAGGACATCCCCGAGGAGGAGATGGCCCTTCTCGTCGACCGCGCCGACAGCTGGCGCGACGGAGCCACCGAACGCGGCTTCTCCATGGCCCTCGGCCGGCTCGGCGACCCCTCGGACGGCCGCTGCGTGATGCTGGAGTGCCTGGACGGGGACGGCGAACCGCGCGCCGTGCTCAGCTTCGTCCCGTGGGGCGAGCGCGGCCTCTCCCTGGACCTGATGCGCCGCGACCGCAACAGCGAGAACGGCCTGATGGAGTACATGGTGGTCGAACTCCTCCTCCAGGCGAAGGACTTGGGTGTCGAGCGGGTCTCCCTCAACTTCGCGATGTTCCGCTCGGTCTTCGAGCGCGGCGCCCGCCTCGGCGCCGGCCCGGTGCTGCGGCTGTGGCGCTCGATCCTCACCTTCTTCTCCCGCTGGTGGCAGATCGAGTCCCTGTACCGCGCCAACGCCAAGTACCGCCCGGTGTGGGAGCCCCGCTTCCTGCTGTTCGCCAAGACCAGCGACATCCCCCGCATCGGCCTGGCGAGCGCGCAGGCGGAGGGCTTCCTCACCCTGCCGAGGCTGCGCGGAAGGTCGTAGCGGAAGTTCGTAGCGGAAGGTCGTAGCCGAGGAGGGAAGGGGCGGGCCTACTGCGCGGCCGAGGGCGCCAGATCGGGCAGGGACACGGACCTCGCCGCGTCGTCCGGGTAGTAGGCCTGCCCGCCCGAGCCGTCCCACCCCGGGTCGTAGGCGCAGGGCGCGGTGGCACCGCCCGTGAAGTACCCGCGGTCCGGGTACCAGTCGAAGGACATCCGCTCGTCGCCGCCGTCCTTCTGGACGTACAGCGACCAGTCGCCCGGGCGGCCGTCCTTCCCGCCCTCGTGGTACGACGTGACCTCCCAGCCCTCGTCCACCAGCCGCCGGTGCAGCCGGCGCAGCCCGGGCACCGCCCGGCTCGCCGGCACCTTGTCCAGCGCCCACTCGTGGGACATCCGGTAGGCGCCGTCGACCGTCTTGTCCTCCAGCCCGAAGGTCCCGCCGTCGTAGCAGTAGTCGGCGCCGAGGGTGTTCTCCGGGCCGACCCCGACGCGCTCCACGCCGGGCCGTACGGTCCGGGTGAAGCCCAGGACGTCGTACGCCTCCTGGCTGTGCTTCAGGACCCGGTCCGCCATCTCCTGCGGCGCCACCCGCGCGAAGTCCGTCGAACCCGCCGACTGCCCCGCGAGCACGGCGCATACGACGAGTACGGCGATCAGCGCGACCCCCACGCACCCGAGGCACCCCCACCCGGCCGCACGGGCGAAGGAGGCGGCGGACGCCGCACTCGGAACGATCTCAGCGGTCTCAGGGGTCTCAGCGGTCTCTTCGGGCATGCCCGGCACGCTAGAACGCCCGGCCCCTCCCCCGGATGGGCGCCGGTACCCGCCGGAGCCTAGGTACGGGTACTCAACCCGGTCGCGCCCGCCATGCCGCCCACCGTGAAACCGATCCCCGCGCCGCCGCCCTCCCGGCAGTACGCGAAGGGCGCCCCGCCGTGCGCCAGCGCCACCTCGCGGACGATGGACAGGCCGAGACCCGAACCGGGCAGGGAACGGGCGTCCGCGGCCCGGTAGAAGCGGTCGAAGATACGGATCAGATCCGCCTCCGCGATCCCCGGCCCCCGGTCCAGCACCTCCACCCGCACGGTGCCCGCACGCGCCGGCCCGGTGACGCTGACCTCGATCGGCGCGCTGCCGCCCCGGTCGAACTTGGCCGCGTTCTCCACCAGGTTGGACAGCGCCCGCTGAAGCATCCCGGGCCGCCCGTCCGTCGTCGTGTCACCGCTCGTACGCAGCACGATCTGCCGCCCGGTACGGCGCACCGCCAGCCCCACCACCTCCTCCGCGATGTCGGCGAGGTCCAGCCGCTGCGGCGGCTCGGTGTCGGACTGCCCGGCGGCGAGATCGACCAGCTCGTTGACCAGGTCGGTCAGCTCGCGGGCCTCCTGGCCGAGATCGGCGACCAGCTCCTCGCGGGCCGCGGGCGGAAGCTCGTCGATGCGCCGCAGCAGGGAGATGTTGGTCCGCAGGGAGGTCAGCGGGGTGCGCAGCTCGTGGCCCGCGTCCTGCACCAGACGGCGCTGGTCCTCCTCCGACTGGGCGAGCCGGCCCAGCATCCGGTCGAAGGCACGGCCGAGCCGGCCCACCTCGTCCAGCCCGGCCACCGGCACCTCGATGCCCAGCCGGCGGGTGCGGGCGACGTCCTCGGCGGCGGAGGTGAGGACCACCAGCCGCCGGGTGATCCGCCGGGCCAGCCACCAGCCGAACAGACCCGCGCCCACCACCACGGCCGCCATCAGGATCAGCGTCCGCTGCTGGAGCGCCTTCAGCAGATCCTCGGTGTCGCTGAACTCCTGCGCGACCTGCACCGCGCCCCGCCCGTCCCCGAGCGAGACGGTGGCGATCCGGAACAGGTCCGCGTCCACCCGGACGTCCTTGTGCTCCACCACCCGCCCCGCCGACCGGGCCAGCGCCATGGCCTTGTCCCGGGAGGTGACGGGCAGCACCGGATTGCCGTGGTCCACGATCTGGCCCTGCGCGCCCAGCACCTGGACATCGGTGCGGGCCGGACGGACCAGGTCGTGCCCCGGGCGGGACGAGGAGAAGTCCTCCGGGACCATCTCGTGCTGCCGCACCTCGTCCCGGACGTCCTGCACCACCTGCGTGAACACCGACTGCTGGTCGACCCGGACCAGACGGGCGGCCGAGCCGTACGACAGGATGCCGGTCAGGATCGTCACGGCGGCGGTGACGGCCGCGAACGAGACCGCGAAGGTGGTGCGCAGCGAGACCAGCTTGGGCCGGCGCCGGGCCAGCATCCGGCGCAGGCGCCGCACTCAGTCCTCCCGCAGCACGTAACCCACGCCCCGCACGGTGTGGATCAGCTGCGGAGCACCCGGCTCGTCCAGCTTGCGGCGCAGATAGCCCACGTAGACGGCGAGGTTCTTGGAGCCGGGACCGAAGTCGTAGCCCCAGATGCGGTCGTAGATGGTGGAGTGGTCCAGCACGATCCCGGCGTTGCGGACCAGCAGCTCCAGCAGCTCGAACTCGGTACGGGTCAGCTCCAGCTCGCGCTTGCCGCGCCACGCCCGGCGGGCCTGGAGATCCATGCGCAGCCCGGCGGCCTCGATCTGCCGGTCCGAGACCTGCGCCTCCCGGCCGCCCGCGGCCCCCTCGGAGGTGCCGGCGGCGACGGCCACCGGGGTGGTCCGGCGCAGCAGCGCGCGCAGCCGGGCGAAGACCTCCTCCACATCGAAGGGCTTGACGACGTAGTCGTCCGCGCCCGCGTCCAGACCCGCGATCCGGTCGGCGGTCTCCACGAGGGCGGTGAGCATCAGGATCGGTGTGCGGTCCCCCTCGGCGCGCAGCACCCGGCAGACCTGGAGGCCGTCGATGCCCGGCATCATCACGTCGAGCACCAGGACGTCCGGCGGCGTCTTGTGGGCCTGTGCCAGTGCTTCCACACCGTCGGCGACCGCCGTCACCTCGTACCCCTCCAGGGTCAGGGCACGCTTCAGGGCATGACGGATGGCACGGTCGTCTTCGGCGAGCAGCACAGTCTGGGGCACCCTCCCAGTCTGCCAAGCCCAGCGCGGATTCGGCCGGGGCGGGCGGGCCTACGATCACCCTTTTTACCGGCCTCTCACCGTCACAGGGGCAACCCGGACCAGGGCCCCTGCCGTCCTCTCACCCCGGGTCTTCCGGTCCGCGCCTCAGAAGGCGTACGTGTCGCCCGTGTCCAGCACCAGGACCGTCAGCCGGTCGTTCGTACGGTCCTTGTCCACGGCGCCGCCGCCCCACGCGGTGTCGACCTCCAGGGTCACCTCCGAAGGCTGCTCCCGCAGCCGTACCGGCACCCGCAGCTGCTCCCCCACCGCGCCCGCCGCCAGCGCGCCCGTGCCGCACACCACCGTCCGCTCGTCCTCCCGGGCGCACCGGGCCGGCAGCTGCTGCCGGTCGGCCGGCGGCACCGACCAGCGCAGCCGTACCGTCGCGTCGGGGACCGCGGCGGGCCCGTTGTTGCGCGGGGTCAGCCGCACCTCCACCTGGTCGCCGTCCATCACCGCCGTGCCGTGCAGGGCGAGATCCGCCTCCGGCACCGGCGCCGGGGCGGCCACGGCGGTCCCCGCCGCTCCCGGCACCACAAGGACGGCACCGCACACCACCGCCGGCCCCCACGCTCTGATCCGCACGCCGCTCACCCTCACCATCACCTTCGCCCTGGGCCACTGGTCCCCGTACGTAGGACGTATGCCACGCCCGCCGGCGGCCAGGCGCCCTCCAACAGGTGACAGCACCCGCCCGTGCGAAGCTGCCCGCATGCCGATCCTCCGCTCCGCCGCCCTGTTCGTCGTCGCCGCGCTCTTCGAGATCGGCGGCGCCTGGCTGGTCTGGCAGGGCGTGCGGGAGCACCGGGGCTGGCTCTGGGCGGCCGGCGGGGTCCTCGCGCTCGGCGCCTACGGCTTCGTCGCCACCTTCCAGCCGGACGCCCACTTCGGCCGCATCCTGGCCGCGTACGGCGGGATCTTCGTGGCCGGGTCGATCCTGTGGGGTGTCGTCGCCGACGGCTATCGCCCGGACCGCTTCGACATCGCCGGGGCGCTGATCTGCCTCGCCGGGATGGCCGTGATCATGTGGGCGCCGCGGAACGGCGGCTGAGGCTCACTTAGGCTAAACGGGACCGCGCCCCGCCGAAAGGCCGTACCGAGGAGCTGCCCATGGCCCCCGCCTCCCGCATTGCCGTCGTCACCGGTGCGAGCAGCGGCATCGGCGCCGCGACGGCCCGCGCACTGGCCGAGGCCGGTCACCGCGTGGTCCTCACCGCCCGCCGCAAGGACCGCATCGAGGCGCTGGCGGAGGAGCTGACCCGGGCCGGACACTCGGCGGTGGCCTACCAGCTGGACGTCACCGACCGCGCGGCGGTGGACGAGTTCGCCACCGCGTTCCAGACGATCGGCGTCCTGGTCAACAACGCGGGCGGCGCGCTGGGCGCGGACCCGGTGGCCACCGGGGACCCGGCGGACTGGCGGACGATGTACGAGACGAACGTCATCGGCACCCTGAACATCACCCAGGCGCTGCTGCCCAAGCTGGTCGCGAGCGGCGACGGAGTGGTCGTGGTCGTCTCCTCCACGGCCGGGCACGGCACGTACGAGGGCGGCGGGGGCTATGTCGCCGCCAAGCACGGCGCCCATGTCCTCGCCGAGACCCTGCGCCTGGAGATCGTCGGCCAGCCGGTCCGGGTGATCGAGATCGCGCCCGGCATGGTGAAGACGGAGGAGTTCGCCCTGACCCGCTTCGGCGGCGACCGGGAGCGGGCGGAGAAGGTCTACCAGGGCGTGGCCGAGCCGCTCACCGCGGAGGACGTGGCGGAGACGATCACCTGGGCGGTGACCCGCCCCAGCCACGTCAACGTCGACCTCCTCGTCCTGCGCCCCCGCGCCCAGGCCTCGAACACCAAGGTGCACCGGGAGCTGTGATGCCCGACCCGGCCGAGCCCCCCGCCGCACCCGACACCCTGGAACAGCGCCGCCTGGCCCAGGAGACCAGGGACGAACGCAAGGTCTGGTACTTCCTGGGCTACTTCCTCTTCGGCATCCACATCGTGGCGTTCGTGATGATCTACGCGGTGCGGCACGGGCACTGACGGGTCGTCAGCCCTTCACGCAGACGACCTGCTTCAGCTTCGCCACCACCTGGACGAGGTCCCGCTGCTGGTCGATGACCTGGTCGATCGACTTGTAGGCGCCCGGGATCTCGTCCACCACGCCGGAGTCCTTGCGGCACTCCACGCCCCGGGTCTGCTCCTCCAGGTCCCGGGTCGTGAAGCGCCGCTTGGCCGCGTTGCGGCTCATCCGGCGGCCCGCGCCGTGCGAGGCCGAGTTGAAGGACTTCTCGTTGCCGAGCCCCTTCACGATGTACGAGCCGGTGCCCATCGAGCCCGGGATGATGCCGTAGTCGCCGGAGCCGGCCCGGATCGCGCCCTTGCGGGTGACCAGCAGGTCCATGCCGTCGTAGCGCTCCTCCGCCACATAGTTGTGGTGGCAGGAGATCTCCGGCTCGAAGACCGGCTTGGCCTTCTTGAACTCCTTGCGGATCACGTCCTTCAGCAGCGCCATCATGAGCGTGCGGTTGTACTTGGCGTACTCCTGCGCCCAGAACAGGTCGTTGCGGTAGGCCGCCATCTGCGGGGTGTCCGCGACGAAGACCGCGAGGTCGCGGTCGACCAGGCCCTGGTTGTGGGGGAGCTTCTGGGCCACGCCGATGTGGTGCTCGGCGAGTTCCTTGCCGATGTTCCGGGAACCGGAGTGGAGCATCAGCCAGAGGGAACCATCCGTATCCGTACAAACTTCAACAAAGTGATTCCCGGATCCGAGCGTTCCCATCTGCTTCTGCGCCCGGTCATGACGGAACCTGACCGCTTCCGCGACCCCCTCGAACCGCCCCCAGAAGTCGTCCCACCCGGAGGTGGGCAGGCCGTGGAACCGGCCCGGCTCGACCAGGTCGTCGTGCATCCCCCGGCCCACCGGAATCGCCTGCTCGATCCTCGACCGCAGTCGCGACAGGTCGCCCGGCAGGTCGTTCGCCGTCAGGGAGGTCTTCACCGCCGACATTCCGCAGCCGATGTCCACGCCGACCGCCGCCGGGCACACCGCGCCCTGCATCGCGATGACCGAGCCGACCGTCGCGCCCTTTCCGTAGTGCACGTCCGGCATCACGGCCAGGCCCTTGATCCAGGGCAGGGTGGCCACGTTCTGGAGCTGGCGCAGGGCCACGTCCTCGACCGTCGCCGGGTCGGTCCACATGCGGATCGGGACCTTCGCGCCGGGCATCTCGACGTACGACATAGCTTCCTCATTCCCCCGGAAACAACAACAAAATGACTTAGCAGCAACAAAGAGAACATGCGGAACGAACAGTGAGGAAAGGGACACTGGACCGGCGTCCGCGGCAGCGCGTGCGATACACATTGTCTCCAGGGGGCGCCCCGCTTCGGCAAGCGATTAACCAGCGGGGACACTGGAGCAGCAGAGCGATCGACCCGTCGAGAGGAGCCCGTCCGTGCAGCGGAAGGCGTATGTAACCGGCACCGCCGCCCTCCTCGCGGCGCTGCTGGCCGGCTGCACGAGCGGCTCGGGGAGCGACGGCTCGACCGACGACGCCAACCCCGGCGACACGGGCGCGAGCGCCGCCGCCCAGCCCGGCCGGTACCGCACCCTCCCGGAGCCCTGCGGGGCCGTCGGGCACGACACCCTCGACGCGCTGCTGCCCGGCATCCGGCAGATCACCGACCCCCAGCAGCAGGACAAGGCGTACCAGGGCGAGGCCGCGCTCACCTACGACACCGACCGCAAGGTGGGCTGCCGTTGGAAGGTGGAGTCCGCCGACGCCACCGACCGGCTCTCGGTCGACCTGGAGCGCGTGGTGTCGTACGACAACACGGTCAGCGACGACGACGAGGCCGAGCAGCTCTTCCAGCAGCGGGAGACGGGCGCCCACCTGCCGGAGCCGAAGAGCGGCGGCCCGGAGAGCGGTGGCACGGAGAGCGGGGGTACGGAGAGCAGCAGCCCGGAGAGCAGCAGCAGCGGCTCGCCGACGAGCGCGGCGAAGAAGAGCGGTGCGTCCGCGTCGCCGGGTTCCTCCGCTTCCGGGGCCGCCGCGAGCCACCCGGCGTCCTCCTCCCCGTCCCCGCCTTCCTCCGGCGCGTCGCCCTCCGACACCGCCGATCTCCAGCCGCGCACCCTCTCCGATCTCGGTGACGAGGCGTATATCGACGACCAGCTGTCCGCCTCCGGTTCGACGGCCGAACAGCGGACCGTGACTGTGGTGTTCCGCACGTCCAATGTCGTCGTCACCATCGAGTACGAGGAGCAGCCGACGGCGCTCGGGACGGTCCCGGACAGCAAGGAAATGCAGGACAGGGCCCGGAATCTGGCGGCTCGGCTGGATGACGCGCTCGGCGGGTGACGGCCGTCGGGGCCGCGCCGGCCCGCGCGTGCAAAGCGCGGGAACGGAATCCGCGCGGCTGCCTCACCGCGTACCGTGGCCCCCGCAGGAACCCGCACGAACACCCGCACGAACACCGAGCGTCATGAGTGAAGGAACCATGCAGCGAGCAGCCCAGCGAGACGACCGTGCCCCGCGAGACCGGCGAACCAGGCGCCTGAGCCGCGCTCTTGTCTGCGCGGCCGCCGTTCCGGCGATGCTGATCACCGCCGCCTGCTCGTCGGACTCGGGCGACTCCAAGGCGAAGAGCGGCGGCGGCAGCAGCTCCGCCCAGCCGTCCACGGGGAGCAGCACGCCCTCGGCGAGCGCGTCGCCGTCGGTGGCGCCGGCCGCGTATCTCAAGCTTCCCGACCCGTGCGGGGTGTTGTCGAAGGACACCCTCGGCGATCTGGTGCCGAACGGCGTGAAGTCCGGCAAGAAGGGCAGTTCGGACGATCCGTCGTCGCGTGCCTCCTGCGCCTGGAACAGCCTGGACAACAACGGCGTCAAGGGCTCGCAGTTCCGCTGGCTCAACGTCTCGCTGCTGCGCTTCGACTCGGACGCCACGCGCGGTCCGGCCGACGCGCAGGCGCACACGTACTACACCAAGCAGGTCCGGGACGCCCAGGCGGTGGACGGCGCGAAGGGCGCGAAGGCCGAGCCGGTGTCCGGTGCGGGCGCGGAGGCGACGGCCGTGCACTACGACCTGAAGAAGAAGGAAGGTCTGTTCAAGCAGCAGACCGTCGTGGCCCGGGTGGAGAACGTCGTCGTCACCGTCGACTACAACGGCGCCGGTCTCGCGGGCGACAAGACGCCGGACGCGGCCGATCTGACGAAGGCGGCGGAGAAGGCGCTCAAGGAGGCGGTGGCGGCGGTGACGGCCGCCAACAAGGGGGGTGCGGGGTCGGGTTCGTCGTCCTCACCGTCCGCGTCGTCCTCGCCGTCCGCGTCGAAGTCCCCCTCGAAGTCGGCGTCGAAGTCGCCCTCGGCGTCCGCCGCCGCGGCCAAGAAGGACTGAAGTAAGAACTGGAGAAGGACCGAAGCGGAAGCTTTAAGTCCTGACCGGCGCGGCGTTCCCCGCACACGTGTGCCACTCTGTTGCGCGCAAGAACACGCAAGGGGAGGGGAGTACGAGTGGCCGCGCCGCAGCTGACTCGGATGCACCGCGTTCTCATCGGTGTGGTCGTGACCGGTGCCCTGATCATCGCCGGTATCGGCTTCGCCGGTTCGTACGCGGCCGTCCGCGCTCTGGCCCTCAAGAAGGGCTTCGGGAACTTCTCGTATGTGTTCCCGGTCGGTATCGACGCGGGCATCTGTGTGCTGCTCGCCCTGGATCTGCTGCTGACCTGGATCCGCATCCCCTTCCCGCTGCTGCGCCAGACGGCCTGGCTGCTGACGGCGGCGACGATCGCGTTCAACGGCGCCGCCGCCTGGCCGGACCCGCTGGGTGTGGGGATGCACGCGGTGATCCCGGTACTGTTCGTGGTCGCCGTGGAGGCGGCCCGGCATGCGATCGGCCGGATCGCCGACATCACGGCCGACAAGCACATGGAGGGCGTCCGGCTCACCCGCTGGCTGCTGTCGCCGGTGCCGACGTTCCTGCTGTGGCGCCGGATGAAGCTGTGGGAGCTGCGCTCCTACGACCAGGTGATCAAGCTGGAGCAGGAACGTCTCGTCTACCAGGCGCGGCTGCGTTCCCGCTTCGGCCGGGCGTGGCGCCGTAAGGCTCCGGTGGAGTCGCTGATGCCGCTGCGGCTGGCCCGGTACGGCGTTCCGCTGGCGGAGACGGCCCCGGCGGGGCTGGCCGCGGCGGGGATCGAGCCGGATCTGATCCCGGTGGCGCCCGCGTCCGCCCGTGCGGTGGAGGCGGCGCCGGAGCGGCCGGCCGTGGCCGCGGGCGGCGGGCGTGCCGCACAGCCGGTGCCCGCGGGCGGCCGGGGCGCGCAGGCGGTGTCCGGGCCTGCCTCCGGGCGGGAGGCGCCCGCCGCCGAGCAGCGGCTGCGGCTGCCGCAGCAGCGCGCGGCCGAGCCGGAGCCCCCGGTGGACGAGGAGAGTCCCTGGTTCCAGGCGCCGCGGGAGATCGAGTACCACGGCGGCTACGACCCCACCTACGACCCGATGATGCAGGAGCCTCAGTACGCCCCCGAGGAGCAGTACGAGGAGTGGTACGAGGAGCAGGCGCCGGAGGCCTTCCAGCAGCCCGGCCCGGAGGAGACCGGCAGCTTCCCGATCCCGGTCACCCCGCAGCGCACCCGTGAACTGGGCGAGGGCGGCGGTACCCCGGAGCCCGAGGCCGCGCAGGAGCCGACCGAGGACGACTACTACCAGGTGTTCCGGCAGTCGATCGACGGCAGCTACCCCACGCCCCGGACGCTCGGGGACAACATCCAGGCGACCTACGGGACGACCCTGTCCCCCGGTGCCCTGAAGGCCCTGGTCAACCGTTTCCAGCAGCGGCATGAAGCGGAGATGGAGGACGAGCACATCGCCTGAGCCTCCAGGTGCGATGCGGCAAACGGAAGGCGCCCGGTGCTCCCTGAGCACCGGGCGCCTTCGTCGCCTCGAGCGGGCGGGTTACTCGCCGAGCAGGCGGCGCACCCGGTCCTGGCCGACGGCCAGCAGCAGGGTGGGCAGGCGCGGGCCGGTGTCGCGGCCGACGAGCAGGTGGTAGAGCAGCGCGAAGAAGGTCCGCTGGGCGGTCTTGATCTCCGGCGGCAGCTCCTTCGGGGTCGCGTCGGCCGGGAAGCCGGCCTGGACCTTCGGCACGCCGTAGACGAGGTGGGTCAGCCCGTCCAGGGACCAGTGCTCGGCGAGGCCGTCGAGCAGCAGCCGTACGGACTGCTGGGAGGCCTCGTCGAGGGACTTCAGCAGCTCGGCGTCGGGCTCCTCGCGGACGATGGTGCGCTGGTCGGCGGGGACGTGGGTGTTGATCCACGCCTCGGCGCGGTCGTAGCGCGGCCGGACCTCGTCCAGGGTGGCCAGCGGCTGCTCCGGGTCCAGCTCGGAGAGGATGCGCAGCGCCTGGTCCTCGTGTCCGGCGGTGATGTCGGCGACGGACGCGAGGGTGCGGTACGGCAGCGGGCGCGGGGTCTTCGGCAGGTCACCGGCGGCCGTGCCCACGGCGCGGGTGTAGGCGGCGACGTCGGCCGGGAGGGCGGAGCCGTCGGCCACCTTGGCGACCAGCTTGTCCCACTCGTCGTAGAGCCGCTGGATCTCCTGGTCGAAGGCGATCTTGAAGGACTGGTTGGGCTTGCGGCGGGCGTAGAGCCAGCGCAGCAGCTGCGGCTCCATGATCTTCAGCGCGTCCGCCGGGATGGGGACGCCGCCGCGGGAGGACGACATCTTGGCCATGCCGGAGATGCCGACGAAGGCGTACATCGGGCCGATGGGCTGCGCGCCGCCGAAGATCGGGGCGATCTGGCCGCCGACCTGGAAGCTGGAGCCCGGCGAGGAGTGGTCGACGCCGCTCGGCTCGAAGATCACGCCCTCGTACGCCCAGCGCATCGGCCAGTCGACCTTCCAGACCAGCTTGCCGCGGTTGAACTCGCTGAGCCGGACGGTCTCGGCGAAGCCGCACGCGGTGCAGGTGTACGACAGCTCGGTGGTGTCGTCGTCGTAGGAGGTGACGGTCGTCAGGTCCTTGCCGCAGCCGCCGCAGTACGGCTTGTACGGGAAGTACCCGGCGGAGCCGGAGCTGCCGTCGTCCTCGGAGGCGGCGCCGGAGCCCTCCTCGGCCTCCAGCTCGGCCTCGTCCACGGCCTTCTGCTGCTTCTTCGCGGCCTTGGGCTTGGTGCGGTACTGGTCGAGGATCGCGTCGATGTCACCGCGGTGCTTCATGGCGTGCAGGATCTGCTCGCGGTAGGCGCCGGAGGTGTACTGCTCGGTCTGGCTGATGCCGTCGAACTCCACGCCGAGCTGGGCCAGCGACTCGGCCATCGCGGCCTTGAAGTGCTCGGCCCAGTTCGGGTACGGCGACCCCTTCGGCGCCGGGACCGAGGTCAGCGGCTTGCCGATGTGCTCGGCCCAGGACTCGTCGATGCCCGCGACGCCGGCCGGGACCTTGCGGTAGCGGTCGTAGTCGTCCCACGAGATCAGGTGCCGGACCTGGTAGCCGCGGCGGCGGATCTCGTCGGCGACGAAGTGCGGGGTCATGACCTCGCGGAGGTTGCCCAGGTGGATGGGTCCGGAGGGGGAGAGGCCGGACGCGACGACGACCGGTTTGCCCGGGGCCCGGCGCTCCGACTCTTCGATGACCTCATCCGCGAAACGGGAGACCCAGTCGGTGGTCTCGGTGCTCTGAGCCACGATCGGCACGTCCTTCTTTCTGAACGGGTGACACCCCATTGTCACAGACGCACGCGCGCACGGAAAAACGGCTTTACCCGTCATGGGATACTGGCTGGGACTATCCATTCCCACGAGGAGAACGGCACCCATTCCTATGGCCTCGGTCACGTCCCTCAGCGATTCCGTCCAGCAGCACCTCGCGTCCGCCCTCTCGGCCACCCTGCCGGAGGCCGCCGGCGCGGACCCGCTGCTGCGACGAAGCGACCGGGCCGACTACCAGGCCAACGGCATCCTGGCGCTGGCCAAGAAGGCCAAGGCGAACCCGCGGGAGCTGGCGACGCAGGTCGTCTCCCGGGTGGTGACCGGTGACGAGCTGATCCAGGACGTCGAGGTCTCCGGCCCCGGCTTCCTGAACATCACGATCGCGGACCGGGCGATCACCGCGAACCTGGCCGCGCGGTACGCGGACGAGTCCGGCCGCCTCGGTGTGCCGACCGCCGCCGCCCCGGGCACCACGGTGATCGACTACGCCCAGCCGAACGTGGCGAAGGAGATGCACGTCGGTCATCTGCGGTCGGCGGTGATCGGCGACGCGGTGGTGCAGCTGCTGGAGTTCACCGGCGAGACCGTGGTCCGCCGGCACCACATCGGCGACTGGGGCACCCAGTTCGGCATGCTCATCCAGTATCTGGACGAGCACCCGCACGAGTTGGACCACAAGGCCGACGCGGTCAGCGGCGAGGAGGCGATGTCCAACCTCAACCGCCTCTACAAGGCCGCGCGGAAGCTGTTCGACTCCGACGAGGAGTTCAAGACGCGGGCCCGGCGCCGGGTGGTCGACCTCCAGGCGGGCGAGCCGCGGACGCTGGCCATGTGGCAGAAGTTCGTGGACGAGTCGAAGATCTACTTCTACTCGGTCTTCGAGAAGCTGGACATGGAGATCCGGGACCCCGACATCGTCGGCGAGTCCGGGTACAACGACATGCTGGCCGAGACCTGCCGGCTGCTGGAGGAGTCGGGCGTCGCCGTCCGCTCCGAGGGCGCCCTCTGTGTCTTCTTCGACGACGTCAAGGGCCCGGACGGCAACCCGGTGCCGCTGATCGTGCAGAAGTCGGACGGCGGCTACGGCTACGCGGCGACCGACCTGTCGGCGATCCGCGACCGCGTGTTCAACCTGAAGGCGAACTCGCTGCTGTACGTGGTCGACGTGCGTCAGTCGCTGCACTTCAAGATGGTCTTCGAGACGGCGCGCCGGGCCGGCTGGCTGGGCGACGACGTCACGGCGCACCAGCTGGCGTTCGGCACGGTGCTCGGCAAGGACGGCAAGCCGTTCAAGACCCGTGAGGGCGAGACGGTCCGGCTGGAGGACCTGCTGGACGAGGCCGTCGAGCGGGCCACGGCCGTGGTCCGGGAGAAGGCCGAGAAGGTGGGCCTGACCGAGGACGAGATCACCGAGAACGGCCGGTACGTCGGTATCGGCGCGGTGAAGTACGCGGACCTGTCCACCTCTGCGGTCCGGGACTACAAGTTCGACCTGGACCAGATGGTCTCGCTGAACGGCGACACGTCCGTCTACCTCCAGTACGCGTACGCCCGGATCCAGTCCATCCTCCGCAAGGCCGGCGAGGCCCGCCCCGCCGCCCACCCGGAGCTGGCGCTGGCCCCGGCGGAGCGTGCGCTGGGTCTGCACCTGGACCAGTTCGCGGAGACGGTCCTGGAGGTGGCGGCGGCCTACGAGCCGCACAAGCTCGCCGCGTACCTCTACCAGCTGGCCTCGCTGCTGACGGCGTTCTACGACCAGTGTCCGGTGCTGAAGGCGGAGACCCCGGAGCAGGTGGAGAACCGGCTGTTCCTGGTGGACCTCACGGCCCGCACCCTGCACCGGGGCATGGCCCTGCTGGGCATCCGGACGCCTGACAAGCTCTGACGCTCACCGGCTCACCGACGGCCCGCTCTCACTGCGAGGGCGGGCCGCTCGCGTCGGCGCCGGGGTAGGGCTGCCAGGCGCCGGCGCCGTCGGCGCCGTTGTACCAGTAGGCCTTGTCGCCGCGCATGGCGACGGTGCGGAACGGCTGTCCGTGGTCGTCGATCCGGGTCCTGCCCTGCCGGTCGCCGCTGCTCCAGGTCAGTTCGAGGTACCAGCCGACGTCGTGGCTGTTCGTGCTCGCGTCGATGTCGAGCACCTCGGGGTCGTCGACGGACACCTTGTAGGGGAAGTTCGTCGTGCCCCCTTCGCCGGGCATCGGGCGGGGGTTGGCGGACGGGGAGTCGAGGTCCACGGCGAAGGAGGCGGGGTTCAGACCGCCGCCGCACCCGGCGCCCATCATGTAGGCGTTGCCCGTGGGGGCCGTACGGCTGCTGGTGGTGACGACGCGGAGGGTGTGCAGGACGACGGGCCGGCTGCTGGTGCCCTGCACGGTGACCTGGAGCCGCAGATGTCCGGCCGGTACGGCGTGCAGCGCGGCGGCCCAGCCGTCGGTGGCCTGGCTCGCCGGGGGCGGGGGCACGCTGCGCGGCCCGCTGTTCAGCAGGAACCACTGGTCGCAGGGGCTGTCCCAGTTGTTCGTCAGGACGTTCACGTGGAAGGGCGGCGCGGAGTCGGCGGCCGTGGTGCGGCGGGCCGGTGGCTCGGTGCGGGCGGAGGGGGACGGCGTCCCGGCACCGGCCGAGGCGGACGGCGATGCCGTGGTCCGGCGGGGGGCGGTCGGCGTCGGGTGGGTGGCGGGGTGGCGTTCGGCCGGCTGCGCGGAGGCTCCCCGGGTCTCGCCGGAGGCCGCCGCCGTACCCGACTCCGGCGTGAACCGAGTGGCTGCGGCGGCTGCGGCGGCGCAGAGGACGACGGCGGCCGCGGCCACGACGGCCGTCCGCCGGCGCGGCAGCATGCGGGGCCGCGGAGGGAGGTCGGTGACCGGATCGGCCGGTACGACGGCTGCGTCGGCATCGGCGTGTTCGCCGCCCCGGGTGTCGGCGTCGGCCGGGCGGGGTGTCTCCGCCGCTCTTCCCCGGGCGGCGTCCGCCAGGATCCAGCGGCGGTGCAGCTCCACCAGTTCCTCGGGGGTGGCCCCGCACACCCGGGCGAACCGCTCCAGCGGGGCGTACTCGTTCGCCACCGTGGTGCCGTTGCAGTACCGGTGGAGCGTCGAGGTGCCGACGTGCAGCCGCTTGGCGAGCATGCCGTAGCTGCGGCCGGACCGCTCCTTCAACGCGAGCAGCAGTGCCGCCAGTTCCCGGGACTCGTCCGCCATCGCCTCTCCCCCACCGTCCCGGAACGGCGTTCCAGGCCCCGATGTTTCCCCAGTTCAGACGGGGTGGAACCGTTTCAGGGTTCCAACTCCCCAGCCAAGTATGGCGGCTGGGACGGATCGTCCCGCACGGTTCGGTCATCGGCCGGTTCACCCGATCCGGCCCCGGACGAACCACCAACGGGAGAAGCACCTCATGTCCATCCGACGCGTCCTCACCACCACGGCCACCCTGGCCCTCGGCTCCCTCGCCCTCATCGCCTGCGACCCGAACTCCGCGGCGGGCGCCGCCCCCACCGCCGCCAAGACCGGCGGAACGCACACGACCGCGCCCACGGCCGCCGCCACGGTGGCGGCCACGGTCGCGGCGAAGACCCCGGCCGCCGCCCCGAGGACGCACGGCGGCACCACGTCCCACACGGCGCCGTCCGGATCGGGCAAGAGCACGGGCACGGGTGCGGGCACGGGGGCGGGGACGGGCGCGAGCACCCATCCCGCCCTGTGCCGGGCGGGCCAGCTGACCCTCACCGCCGCCCCGGTCGCCCAGCCGCTGAACCACCTGCTGATCACCGCCAAGAACACCAGCGGCGTCCCCTGCGACCTCGGCATCATCGGCCAGGTCAGCTTCGACGGCCGGGTCCGGGCCACCCCGCCCGGCGGGCTCGGCGGCGGCCCCAACATCCTGCGCCCCGGCGTCTCGAACTACGAGGGCGTCGCCCTCGACCAGCAGGACGCCCCGGGCAAGGGCAGCGCTGTCTCCTCCCTGACCGTGAAGCTGGACAGCGGCGACACCGTGCGCATCCCGGTGAAGGCGTACGTCCACGCCCCGCACATCTCGGTCTGGCAGCCGAACGCGGCCGACGCCCTCTCCGCCGCCTAACCGTTCTCGTCGGCGAGCTCCCGGACCCGGTCCAGCAGGGCCTGCCGTACCTCGTCCGGGGCGAGGACGCGCACCGGCGTGCCCAGGCCGAGGAGGTATCGGGCGAGGCCGTCCGGGTCGGGGCCGCCGATGTCCACGAGGGTGGCGTCGGGGCCGTCGGGCCGGTGGGTGCCCACGGTCGCGGGGACGAGCCGCAGCGCCTGCTCCAGGGGGAGCGGGAGGCGGACGGTCGCGGTGAGCGGGTACGGCCCGTTGGCGATGTTCCGGGAGACGAGGTGCGCGGGGTCGGGCGGGTCGGTGATCTCCACGGGCCGGCCGGTGGGGCGGAGCCGTTCGACCCGGTCGGCGCGGAAGGTGCGCCACTGCCCCCGGTCGACGTCCCGGGCGACGACGTACCAGCGGCGTCCGGTGTGCACCAGCCGGTAGGGGTCGACGTCCCGGACCGTGGCCCGCCCCTGCCCGTCGGTGTACGACAGCCGGGCCCGCTCACCGGCCCGGCAGGCCGCCGCCAGCTCCAGCAGCAGCCCGGGGCGGATGGCGGCGCCGTCCGCCCCGGGCAGCCGTACGAAGGTGTCGTCCAGCTCGCCCAGCCGGTCGGCGATCCGGCGGGGCAGTACCTGGCGGAGCTTCAGCAGCGCGGAGAGCGCGGCCTGGTCGCCGCCGAGGGCGCCGCTCAGCGCGGCCTCGCGCAGCCCGACGGCCACGGCCAGCGCCTCCTCGTCGTCGAGGATCAGCGGCGGTACGCGGGAGCCGGCCCGGAGCCGGTAGCCGCCCCAGGGTCCGGCCTCGGAGTCGACGGTGTAGCCGATCTCCCTCAGCCGTGCGACGTCCCGGCGGACCGTGCGGTCGGTGACGCCCATGCGGCCGGCCAGTTCGGCGCAGGTCCAGGAGGGCCGGGCGGACAGCAGGGACAGCAGCCGCAGCAGGCGGGCGGAGGCGGCGATCACACCGGGAAGTCTGACACGGCAACCGAGCCAACCAGGACCGGAACTGTCCTGGTCCCGTCCTACTGTCTCCCTCATGACCACGGACACCAATTCCACCGCGCCCGTCTTCCGCTACGCCGCCGTCACCTTCGACTGCGCCGACCCGGCCGAACTCGCCGCCTTCTACGGCGCCTTGCTCGGCCAGCCCGTCCTGTACGCCACCGACGACTTCGTCCTCCTCGGCCGGGAGGGCGCCCCCGGCCTGGGCTTCAACCGGCTCGCCGACTACCGCCGCCCGACCTGGCCGGACCCGGCCCAGGAGAAGCAGGCGCACCTGGAGTTCGGCGTGGACGACCTGGCCGCCGCCGAACGGCACCTGCTCCGACTCGGCGCGACCAAGCCGGACTTCCAGCCGGACCCCGACCGCTGGCGGGTACTGCTGGACCCGGCCGGTCACCCCTTCTGCATCACGACCCTCGTCTAGACGAGATGCCGGGCGAGGAAGCGGGCCGCGCTGTCGGACTCGAACCTGGGCAGTTCCTTGTGCCGGCCCGTGTTGACGTGCAGTGACTTCACCGGCGAGGCGAAGGCGTCGAAGAGTGCCAGACCGGCCTCGCGGGGGATGTGCTCGTCGTCCCACTGCATGTCGAACTCGACCGGGACCGTGATCCGCCGCGCCTGCTCGGCCAGCGCGTCGGGCCAGTGCAGCCCGAACACGGCGGCGGTGATCCGCTGATCCTGCGCCACGAACGGCACACCGATCGCGGTGCCCATGTTGAGCCCGTAGTAGCCGACCGGCCCGTCGGTGCCGATCTCCGGGAGTTCCTGGAGGGCGTCCAGGGTCGCCCGCCACTCGGGTACGGCGCGTTCGGCGAGGTGGGCGTTGTAGCGGACGACGACCGGTCCTTCCGGCTCGCCCGCCTCCCGCGCGGCGAACAGCGCGTCGATCTCGCGCTCGTCGTGCGCCGTACGCGGCCGGTCACCGTGTCCGGGCGCGTCGATACAGGCCACATGGAAACCGAACCCGGCCACGAGGAGCCGCGCCCGCCCGGTCATCGCCGGCCACCTCTTGTGGGTGCCGCCGCCGTGGCCCAGCAGGACCAGAGGTGCGCGCCGAAGACCGCCCACGGGGTCCCCCGCGGGGGACCAGAGAAGGCCGGGGATGTCACCGACGGTGAACTCGCGCTCGAGGACGCCGTCCGAGGTCGTCTGCGCGGTGAACTGAAGAGTATTCATGGCGTGTCGCCTTTCGAGAGTGCCTGACTGCGGGGCACTCCCGGCGACGCCTACGTCAGTCGCCCGACCATGAGACAAGGGGGAGCACCCTCACACGAACTGCGTTCACGGGTCTCACCTCCTCGGTGGGGTTTCACGGCCACCCGAAAGCTAGCAGCGGGCTCATCGGTGCGCCCACTCTTTTTCCGGCTGGCGCGGAACGGGGTGGGCGTGCACCTCCTATGGGAGACTTTCGGACGGTCTGTACCACCTAGGCGTGGGAGGTGGCGGGGTGTCCGCTCAGTACGTCGCCCGCCTGTTCGAGGCGTTTGAGCGGTACGCGGAGCGGCCTGCGGTCGTCTTTCAGGGGGCCGAGCTGTCGTTCGGGATGGTCAGGGACGGGGCTTACCGGATCGCGCGGGCCATGGGTGAGCTGGGGGTTCGGCGGGGGGACGGGGTCGCGTGTGTGAGTGGGAACCGGCCGGAGGTGTTGCTGGTCCGGCTGGCGGCCCATCTTCTGGGGGCCCGGATGACCACCGTGGTGATCGCCCCCGACACCCATGGGCTGGCCCATGTCCTGCGGGACTGCGATCCGGCGGTGGTGGTGTACGACTGCCCGGTGCCCGCCGTCGGAAGGCCCGCCCTGTCGTTGGGGGAGCTGATGGAGCGGGCCGCTTCCGAGGCGGCCGATCCGGTGCCCGTGCTCGCCGAGGACGACGACATCGCCCGGGTCATGTACACCGGTGGCACCACCGGACTGCCCAAGGGTGTGGCGTCACGGTTCCGCGCCCTGGGTGCGCGGACCGCGTGGGCCCGCACGGACAGCGGCTTCGAGGAGCTGGTGTTCGTCTCCGCGACCTCGCTGGCGTACCGCGCGGGCGGACGGTGTCTGGAGCACCTGCTGTCCGGGCGGCGCGTGGAGATCCTGCCGGAGTTCTCGCCCGAGGAGTTCGCCGCCGCCTGCCGCCGTGCCGGGACCGCCGCGACCTACCTCTCGCCGACCCAGATCTACCGGCTGCTCGAACACCCCGACACCCGGGACGGGATCCGCGAGTTGGTGTCGGTCAGCTACGGCAACTCCCGTATCCACCCCGCGCGGCTCGCCGAGGCCCTCCGCCGGTTTCCCGGCGCCGCGTTCCGCCAGGGCTACGGCACGAGCGAGACCGGTGTCATCGCCCGGCTGACGCCGGAGGACCACGCCGCCGCCCTGGACGGGAAACCGGGCCTGCTCGGCTCCGCCGGCCGCCCCCTGCCCGGCGTCGACGTCGAGATCCGCGACCCCGAGCGGAAATCGCTGCCCACCGGCCGGGCAGGGGAGGTCTGGGTCCGGTCCCCGGCGATGATGGACGGCTACTGGAACCGCCCCGACCTCGACGCCGAAGCCTTCGACGGCGACTGGCTGCGCACCGGCGACATCGGCCGCCTGGACGCCGACGGCTACCTCCACATTGTCGACCGCCTCAAGGACATGGTCGTCGTGGAGGGCCGCAACATCTACAGCGGCCCCGTCGAGGCCGCCCTCACCCGCCATCTCGCCGTCGCCGAGGCCGCCGTCGTCGGCCGCGACCACCCGAGCACCGGCGAGGAGGTCGTCGCGTTCCTCGTCCCCGCCCCCGATCACTCCCCCAGCCGAGAGGCGGCGGCCGAGGCGTGCGACCTGGTGGTGGAGGCGCTCGCTCCGGCCCACCGGCCGACGACCGTACGGTGGCTGGCCGCAATGCCGTTGACACCCACCGGCAAGACGGACAAGCGGGCTCTTCGCCGTCGCCTGGAGGACGAGACCGGGACGGGGTGATCCGCGCGGGTTCAGGACAGCCCGAACTCGCACCACACCGCCTTCCCCGGCCGCCGCTCCCCCACCCCCCACTTGTCGGCCAGGGCCGCGACCAGCAGCAGACCCCGGCCGCCCTCGTCCTGTTCCTCCGCGACGACAGGGGTGCCGGGGCCGCTGTCGTGCACCTCCACCCGTACGACCGTGCCGTCGTATCCCAGCCGCAGCAGGAACCCCCGCCCCGGCGGCACCCCGTGCAGCACCGCATTCGTGGCCAACTCGCTCACGCAGAGCGACACGTCGCCGCTCCGCTCCCAGGCCGAGAGTCCCCAGTAGTGCAGCGACCACTCCGTGAACCGCCTGGCAGCGGGGACCGAGCGGCGGGCGCGGCCGTAGTACTGGTCGCGTTGGAAGGGGAGTTCAATGTGCTCATTCACGGGGCGAATGTCGCGCAGGGTAACTAGCCTGGATCAGTACGTGATCCCGTACAGATTGTTTGTACGGGTTCGTGCGGGGTGGTGTTCGGACAGGTGTGGGGAGTTCAGCAGGCATGACGCCTACACGGAGGAAGAACCAGTCGGCCATGAAGATGCTGGGCCGTCAACTGGCGGCGGCTCGGCGGGCGAAGGGGTTGAGCCAGGCGGGTCTGGCCCATGTCCTGCACATCAACGAGGAGACGCTGGCCAGCATCGAGCAGGGCCGACGCCCGCTGAAGCAGGACATCGCCGAGCAGTGCGACGAGTACCTGGATACGAAGGGGACGCTGGCGGCGGGTGTGGCCAACCTCCCCGAGATCGACCAGTTCCCGCTGTGGGCCGAGGAGTACATGGACCAGGAGAAGGTCGCCATCACGCTGTCCTGGTACGACAACGCCGTCATCCCGGGTCTGCTCCAGAACGAGGCGTACGCCCGTGCCGTCCTGCGCAATCGCGTTCCGGCGTACGAGGACGAGGAACTGGAGAAGACGCTCCGGCTGCGGCTCGACCGCCAGGAGATCCTGCACCGCAAGAACCCGCCGACGCTGAGCTTCGTGGTGTGGGAACCAGCGCTCCACGTCAGGATCGGCACCCGGGACATCCGCAAGGACCAGCTGCGCTTCCTGCGCGAAGCGGCCGAACTCCCTTGCGTCTCATTTCAGGTCCTCTCGCTCGACAGTCCCTTCCATGCGGGTCTCAACGGGCCATTCACCCTCATCGAAACCCCGGATCACCAGCACCTCGCCTACACCGAATCGCAGCGCGGCAGCCAGTGGGTTTCCGACCCGGAAGAGGTGTCTCGCCTGACGCGCAAGTATGCGATGCTGCGGACACAGGCCCTGACCACCCAGGACTCGAAGGGCCTGCTCGACCGCCTACTAGGAGAGCAATGAGCACGGAAGCGCTTCAGTGGTTCAAGTCGACCTACAGCGGCAGCGAAGGCGGCCAGTGCCTCGAAGTGGCTGTCAACTGGCGGAAGTCGAGCTACAGCGGTGACGAAGGCGGGCAGTGCCTCGAAGTCGCCACCTGCCCCCACTCCATCCACATCCGCGACTCCAAGCAGCACCCCTCCTCCAGCCCCACCCTCACCCTCGACCCCGCCACCTGGGCCGCCTTCACCGCTTCCCTCAAGTGAGGCCCCTCAGCACCCCCTTCACCACCTTCCCGCTCGCGTTTCTCGGCAGCTCGGGGACGAATTCCACCGCCCTCGGCACCTTGTAGTTCGCCATCTCGCGGCGGGACCAGGCGATCAGGTCGTCGGCGGTGAGGACGGAGCCCGCGCGCCGGACCACGTACGCCTTGGCGACCTCGCCGAGGCGTGGGTCGGGGATGCCGATCACGGCGGCCTCGCGCACATCGGGGTGGGCGGACAGCCGTTGCTCTATCTCGGCGGGGTAGGCGTTGAAGCCGCCGACGATGAACATGTCCTTGATGCGGTCGGTGACGCGCAGGTTGCCGTAGGGGTCCAGGACGCCGACGTCGCCGGTGTGCAGCCAGCCGTCGGCCGAGACGGCTTCCCGGGTCGCCCGGTCGTCCTCGTGGTAGCCGCGCATGACGTTGAAGCCCCGGACCAGGATCTCGCCGGTGTCCTCGGCGACCCGCACCTCGGTGCCGGGGATAGGGCGGCCGGAGGTCGTGGCGATCACGGAGGGGTCGTCACCCCGGCGGCACATCGTGACGATGCCGGACGCCTCGGAGAGGCCGTACGCGGTGAGGACCGTGCCGATGCCGAGTTCCGTGCGCAGGCGTTCCACCAGGGTGAGGGGGACCACCGACGCGCCGGTGACGACCAGGCGGAGGCCGGCCAGGTCGTGGGCGGCGCGGGAGGGGTGGTCGAGGAGGGACTGGAGGAGGGCCGGGGGGCCGGGGAGGACGGAGACGCGTTCCGTGGCGATGTTGGCGAGGGCGGTGTCCACGGTGAACACCGGCTGCGGGATCATCGTCGCCCCGCGCATCAGACAGGCCAGCACGCCCGCCTTGTAGCCGAAGGTGTGGAAGAACGGGTTGACGATGAGGTAGCGGTCGGTGCGGCGGAGGCCGGCCAGGTCCGCCCAGATGTCGTAGGCGCGCAGCGTCTGTGCGTGGGTGATCACCGCGCCCTTGGGGCGGCCCGTCGTACCGGAGGTGTAGACGATGTCCGAGAGGCTGTCGCCCTTCAGCTCGGCCGCGCGCGACCGGACTTCAGCCGTCGGTATCGCCGAACCGCCCGCCAGGAACTCCTTCCAGGTGCAGTAGTCGGCGGGCGCGTCCCCCGACAGCACCACCACCCGTTCCAGGCCTGGTAGTCCCGCCTCCATCGCCCTGCGCAGGGAGGCCACGTAGGACGTGCCCAGGAAGGTGCCGGTCACGAAGAGCAGCCGGGCCCCGCTGCGGCGCAGCACGTCGACGGCTTCCGGGCCCTTGAAGCGGGTGTTCAGCGGGACCAGGACGCCGCCCGCCGTCACCGCGCCGAGGGCCGCGACGATCCAGTCCAGGGAGTTGGGGGCCCAGACGGCGGCCCGGTCGCCGGGGCGCAGCCCGGTCGCGAGGCAGGCGGCGGCCGCCCGTTCCACCCGGGCGCCCAGCTCGGCGTAGCTGATCCTGGTGCGGCCGTCGACCACCGCCTCGGTGTCCGCGTACCGCTCGGCGGACCGGCGGACCAGGTCCGCGATGGTGTTCCACTCGGCCATGGCGGACCTCCCCGTCCCCGCATACCTGACGACTCGTCAGATTAGCGGTAACCTGACGTGCTGTCAGGTCGGGGAAGGGGGCCACCATGGCGGCGGACGGCACGGGGTTGAAGGACGCCACCGCGATCGTCGGGATCGGGCAGACCGCGTTCGCGAAGCACCTCCCCGAGGACGAGCGGACGCTCGCCTGCCGGGCCGTGCTCGCCGCGCTGGAGGACGCGGGGATAGCACCCGGCGAGGTCGACGCGCTCGCCTCGTACACCATGGAGGAGACCGACGAGGTGGAGCTGGCGAAGGCGGTCGGCTTCGGGGACCTGACCTTCTTCGGCAAGGTGGGGTACGGGGGCGGGGGGTCCTGTGCGACCGTCGCGCTGCTCGCCGCCGCCATCGCCGCCGGGCAGGCGACCGTGGGGGTGGCCTGGCGGTCCCGGAAGCGCGGCAGCGGGCCCCGGCCGTGGACGAACACCACCGTGCAGCTGCCCACTCCGGCCCAGTGGACGCGGCCCTTCGGGCTGCTCCGCCCGGCCGACGAGATCGCCATGCTCACCCGCCGCTACATGCACGAGTACGGCGCCACCCGCGACCACCTCTTCAACGTGGCCCTCGCCTGCCGCAACCGGGCCAACCAGAACCCGGCCGCCGTGATGTACGACCGGCCGCTGACCCGGGAGATGTACATGACCTCCCGGTGGATCAGCGAGCCGCTGTGCCTCTTCGACAACTGCCTGGAGACGGACGGGGCGCTGGCGTGCGTCGTGGTCGGGCGGGAGCGGGCCCGGGACTGCCGTCAGCGGCCCGTGTACGTGCACTCCGCCGCGCAGGGCCTGCCCGCCCAGCACCACGGGATGGTCAACTACTGGAGCGACGACCCGCTCACCGGGCCCGCCTGGACCGCCGCCCGGCATCTGTGGAAGCACGCCGACCTCACGCCGGAGGACGTCGACGTGGCGCAGATCTACGACGCGTTCACCGCCCTGGTCCCGCTGTCCCTGGAGGGGTACGGCTTCTGCGGGCGGGGGGAGGGCGGCGCCTTCACCGAACAGGGGGCGCTGGAGATCGGCGGGCGGCTGCCCCTCAACACCGGCGGGGGCGGACTGAGCGAGGCCTATGTGCACGGCTTCAACCTGATCACCGAAGGGGTGAGGCAGCTGCGCGGGACCAGCACCGCGCAGGTGCCGGGCGCCACCGCCTGCCTGGTCACGGCGGGCGAGGGCGTGCCCACCTCCGCGCTGCTGCTGAGGAGTTGAGACGAGCATGCTGCGTCCGGTCACCGACCCCGACGGCGCGCCCTTCTGGGAGTACGCCGGCCGGGGTGAACTGCGCGTCCAGGTCTGCGGCGACTGCGCCGAGCCCCGCTTCCCGCCCCGGCCGTGCTGCCCGCACTGCCAGTCCTTCGCGAGCGAGTGGCGGCCGGTGTCGGGGCGCGGGCGGGTGTGGTCGTACGTGGTGCCGCATCCGCCGCTGCTGCCGGACTACGCGGCGCAGGCGCCGTACAACGTGGTCGTGGTGGAGCTGGAGGAGTGGCCCCGGATACGGCTCGTGGGGAACGTCGTGGCGCGGGCCGGGGACCGGCTGGACTCCGTCGACCCGGGGCGGATCCGGATCGGGGCGCGGGTGCGGGCCGTGTTCTGCGACGGGCTGCCGCAGTGGGTGCTGACCTCGTGAGCGCGGGCGTGCGGGTCGAGGCCGACCGGGACTCCGGGGTCGCCGTGGTCACCCTGGACCGGCCGCACCGGCTCAACGCCATCGACCTGGAGACGGCCGGGGAACTCCGGGAGATCTGGCGGGGGTTGCGGTTCGAGGACGCCGTACGGGCCGTGGTGCTCACCGGGGCCGGGGAGCGGGCCTTCTGCACCGGGATCGACCGGGGGGCCGTGGTGCCGCAGCCCTCGTCGCCGTACATGCTGGACGATCCGCTGCTGACCGTCGGACCGAAGGCGAACGGGCTGTGGAAGCCGGTCGTGGCCGCCGTGTCCGGGATGGCCTGCGGCGGGGCGTTCTACCTGCTCGGGGAGTGCGAGTTCCTGGTCGCCGACACCACGGCCGTCTTCTTCGACCCGCACACGACGTACGGCATGGTCAGCGCGTACGAGTCCATGCTGATGGCGCAGGTGCTGCCGCACGGGGAGGCGGCCCGGACGGCGCTCATGGGGACGGCGGAGCGGATGTCCGCCGCACGGGCCCATGCCGTCGGGCTGGTCACGGAACTCACCGAGCCCGGCGGGGCGTTGGCGGCCGCAACCGCCGCCGCCGGGGTCATCGCGGGGTATCCGGCGGAGGCCACCCAGGGCACCGTGCGGGCGCTGTGGGCCGCCCGGGAGGCCGCGCTGGCAGCGGCGTTCGCGCAGGCCCCGCACCTCATCGCGCTGGGGAATCTGCCGGGCGGGCGACAGGCTGAGCTGTTCGAGGGACGCCGGCGCGACTTCAGGTTGCGTTAGCAATTAGGTGTACTACTCAAGCGTATGCTCAGTGCATGGTTGAACATCGCATGATCGACGTGAACGGCATCCGGCTGCACATCGCGGAGGAGGGCGAGGGACCGCTCGTCGTGCTGCTGCACGGCTTCCCCGAGTCCTGGCACTCCTGGCGCCACCAGTTCGGCCCGCTGGCCGCCGCCGGCTTCCGGGTCGTCGCCCCCGACCAGCGCGGATACGGGCGCAGCGACCACCCCGAGGACGTGGACGCGTACAGCATCCTGCACCTCGTCGGCGATGTGGTCGGGCTGGTGCACGCCCTCGGCGAGCAGCAGGCGTTCGTCGTCGGGCACGACTGGGGGGCGCCGGTGGCCTGGCACACCGCGCTGCTGCGGCCCGACGTGGTGCGCGGAGTGGCCGGGCTGAGCGTGCCGCCGCCGTTCCGCGGGGAGCGGCCGCCGCTGAAGACCATGCAGGAGGCGTTCGGCGGGCGGTTCTACTGGAACTACTTCGCCCGTCCCGGGGTCGCCGACGCCGAGTTCGGCAAGGACACCCGCACCGCCCTGCGCAAGATGTTCTACTCCGCCTCCGGCGACGCCCCGGACGCCGGCCGCCCCGACGCGGCCTTCGTCGGCGACCTGGAGCGGGGCTGGCTCGCGGACATGACCGACCCGGAGGTGCTGCCGGACTGGCTCACCGAGGACGACCTGGACCAGCTCACCGAGAGCTACTCCCAGGGCTTCACCGGCGCCCTGAACTGGTACCGCAACCTGGACCGCAACTGGGAGCTGACCAGCCCCTGGCACGGCGCGGTCGTCAGCCCGCCCGCGCTGTACATGTACGGCGACCGTGACCTCGTCCCGGCGTTCCCCGGCACCCCCGAACTGATCGCGCAGCTGCCCCGGTTGATGCCGAACCTGGTCCGCGACCCGATCGTGCTGCCGGGCTGCGGCCACTGGACCCAGCAGGAGCGTCCCGCCGAGGTGAACGCCGCGCTGATCGAGTTCCTGACCGGACTGCGGGACTGACCCGTACCGGTCCCCGGTTGCCCGCCGGGAGCGTCTGGCGGGTGGCCGGGGGCGGGGGTAGCGTCGGGGCTGGACGGCCGCCGTCCGGAGCCCCTTTCCGTGTACGCCGGTGCGACGGCCGTCACCCGCACCGGACGCGTCTCACGCCGTACGCGCGGTACGACGGCCGCACCGGACGCGTCTCACGCCGTACGCGCGGTGCCCGTGCCCTTCTCCGCGTCCAGCGCGTACACACAGCGGTCCTTGCTGCACGCGTACACCACACCGTCCCGGACCACCGGCGAGCCGGTGATCTCGCCGCCCGTGGCCAGCTTCCAGCGCAGCCGGCCGTCGTCGGCCTTGAGGGTGTAGAGCAGGTGGTCGGTGGAGCCGAAGTGGATCCGGCCCTCGGCCACCGCGGGCGCGCCCACGACGTCACCGCCTGCCTGGAACCGCCACTTGGGGGTGCCGGTGACCGCGTCCAGGGTGTACAGGCCCTTGCCGCTGCCGACGTGCACATGGCCCGCCGCCACCAGCACCGGCTCGACGGACGTGCGGGCCTCGGTCGCGATCCGCCAGCGGTCGCGGCCGTCGGTGGCGTCGAGGGCGTACACGGTGCCGAGGTAGTCGGCGAGGTAGACACCGCCGCCCGTCACCGAGGGGCCGGGGGCGAAGGCGGGCGGGCTGAGGAACACCGCGGGCGCCTCGAAGTGCCAGCGCACCATGCCGCTCACCGTCTCGATGGCGAGGACACGGGTGCCGGCGCTGACGTAGACATAGCCGTCGGGGGCCGGGGTCAGGCGGACCGGGACACCGCCGCAGGAGGCCGCGTCGCCGATCGGGTACGACCAGCGCTCCTCGCCGGTGCGGGCCTCCAGGGCGCGCAGCCGGGCGTCCTGCCAGACGTAGACGGTGCCGTCGTGGACGAGCGGGCCCGCCTCGGGAGACTCGAAGTCGGTCTGGCAGCCGGTGATCTCCCACAGCTTCTGCCCGCCCGACGCCTCCCAGGCCTGCACACCGCCGCCACGGGTGCCGGTGACGACCGTGCCGTGGTCGGCCTTCAGGGAGTACACCCAGCCGTCCATGGACAGCCGCCACAGGTCGCCTCCCTCGCGGGCGTCCAGGGCGAACAGGGTGGGGCCGTCGGAGGCGTGGATACGGCCGTCCGCCACCGCCATCGACCAGGCGACGTCCCGGGTCTTGAAGCGGCGGCGGCCGGTGCCCACGTCCAGGGCGTGCACCTCGAAGGAGGTGACGTAGACCAGGTCGCCGTCCACCGCAGGGGTGCCCCACACATCGTTCGACATGCGGAAACGCCAGGGGCGCCAGCCGTTCGCCGGCTCCGGCTGCTGGGGCGGCGGGGTGGGTACGGCCGGGTCGGCGCCGGCGAGCCCGGGGCGCGGCCGGGACCAGCTGGCGACCAGCCCGGCCTCCGGCGGGGGCGCCTTCACGGCAGCGGCGCGGGCGTCGGCGACCCGGGGGCCGGGGCCGATCGGCACCTTGGCGCCGGCCAGCCGGACCGGGCCGGTGTCGGGGGCGCCGGCCGTGACCCGCGACGGGGCGGGGGCCTGGGGCGCGGGGTCGTACGGCGGCGGCGGGGGGACGGCCGCGCGGCTGCCGCTGCGCGGGCCACCGGTCGACACCTGGGCGGGCTGGGCGGTGTGGCGGCCGCCGTTGCGGCGGGACTCGATGAGGGCGACGGCCTTCTCCGGCAGCCAGGCGGAGGCGGTGCCGCTGTCGTCCGAACCGGCGGCGAAGAGATGCGGTGCCAGCTGGGCCTGGAGATCGGCCGGGCTGGGCCGTGCGGGGGCCTCCATCTGCATGCACGCCTCGATCAGCGAGCGCAGCTCGTCCGGCAGGCCGCTGAGGTCCGGGCCCTCGCGCAGCAGCATGAAGACGGTCTCGACCGGGTTGGCGCCGTGGAAGGGCGGATGGCCGGTGGCCGCGAAGACCAGGGTGGAGCCGAGCGAGAAGACATCGCTGGCGCCGGTGACGCTGCGGGAGTCCTTGGCCTGCTCGGGCGACATGTAGGCGGGGGTGCCGACGGCGACGTTCGTCATGGTCAGCCGGGTGTTGGAGACGCCGGAGGCGATACCGAAGTCGATCACCCGGGGGCCGTCCTCGACGACCAGGACGTTGGAGGGCTTCAGGTCGCGGTGGACCAGCCCGGCGCCGTGGATGGACTGGAGGGCCTCCGCGACACCGGCCGCCAGCCAGCGCACCGCCTGCGCGGGCAGCGGCCCGCACTCGTTCACTATCTCCTCGAGGGAGGGCGCGGGGACGTACGCCGTGGCCAGCCAGGGCACGGCGGCGCGCGGGTCGGCGTCGACCACGGCCGCGGTGTAGAAGCCGGAGACCGCGCGGGCCGCCTCCACCTCGCGGGTGAAGCGGACCCGGAACAGCTGGTCCTCGGCCAGCTCGGTGCGCACCGTCTTGATCGCCACGCGCCGGCCCGACGCCGACCGCGCGAGATAGACCAGCCCCATGCCGCCGGCACCCAGCCGGCCCAGCACCTCGAACGGCCCGATCCGCCGCGGATCGTGCTGCGTCAGCTGATCCACCACTTGCCTGCCACCTCCCCGTACGAGCCGCGCCACCCACATATGTACGCGGCCGAAGTGCAGCGTCTCACCACCGCACCGCCATGGCGGCACGCACCCCGATTCTTCCTGGCCGGGCGGCTGGTTGCGAACCCGGTAACAATCAGGGTGTCTCCACCTTAATCGTGTCGATCAGCCCCGAACCGGACCGGTCAGCGGTGCAGCAGCGCGAACGACGCCCCCTGATTGTCGGTGACGACGGCCACCCGTCCGTACGACGTCTCGAAGGGTGGCGCCTGCACCCGCCCGTCCAGCCGCTGTACGGCCCCGAGGGCGTCCTCCAGGTCCGTGACCCGGAAGTGGGCGAGGAAGTGCGGGGGCATCTCGGCCGGGAACACCTCGGTGACGTCGGCCCGGCCGAAGTCCGGCTCGGCACCGCCGCCGAACAGGGCGTCGTGGAAGAGGCCGCCGTAGAAGGCGTTCGCGGCGGCGGTGTTTCGGGTGTACAGCTCGGCCCAGACGAAGGTGCCGGGCTCGTGGCGCCGCCCGAAGCCGCGATGGCTGCCCGGCTGCCACAGCCCGAACACCGCGCCGTCGGGGTCGGCGGCGAGGGCGGCCGTGCCGAGGCCGTCCACCGGGAAGGGGGCCATGACCAGCTGTCCGCCGGCCGCGGTGATCCGGCGGCCGAGCGCGGTGGCGTCCGGGGTGGCGAAGTAGACCGTCCAGACGGTGGGCATCCGGCCGTCGGTCTTGGGGGCGAGCGCGGCCACCGGGTCGCCCCCCAGCCGGGCCCAGACGGAGGAGCCGTACCCCTCGCCGTACCTCTCTCCGCGCCCCTCTCCGTGCCCCTCCCCCGGCTCGCCTCCCGGTTCGTCCTCCGGTTCGTCCCCCGGCTCGGCGAAGGTCCACCCGAAAAGCTCACCGTAGAACCGCTTGCCCGCCTCCACGTCGGGCAGCTGGGCGTCCACCCAGCACGGGACGCCCTCCCGGTAGACCTCTTCGTTCGCGGATGCCCTGTTTTCGGCCATGCCGTCAAAGTAACCGGGCCGCGCGCACCCCGCAGACCAGGCACACCATCCTCTGCACCCCCGCGCACCCCATTTGCAGTCGGCCGAATCGCGCTCCGATCACCCCTCGGTAAGCTGACGGCATGACAGGACAAGTGCGTACCGTCGACGGCCGGGTGGCCGGCCGGCGAGGGCAGGCGACCCGGCAGAAGCTGCTCGACTGCCTCAGCGAGATGCTCAGCTCCTCCCCCTACCGGGACGTCAAGGTCATCGATGTCGCCCGGAAGGCGGGCACTTCGCCCGCGACCTTCTATCAGTACTTCCCGGACGTCGAGGGCGCCGTCCTGGAGATCGCCGAGCACATGGCCTCGGAGGGCGCGGGGTTGACCGAACTGCTCGAAGGGCGGTCCTGGGCCGGGAAGTCGGGGTGGCAGACCGCGCAGGAACTCGTGGACGGGTTCCTGGAGTTCTGGCGCAAGAACGATGCGATCCTGCGCGTGGTCGACCTGGGCGCGGCCGAAGGGGACAAACGGTTCTACAAGATCCGGATGAAGATCCTCAACTCGGTCAACAACTCCCTCGCGGACTCCATCGCGGAACTCCAGTCCAAGGGGCGGGTCGACAAGGACGTGAACCCGGCCGCGGTGGCCGGATCCCTGGTCGCGATGCTCGCGGCGGTGGCCTCGCACCAGAAGGGGTTCACGTCGTGGGGTGTGAAGCAGGCCGAACTCAAGCCGAATCTGGCGCTGTTGGTGCATCTGGGCGTGACCGGCAGAAAGCCGAGCAAGTAAGGCTGCTTTCCGTAACGCCGTTTTCTGTCACGCCGTTTTCTGTAGTGCCGTTTTCCACGCGTCCTGTCTGGCGGGCGGTGGTTCACTTCCGGTGAGCCGCCGCCCGCGCTGCTGTGCGGGCGGCTGTGCGGGGCGTTGTGCGGGTGGCTGTGCGGGTGGCTGTGCGGGTCGCTGAGCGCTCGCTATGCCGGCAGTGGACGGTCCCGGACCACGTGCTTCATCACCAGCGTCGAGGTGAGCCGCTGCACGCCCGGCAGGGCCGCGAGCCGGTCGTCGTAGAGCCGCTGGAAGGCCGCCAGGTCGGCGGTGGCGACGCGCAGCAGATAGTCCGGCTCGCCGAAGAGCCGCTGGGCGTCCAGTACGTGATCCAGCTCGCTGACCGCCCGCTCGAACTCGGCGACCGTGTCCCGGTCCTCCTGCCGCATGGAGACGAAGACCAGCGCCTCGAAGTTCAGCCCCAGCGACGCCGGGTCCACCACCGCGCGATAGCCCTGGATGGCGCCGGAGCGCTCCAGCTCGCGCAGCCGGCGGTGGCAGGGCGAGACGCTGAGCCGCACCCGGGCGGCCAGCTCGGTCACGGTCAGCCGCCCGTCCTGTTGAAGCTCTGCAAGGATTTTCCGGTCCACGTCGTCCATGGAGAAGATTCTTGCCCATCGTCTCGCACTCAGGGGTAATTTCAGGAACACCTTTGGGCTGATCGCGCCTAATGTCCCTTCCATGGACGCGGGACTCCTCCTTTCCTTTCTCTTTCTCGACCTGCTGCTGGTGTGTGTGCCGGGCGCCGACTGGGCCTATGTGATCGCCACCGCCCTGCGCGGTCGCTCGGTGCCGCGCGCGGTCGCCGGTCTGGTCTCCGGGTACGCCCTGCACACGGCCCTGGCGACGGCGGGCCTGGCGGTCCTCGTCGCGAGTTCCCCGGGGCTGCTGACCGGCCTGACCGTGGCGGGCGCCGGCTATCTGCTCTGGCTGGGCTGGAGCGTGCTGCGGCGGCCGGCGGTGCCGGGGGCGGGCGACACCGGGGCGACGGAGGAGGGGCGGCTTTCCCGGTCCGGGGACGCGGCGGAGGGGCGGCTCTTTCTGCGCGGGGCGACGATCAGCGGTCTGAACCCCAAGGGGCTGCTGCTCTACCTCTCCCTCCTCCCCCAGTTCCTCACCCTGCGCGGCGCCCACCTGCCCGTGCCGGTGCAGACGGCGACCCTCGGCCTGCTCCACATGGCCTGCTGCGCGGCGGTGTACCTCGCGGTCGGCACCCTCGCCCGCGTCCTGCTCGCCGCACGGCCCGCGGCGGCCCGGGCGGTGACCCGGACGTCGGGGGCGGCGATGCTGGGGATCGGGGCGTTTTTGCTGGTGGAGCGGCTGGCGACGCTCTAGCTCGCAGCTACGGCGCCGCGCCGGTCCCCCGGCGGATCCCTTGTCCGCCCCGCCGGACCCTTTGTAGCCTCACCCGATGACGCACACCGGCCTGCCCACCCTCGAACTCGCCCTGCCCGGCCCGCTCCGCGACAGCGGCGTCGCGGCGATCCTCAGCGGGCAGAAGACCGCGCTCACCGGGCTCCCGGCGCTCTACGAGCACGCCGGAGAACCACTGCCGCGGGCCGGACAGCGGTTCTGCGTGGTCGACTCGGCGAACCGACCGGCGGTCGTCGTCGAACTGGTCGAGGTACGCGTCGTACCGATGCGGGAGATCGACGACGACTTCGCCCGCGCCGAGGGGCGCGGCTATGCCGACGCGGCCGAATGGCGGGCCGCCCACGAGGAGTTCTTCCGCAGCGAGGGCGTGCGCGCATTCCTCGGCCGCACCCCGGAGATCGACGGGGACACGCCGGTGGTCGCCCAGCGGTTCCGCGTGGTCGAGGAGCCGGCCGCCGGCTAGCGGGGAGCCGCCCGACGGCTAGGGTTCGCGCCGGGTGAGCCGGAAGACGCGGATCTCGCGCCGGACCCTGGCCTGGTAGGTGGCGTACGGCGGCCAGAAGGACAGCAGGGTCTTCCAGGCGGCGGCCCGTTCCTCCCCGGTGAGCAGGGTGGCGGTGACCGGGATGTCGCGGCCCCGCCAGTTGACGACCGCGTCGGGGTGGGCGAGCAGGTTGTGGGTCCAGGCGGGGTGGTCGGTACGGCCGAAGTTGGAGCCGACGAGCAGCCAGCCGCGCCCCTCGGGCATACAGGCCAGCGGCGTCCTGCGGGGCTGTCCGCTGCGGGCACCGGTGGAGGTGAGGATCACCCCGGGCAACAGCTGGGCGCTGAGCAGCACCCGGCCCCGGGTGAGCCGGTGAACGGCCCGGTCCAGGGCCGGGATCACATGCGGGGCGACCTTGGCGAAGCCGCGCGTGGCCGACACCCGCTGGACGATCCGCACGCCGATCCCGCCGCTCACACCGCCACCTCCGCACCCTCGAAGAGCCCCGCCACTTCGGCGGCCCGGTCCCGCAACCGGTGCATGCCCCCGGCACGCGCGCCCGACACCCGCTGCACGCTCCGCACACCGAACCCGCCCTTCACACCGCCACCCCCGCACCCTCGAAGAACCCCGCCGCCTCGGCGGCCCGCTCGGGGCAATGCGGCACCCCGGGCGGCACCCGGCCCCCGGTGAGCCGGTGGACGGCTCGACCCAGGGCCGGGATCACATGCCGGGCGACCTTGGCGAAGCCGCGCGTGCCCGACACCCGCTGCACGACACGCACACCGAACCCGCCCCTCACACCGCCACCTCCGCACCCTCGAAGAGCCCCGCCATCTCGGCGGCCCGCTCGGGGCAATGCGGCACCCCGGGCGGCACCCGGCCCCCGGTGAGCCGGTGGACGGCTCGACCCAGGGCCGGGATCACGTGCCGGGCGACCTTGGCGAAGCCGCGCGTGCCCGACACCCGCTGCACGACACGCACACCGAACCCGCCCCTCACACCGCCACCCCCGCACCCTCGAAGAGCCCCGCCATCTCGGCGGCCCGGTCCCGCAGTCGGTGCGTCGGCCCGAACAGCAGCTCGTCGCCGGCGGCTCGCTTGAAGTACAGGTGGGCGTCGTGCTCCCAGGTGAAGCCGATGCCGCCGTGCGCCTGGACGGCCTCGGCGGCGGCGAAGCGCAGCGCCTCCAGCGCCTGGGCGAGCGCCAGCCCGCCGACGCCCTCCCCGCGCCCGGCCGCCCACGCGGCGTAGTAGGCGGCCGAGCGCGCCGCCTGCACCGCCACATACACATCGGCCAGCCGGTGCTTCACGGCCTGGAAGGAGCCGACGGGCCGGCCGAACTGCTCGCGCTGTCCGACGTACTCGACCGTCCGCTCCAGCACCCGGTCCGCCGCCCCCACCGCCTCCGCGGCCAGCACGGTCGCGGCGGTGTCGCCGAGGGCGGCCAGCGCGGGCAGCACGTCCGCGTCCGGCTCACCGAGCAACTCGGCGGGTACGTCACGCAGTTGTACGCGGCCCTGCGGGCGGGTCGCGTCCAGCGCCGTGTGCCGGGCGCGGACCAGCCCCGGCGCGTCCCCTTGCACCAGGAACAGCCGGGTGCGGGAGCGGGCGAAGCCCCCGGTGTGCGCGGCGACCAGCAGCAGCCCGGCGCTGTGCCCGTCCAGCACCTGGTCGGCCTGGCCGTACAGGGTCCAGCCGGAGTCGGTGCGCCGGGCCTGCACCCCGCCCGCCCGGCCCCCGCCGGCCGCGTACCCCGCGTTGGGGCCGGTCAGGGCGAGGGCGGTGGCGAGGGCGGGCCCGGGGACGGCGAGGGCGGCGGTGAGGGTGCCGGCCGCCAGCCGGGGCAGCAGCTCGGCGCGCTGGGCGTCGGTGCCGAGGGCGAGCAGCAGCGGGGCGGCGAGGACGGAGGTGGCGAGCAGCGGGGAGGGGGCGAGGGCCCGCCCGGTCTCCTCGCAGGCGAGGGCGAGTTCGGTGACCGAGCAGCCGACACCGCCGTACCGCTCGGGCAGGGCGAGTCCGGGCAGCCCGAGCCGGCCGGCGAGCGCGGACCACAGCGCGGGGTCGTACCCGGCCGGGCTGTCGAGGGCGGCCCGCAGCCCGGCCGAGCCGCAGCGGGCGCGCAGCAGCTCGCGCAGGGTGCGGCGGATCTCGTCCTGCTCGGCGGTGAGACGCGTGTCCATGGCTTCTTCCCTCACCCTTCCCCCGTATCTGACGGGTCGTCATATTAGGGGGGCCGGAGCGAGATGCCCAGGGGGAGGAGCCCTCATGACGCGCGGGAAGCGGAAGGTCGCCGTGGTCGGCGTGGCCCTGTCCGACTGCGGCCGGGTGGACGACGCGACGCCGTACCGCCTGCACGCCCAGGCCGCCCGCCGGGCCCTCGCGGACGCCGGTCTCGACCGCTCGGTGGTCGACGGCTTCGGCTCCGCCGGGCTCGGCACCCTCGCCCCGGTGGAGGTCGCCGAGTACCTGGGGCTGCGGCCCACCTGGGTGGACTCCACGTCGGTCGGCGGCTCGACCTGGGAGGTGATGGCGGCGCACGCGGCGGACGCGATCGCGGCGGGCCACGCGAACGTGGTCCTGCTGGCCTACGGCTCCACGGCCCGCGCGGACATCAGGGCGGGCCGGCGGACGGGCAACCTGTCCTTCGGCGCCCGGGGTCCGCTCCAGTTCGAGGTGCCGTACGGCCATACGCTGATCGCCAAGTACGCGATGGCGGCCCGCCGGCACATGACCGAGTACGGCACGACGGTCGAGCAGCTCGCCGAGGTGGCGGTGCAGGCGCGGGCCAACGCGGCGCTGAACCCGGAGGCGATGTTCCGCACCCCCCTCACCGTCTCCGACGTCCTCTCCGGCCCGATGATCGCCGACCCCTTCACCAAGCTGCACTGCTGTCTGCGCTCGGACGGCGGCGCGGCGGTGCTGCTGGCGGCCGAGGAGTACGTACGGGACTGCCGTACCGCCCCCGTCTGGATCCTCGGCACCGGTGAGCACGTCTCGCACGCGGCGATGTCCGAGTGGCCCGACTTCACGGTGTCCCCGGCGGCGGTGAGCGGCCGCCTCGCCTTCGCCCGGGCCGGGGTCGGACCCGCCGAGATGGACTTCGCCCAGATCTACGACGCCTTCACCTACATGACCCTGGTGACCCTGGAGGACCTGGGCTTCTGCGCCAAGGGCGAGGGCGGGGCGTTCGTGGCGAAGGGGCGGCTGCTGGTGCGCGGCGGAGGGCTGCCGGTGAACACGGACGGCGGCGGCCTGTCGGCCCAGCACCCGGGGATGAGAGGCCTGTTCCTGCTGGTGGAGGCGGTACGGCAGCTGCGCGGGGAGGCGGGCGAACGCCAGGTGCGCGGGGCCGGCGGCGGCGTGCCCCGGCTGGGGGTCGCGTCGGGCACCGGGGGGTGGTTCTGCTCGTCGGGGACGGTGGTGCTGGGGCGGGAGTGAAGGGGGTGGGGGGGCCGGGAGTGACGGAAATCGCCGGGTGCGGTGGGCGAGGGCAGACGGCACGGGCGCGGAGGCCCGGGCGATACTCGGCGCATGGCACACGACGATCTCCACTCACTGCTCCGGTCCCTGCGGGTCTGGGACACCAAGGTGACGGAGCTGCGGCCCTTCGACCCGGACACCGCCCCGCCCACCCCGCTGGCGCTGTTCACGAGCTGGTTCGCGGAGGCGGTGGCGGCCGGGCAGCCGGAGCCGCACACGATGTCGCTGGCGACGGTGGACGCGGAGGGCAGGCCGGACTCGCGGATCGTGATGCTGCACGGCGCGGACGCCGCCGGCTGGTCCTTCGCCAGCCATGCCACGAGCCGCAAGGGCCAGGCCCTGGCCGCCCGCCCGTACGCGGCCCTCGTCTTCTACTGGCCGGTGCTGGGCCGCCAGGTCCGGCTGCGCGGCCCGGTGGCGGCGGCCCCCGCCGAGGACAGCCAGGCCGATCTGCACGCCCGCTCCACCGGCGCGCTGGCGGCGGCCCTCACCGGCCGCCAGAGCGCGGAGCTGTCCTCCCTGGAGGAACTCCGCGACGCCTCCGAGGCGGCCTGGCGGCAGGCCCGCGCCAACCCCTCCGAACCCTCCCCCACCTGGACCCTCTACCACCTCTCCCCGGACACGGTGGAGTTCTTCCAGGGCGACCCCGAGCGACGCCATGTCCGGCTGGAGTACCGGAGCACGGGCTTCGGCTGGAGCAGGGGGCTTTTGTGGCCGTGAGGACGGCTCAGCCCTCGAAGTCCCACACCGTGAAGTCCCCGACCGGGCGGTAGCCGATGCGCTGGTAGAGGCCGTTGCTGGTGGGGTTGGCGAGGTCGGTGAAGAGGAGGATCTCGGCGGTGCCGGCGGCGCGGGCGGCGCGGCTCACCTCGGCCGTGACGGCGCCCGCGTAGCCGCGTCCGCGCAGCCCGGGCGGGGTGTAGACGGGGGCGACCCGGACCTGGCCGGCGATCTCGGGGGTCACCCCGGCCAGCGAGAGGGGGGTGCCGTCGGCGGCTTCCCAGAGGGTGATGCCGCCATGGGCGATACGCGCGTCGGCCCACTCGGCGGCGTCGGCGCCGGTGTGCGAGCCGGTCTCCTCGGCGAACTCCTCGTACCAGCGGGCGACCAGGTCCCGGTCGGCCGGTACGGCCACGCGCGGCCGCCCCTCGGGCGCGGGCTCGGGGACGGTCAGCTCGGTGAGCCGGTACAGCCGCTGGCGGGTCCGGATCGCGGCCGTGACCCCGGTCCGCCGCTGCCATGCCTCGCTGAAGGCCGCCGCCGTGTCCCGCTCGGCGGAGACCCCGGAGACCGGGTGCCCCAGCTCCACCAGCCGGGCGGCCAGCGCGTCGGCCTCCCCGGGCCCGAGCGGGGTGAGGTTCGGCGGGTAGGGCGGGGTGTGCACCAGCACCGCGCGCACGGTCCCGTCCTCCCCCGCGAGCACCCCGAACCGGGGCGGCTCACCCCCGAAGTGCCGCAACCCGCGCCGCTGCAACGCGTCCACCACCGACAACGGCACGGTGTGCAGGGCGGGCCGGGAGCGGAGGAAATCGCCCGCGCGGGAGAGGAAGTCGTCGAGGTCTTCGGTGAGGTGCCAGGCGTCAGGGCTCATGCGGTCATGATCTGGGCGGGGGTCGGCTATGAGCCACCGATTTCCGGCGGTCCCTGAGAACGTCCCGCCGGAACAGGCCAGGCTTCGTTCGCCGGGTCGTCGAGCCATGCCAGCTGTCCGTGCGCGTCGGCCGTGAGACCGAAGCGGGTGAGGTCCGGGAAGCCCCGGTCCAGCCACCACCGGTAGGCGTCGGTCACCTCGTCCCAGAGGCGCCGGGGACCGGACTGCCAGACGGTGGCGTGCCGTTCGCCGTCCCGGAACAGGACGCAGGCCCACGAGGTGTCCGTCAGGCCGTAGAACCAGACGGGCCGGGCGCCGTCCCGCTTCTCCGCCACGGCCTGACGGCACCAAGGCACCCGCAGACCGAGCACGAACGGCAGGTCGGTGAACCGCCCCGTGACGAACTCCTCCTCCGTGAGGGCCGTCGTGGTCCGCTCCGCCGCCTCCAGCGGGCCCGCCGCCAGATAGTCGCCGTGGACGATGGCCGGTCCCCGCTGGGCGCGCAGCTTCATGAACTCCACGGGCCGGACGAAGCGTCCCGTGGCCACCTCGCCCTTCACCACCAGGCGGAGGACGGCGTCGGCGTTGCCGTAGGGCGTGCCCCAGGGGGCGAGGATCACGCCGCCGGGGCGAGTCTGCCGCAGCCATGCCGGGGAGATCTCACGCACCCCCGCTGTGGCCAGGATGCGGTCGTAGGGCGCCGTGTCCGGGTGGCCCGCGAACCCGTCGCCGACGACCACCTCCGGATACAGTCCGTGCCCGCACAGCCGCTCGCGAGCCCTTGCCGCCACGGTGGCGTCCACTTCGATGGTCGTCACATGGCGGGGCCCGAGCCGGTGGGTCAGCGCGCCGGCCGTCTCACCGGTGCCGGTGCCGACGTCCAGCACGCGCATGCCCTCGTCCACGTCCAGGTCCTGGAGCAGGGCGTAGACCACGGAGGGCATCGAGGAGGAGCTGGTGGACAGCGTCCCTGGGGCGGGGCCCTTGTGGGCGCCGTCGTCCCACTGGGTGACGATCGGGACATTGCTGTCCGCCGCCGCGTACCAGGCGCCCGGGTCCTCCCTCCTGTCGACGGGGACGCTCGCGCCGGTCGCCATGTCGTAGGGCCACATCAGATCCGGCAGGAACACGGCCCGGTCGACGGCCGCGAATGTCGGCGCCCAGTCCGAGGACAGCGCCCCCGAGTCCATGAGGACCCGCCCCAGCTCCTTGCGGCCGGGGCGGTCCGTGCGCAGGGCGGTCCCCTTCACTTGCGGTGCTTCCCGTCCCCCTCGGGACTCCCGCCGTCCGGGCTCGGCGGCTCCTGGGGCGGATTCCACGGCTGCCCGGGAAGGTCGTCGTCGTCTCCGTGGGCGTGCGGGTCGCTGGATACCCTCATCGCGCTGTCTCCTTCGCTTCGATCGGTACGACAACGCTAGAAACGGACGCGCCCCAACTCCCAGCGGATTGCACGTGATTGCGGGCCGATCACCCGAGCGAGTCCCTCGCGGCCGTGATCAGCGCGCGAACCTTCGCGCCGTAGACCGCCACCTGGGCCAGCGCGGCGAACGTGTCGGCATATGCCTCGATTTCGCCGGGCTGCGTGAGCGTCAGGTAGCCGGACACCAGCTCCACGTTGACCTGTTCCCGGTCGAAGATCCAGAACCCTTCCACCGGCATGCGTGAACGGCGCGGCCGCGTGGGCACCACGCCCAGGCTGACATGGGGCAGCGAGGCGACAGCGAGCAGGTGGTCGAGCTGTTCACGCTGCGTGTCCGCCTCACCCAGCGCGTTCCGCAGCGCCGGCTCCTCCATCAGGAACGCGAACCGACGATGCCCTTCGTAGAGCACGTGCTGGCGCTCCATACGCGCGGCCACGGCATTCGCCACGTCGTCGATCTCGACGCGCCTGCGCTGGACCGCCCGCAACACGTCTTCCGTGTAGCGGTACGTCTGGATGAGCCCGGGAACGAGCCCAGGGGAGTACGACCGGAACCAGCGGGTTCGCTCGTACAGCGGCAGGCGGGCTTCCTGCGCCTGCCGCAGCCCCGTGCGCTCCATCCGGCGCCATTCCACGAACATGCCCTCCACGGCCCGGAGGGAGGCGATCAGGTCGTCCGTCTGCTCCTCCGCGCCGCAGGCCCGGCACCAGGCCCGGATGTCGTCAGGCGAGGGCTGGGTCTTCGCAGTGGAGATCCGAGAGACCTTCGACGGATGCCAGCCGCACGCCTCCGCAAGCCTCTTGCCGTCCAACCCGGCGTCCTTGCAGATCTCCCGGAGGCGATCGGCAAGGACCTTCCGTGCTGCCTGAACGCTCGACGATCCTGATACGGGCATGGCGCGGACCGGTCAGACCGGCTTGTACTCCTCGTGCGGCGTGGCCCGCTCCCAGACCGTCTCGAACGCCGTACCGACCAGCTCCACGACGGCCGGCTCGGTGCGCCACTCGCGGTCGACCACCTCACCCACCCCGGAGAAGTACGTGAACAGCACCGCCGAGTTGTCGAACATCCAGAGATCGGTCCCTGGGAGCGGGATGTCGCCCGCCTTTCTGCGGGGCAGCCACCGGACCAGCTCTCCCGCAGCGATGTTGGGAAACGTGACGTCGTACTCGTACTTGATGTAGTCCGTCACCGGCTCCGAGACGATCCGGGCCCGCCGCATCACGACTCCGCGCGCCGTCGTCTCGGTCACCACGTCCAGGAACGGACGCCACCACGTCGACCGGTCTGCGGCGGGATCGAGGCGCTTGCCGTCCTGCCACGCGACGAACTCGGGGTCGTTGGGCTGGTAGGCATCGCGCATTTCAAGGTGAACGGCTGAGTGGCGCGCCTTCGCCAGGCCCTCAAGAACGGGGTTCGTCACCGGCAGCGTCCTCCGGGCGCGGGATGAACTGCAACATGACCCTGGGCAGCCGGACGATCGTCTCGTGATCTGGCACGTCCGTGGAGTGGCCGGGAATGGAGCCGATCTGCTGGCACGCCTTCACCTCCGCCTCCGTGGCCTTGTACGACTGGATCAGCAGGTCTCCCGTGTCCTCGTCCAGCCAGATCGTCGGCGAGTCCGTGTCAGGCGTGTTCGGAATGATCCCGAGAAAACGTAACCGCATGCCTTCTCCTTGGGCGGGCACGATCACTTGACCCCGTCCACGAAGGCCGCCCAGGCCGGGGCCGTGAAGAGGAGGGGGGTGCGGGTGTTGTCCTTGCTGTCCCGGACGGGGACGAGGGAGGGGACGCCGTCGGCGACTTCGACGCAGTTGCCGCCGTCCGTGTTGCTGTAGCTGCTCTTGCGCCAGTCGGCGGTGTGGAGGAGGTCGTCGGAGACTTCGACGCAATCGCCGCCGCTCGTGTTGCTGTAGCTGCTCTTGCGCCACGTAACGCTGCTCAGGTCGATGGCTCGCACGTCACTTCCTCCAACATCCGCAGGATGAACTTCCGCGACTCGGCCGGGGACAGAGCCGCGTCGCGCACCGCTATTCACGATCGGGCTAGTCGTGAGCGGGGCTCCTTCTCGTCCACCCCACCGAAAGCCCCCAGGTGCCGTTCGTCTTGGTCGTCACCGATACGGCAACGTTCTTGTGAATGTGCCTCAGCCCCACTTCGTTCAGCTGTCCGGGGTCACCGTTCGCACATACAACGGTGTAGCTCACGATCGAGCCGACACTGACGTCGATGGTGCCGGAGCCGGAACAGATCACCCCGACCTCCAGACCTCCCTGCCCGACTTGAGGGATCACAGGGAATGTGAAAGGTCCGCTTCGTCCTCCTGCTCGGATGAACACCTTCTCCACCCCAGGGAGCTGAGGCGGAGTCCGGGGATCCGCGGTGGTCGAGCGGGCGGTACCAGGTGTACTGAGTGAAGTCGTCGTGGCTGCCGGCTTAGTGGTAGTTGCCCAGTGCCCATCCGAGGCCGTGCTGGTGCAGCCCGTCAACGCCAGGGCGGCCACCGCACTGGCCATCCCCAGTGCCCCCATCCGGCTCACAGAGTTCAGCCCTTGACCCCGTCCACGAAGGCCGCCCAGGCCGGGGCCGTGAAGAGGAGGGGGGTGCGGGTGGTGTCCTTGCTGTCGCGGACGGGGACGAGGGAGGGGAGGTTGGCGGCGACCTCGACGCATTCGCCGCCGCTCGTGTTGCTGTAGCTGCTCTTGCGCCAGGTCACGCCGCTCAGGTCTATGGCTCGCACGGCATTTCCTCCAACATTCGCAGGATGAACGTCCGCGACTCGGCCGGGGACAGGGCGAGGTCGCGCATCGCATCGTACCTACGCTGCAACTGCTCAACTGAGGCGTTTTCTTCGACAAGTTCGCCGCGCAAATCGTTCTCGGTGTGGGCGACTGTTCGGCCGTCCGTCAGGCGCAGGAACATCACGGCGGTCTTCAACAGGCCGTGGAGACCAGCGCTGAACGGCAGCACCTGAAGGGTGATGTTCGGGCGCTCGGCGGCTTTGGCCAGGTGCTCCAACTGCTCACGCCACGCCCCCATGTCGCGCAGCGACGTGCGAAGCACCGCCTCGGAGAGGATGACGCGGAACGGTGGCGGATCGTCACCCTCCAGCAACTGTTGCCGACCAAGGCGCGCTTCGACCTGCTGCTCGAGTTCAAGACCCTTGATCCAGCCCACTCCGAGTGCCTCGCGTGCGTACCCGGCTGTCTGAAGAAGGCCCGGCGGTGCGCTCACGGCGTAGTGCCACAGGCTGATCGCCTCCGACTCCAGCACCATGTACCGCCGATACTGCTCCTTGAACTGCGTGGGATCCGCCACCGCCAGCTCCCACAGCGTCACCAGCAAGCCCGGTGTCCCGTAGAACTGGTCCAGCGCCTGGACGACCTCCGGGCCGCCCAGCGTTCGCCCGCTCTCCATCTTGGAGAACTGGGACGCGTCCCAGCCCACCTGTTTCGCCAGTTCCCGCAGGCTCAGGCCGCGTTCGGTGCGCAGTCGCCGTAACTCTTCGGCGAAGCGGGCCCTCGGCTCCTGGCTGCGGCCGGTGACCATCAGGCGTTGAGGCATCCCACCTCCATGTTGAATTTGGTGAACGTGCTCGGCAAAGCGTTGAACGTGGGCCTCTCAACAGCGCAAACGCCTCTTCCGTGCGCCATTCTCTAAGCACCCGAACACGCAGCGTAGCGCCGCGCGTGCGCTACGCACTGGCGTTCACGGAAAGGAGCTGGCCACGATGACAACGACGTCGGAGCCCCCCGAGCCCGGCACCCTCTTCTACGACCCCGGCACCGGCAAGGTCGGTGAGTACCGGGACCGGGCCGGGCCCTACGCGATGCTCCGCCCGGTCGGCGGCGGGCTGGAGTGGCAGGCCGACCCGGCGGCGCTGCGGGCGCCCACGGACGGGGAGCGGCTCGGCGCGAAGGTCAAGGCCGTCAATCACCGCACCGGCAGCCAGCCGTCCACCGGGGCGCCGCCGTGCCTCGACGACCTCAGCCGGCCGCCCCGCCCGGTTCCCGGCTGCGCCCCCTGCACGGAGCTGGCGGAGCAGCGGGAGGCCGCCCGGGTGTCGTACGACCGGAGCGCCGAGACCGACGCGAACGTCCTGCTGCGCCAGCACCAGAGGAAGGAACACCGCGCGTGAAGGACATCTCCCAGGGCACCTCCCAGGGCCTGCCGTACGAGGAGTGCCGACGGCAGGCCGAGCACGCCCCGCCGCGCGACCGGACCGGCCCGTGGCCCGGGTACGCGCTCCCGCCGTTCCATCCGGGGTACGCCAGTGCGCCGAGTACGCCGAGTACGCCGCCGATGCCGAGGACGCCCACCGCGTCCCGCACCAGGCACGAGACGGGTGTCCTCGCCCTCACCCTCCTCTGCATCGCCGGGTTGCTCTGCGCCATCCTGAGCTAGCTCAACTGCCGTACCGCAATGAGGAGATGGCGGTGGTCCTCGGTTGCCCCGCCCTCCGGGCCCGGGGCGCCGGTGAGCAGTGCCCGCCGGCCCGGGCCCAGCAGTTCGAGCCGCACCCGGGAGGCGTTGAAGGAGTTGAGGGCGTCCAGCAGGTAGGCGGGGTTGAAGGCGACCGCCAGGTCGTCGGCGTCGGTCAGCGTGGCCGCGAGCTGCTGCGAAGCGACGTCGTCCTGGTAGCCCGCGTGCAGGAGGACGGTTCCCCGGGCGGAGAAGTCGAGCCGGACCGGGCTGTTCGGCTCGGCGACGACCGCGACACGGCGGACGGCGTCGGCGAGCGGCTCCCGGTCCATGACCACGACGGCCGGGGCGTCCAGTGCGAACAGCTTGTCGTGGCGCGGCAGTCGTCCGTCCAGCAGCCGCAGTGTCGTCCGCACCCCGCTTCCCTCGAAGGCGATCAGGCCACCGCCCGAGCCGCCCGAGCCGCCCGTGCCGCTCAGCCCGATGCGGATCCGCCCCGACTTCGTCAGCGCACGGGAGATCTCGGTCAGCCTGCGGCCGGGGATCACCGCCTCCACTGCCTCCACAGGCTCGGATGTCGGTTCCTCCGGCTGCCACGGCAGCACCCGCACGGCATACCGGTAGCGGTCCGTGGCGGACAAGGTCATCGAGTCGCCGTGCAGGCGGAGCTGGATGCCCGTGAGCACCGGCAGGGAGTCGTCCCGGCCGGCGGCCACCGCGACCTGGGCGACCGCCGCCGCGAACTCCGCCGCGTCCAGCGTTCCGCGAAAGGCGGGAAGCTCGGGGAGGGCCGGATACTCGTGCCGGGGCAGGGTCGACAGCCCGAAGCGCGTACCGCCCCCTTCCACCGTGAAGCGCGCTCCTTCCAGCGCGCACTCCACCATCGCGTCCGGCAACACCCGGCAGATGTCGAGCAGTCGGCGGCCGGGGACGAGGACCTGGCCGGCTGTCGGCGTCTCCGCCGGGATCTCGACGGTCGCGGACGCCTCGTAGTCGAAGCCCGAGATGCGCAGCCGTCCCTCCGCCGCGTCCAGCGTCAGGCCGCCCAGCACCGGCACGGGCGACCGTGCGGGCAGCGATCTGGCCGCCCAGGCCACGGCCTCGGCGAACATGCCTCGCTCGATCCGGAACTCCATCCCGTGCATCCGTACATCCCCCGTCGCGTCGCACCAGCAGGTCCGCGACGCACGCTATCCAGCAGCACTGACAACGCCCGCTACTGCGCAGGTCGCCGGGGTGCGAACACCGGCACGCCTTCCCGGAAGCGCACCTCCAGTTCCATCCCCGCCCTCAGCTCCCCCTCCCCGCAGCCCACCACCTCGGTCATCATGCGCGGGCCCTCCGCGAGGTCGACCACGGCCGCGATGTAGGGGGTGCGGGTGTCGAAGGGGGGCAGGTCGTTGCGGTGGACCGTGGACCAGGTGTAGAGGGTGGCCCGGCCGGTCGCCTCCTCCCAGCGGACGTCCTCGCTCCAGCAGTGCGGGCAGAACTCGCGGGGATAGTGGTGGGCGCGGGCGCAGGCGGTGCAACGGCGGAGCAGGAGGCGGCCGGCCGCCGCCGCGTCCCAGTAGGGGCGGGTGAAGGCGTCCGGCTCCGGCAAGTCATAGCGTGGACCCCCCGGAGTCAGCGGGCTCTCCGGAGTCAGCGGGCCTTCCCGAGCCACCGGCCCTTCCGGCGTCATCGGAACCATCCCAGCCACGCGTCCAGCGACCACACCTGCCACGACACGGCGAAGAACGCGACGAGCGAGATCAGCGCCATCATCGAGTTCTGCCCCTGTTCCGCCCAGTCGTGGATCATGAGGGTGAAGTAGAGGGCGTTGAGGAGCAGGCCGCCGAGCAGGGCGACCGGGGTGAGGAAGCCGAGGATGAGCCCCAGGCCGAGGGCGAGTTCGGCGTAGGCGACGACGTAGGCCATCAGCCTGGGGCGGGGGCGGACGACCTTGTCGAAGCCGGTCCGGACCGGTGCCCAGCGGTGTTTCGCCGCCATCTCCGCCGCCCACGCGATCCCGCTGCCGCGTTGGAACCATGCCTTCTTGTCCTTGTGGCGCCAGCTCTCCAGCCACCACAGGCCGAGGCCGATACGCAGGACCGCCAGCCACTGTGCGCCGTCGAGCCATATCGAGTCCATGGAACCTGACGGTACGTCAGGAACCGACCTCCGTACAGGCCGAACGGGCGCCGTACGGACACATGCGGGTGGCGCACGTCACCCCGTCCGCCCACTCCTTCCACATCCGTGATCAATCCGCAACCAATTCCGGTCTTGACCGAGACCCATCAAGCGAGGGTGTGATTACGCTCGCGCTCATGGCCGTCTCCCGTCCCGCCCCCACGCCCCTGCACCAGACCTCCGCCGACCGCCCGGTCTATGTCATCGGCGCAGGTCCCGGCGGTCTCGCCGCCGCCCACGCGCTGCGCAGCCAGGGGGTGCGGGCGGTGGTGCTGGAGAAGAGCGACCGGGTCGGCGCGTCCTGGCGGGGCCACTACGACCGGCTGCGGCTGCACACCACCCGGCGGCTGTCCGCGCTGCCGGGGCTCGCGATACCGCGCCGGTTCGGCCGTTGGGTGGCCCGCGACGACGTGGTGCGCTACCTGGAGAAGTACGCCGAGCACCATGAGCTGGAGATCGTCACCGGGGTCGAGGTGTTCCGGGTCGAGCGCGCCGAGGACGGCACCGGCTGGCTGCTGCACGCCTCCGGCGGGCGGGAGCTGACCGGCAGCGCGGTGGTCGTCGCCACCGGCTACAACCACACCCCGCGGCTGCCCGACTGGCCGGGCCGGCAGTCGTACGAGGGCGAACTGCTGCACGCGGGCGGCTACCGCAACGCCGAGCCGTACGCCGGGCGGGACGTGCTGGTCGTCGGGGTCGGCAACACCGGCGCCGAGATCGCCGTGGACCTGGTGGAGGGCGGGGCCGGGCGGGTGCGGCTGGCGGTGCGGACGGTGCCGCACATCGTGCGCCGCTCCACCCTCGGCTGGCCCGCGCAGCACTCGGGGGTGCTGATCAGACGGCTGCCGGTGCGGCTCGTCGACGGACTGTGCCGGCTCCAGGCCCGCGTCGCCGTCCCCGACCTGTCCGCGCACGGGCTGCCACGGCCGGACACCGGGCTGTACAGCAGGGCGCGCGAGGGCGCCATCCCGGTGCAGGACGTCGGTCTGATCGACGCCGTGCGCCGGGGGAAGGTGGAGATCGTGGCGGCCGTCGAGGGGTTCGAGGGCGGCGAGGTGGTGCTCGCCGACGGGAGCCGGATCGCGCCGGACGCGGTGATCGCGGCCACCGGGTACACCCGGGCGCTGGAGGGGCTGGTCGGGCATCTGGGGGTGCTGGACGGGCGCGGCAGGCCGGTGGTGCACGGCGGCCGCAGTCCCGCCGAGGCGCCCGGCCTGTACTTCACCGGGTACACCAACCCGATCAGCGGGATGCTGCGCGAGCTGGCGCTGGACGCCGTGAAGATCGCGAAGGCGGTCGCCAAGGGGGTCGGCGCGCGCCGATGACACCCGGGTCCCGCCCGTAAGTTTGCCGTTCCAGCATGTTCCTGACGCTTCGTCAGTTCAGTAATCTGACAGAGCGTCAGTTGAATGCCGTCTCACGGCGCCGTCCCCCGCGGTGCCGTCTCACGAGGAGCGGGCGGAACGATGCTTGGATCGACCCACGGCACCCTCACCACCGACTCCCGCCGGGCCCGCGCCCTCGCCTGCGGCGAGCAGCGGCCCGGACCCGTCGTCTCCGGCCGGGTCGACGACCTGGACGTCAGCGGGCGCCCGCTGCACGCGGACGTGCCCGACCTGACCCGCTTCTTCCGCCCCGAGTCCGTCGCCGTGATCGGCGCCTCGGACGCCGAGGGACGGCCCCACACCGGGATCACCCGGCAGCTGCTGGCGTGGGCCGAGCGGGTGGGCGCGCGGGTGCACCCGGTGCATCCGGCCCGGCCGTCGGTCTTCGGCCTGCCCTGCGTCCGCTCCGTCGCCGCCCTGCCGGAACCGGTCGACCTGGCCGTGCTGCTGGTCGCCGACCCGCTGCCGGTGATCGGCGAACTGGCCGAGGCCAAGGTGAGGTTCGCGGTCGCCTTCGCCTCCGGGTTCGCGGAGACCGGGGCGGCCGGGGCGGCGGCGCAGGAGCGGCTCGCCGAGGCCGTACGGCGGTCCGGGGTGCGGCTGCTCGGGCCGAACACCAACCTCAACGCCTTCGAACGGTTCCGCGACGACCTCGACGGCCCGGCGATCGCGCTGATCACCCAGTCCGGGCACCAGGGCCGCCCGGTCTTCGCCCTCCAGGAGCTGGGCATCCGGCTCTCGCACTGGGCGCCGACCGGCAACGAGGCCGACCTGGAGACCGCCGACTTCCTCTCCTGGTTCGCCGAGCAGCCCGAGGTCGGAGCCATCGCCGCCTATCTGGAGGGGCTGAAGGACGGCCGCGCCTTCCTGCTCGCCGCCGACCGGGCCGCCCGCCGCGGGGTGCCGGTGGTCGCGGTCAAGGTGGGCCGCACCGAGACCGGCGCGCGTACGGCCGCCTCGCACACCGGCAAGCTCACCGGCGCCGACGACGTGGTGGACGCGGCCATGCGGCAGTTCGGGGTGGTACGGGTCGACGCGCTCGACGAACTCCAGGACACCGCCGCCCTGCTGGCCCGGGCCCGGGCGCCGCTCGCGGACGGGGTCGCGGTGTACTCCATCTCCGGCGGTACCGGCGCCCATGTCGCCGACCTGGCCGCGGCGGCGGGACTGCGGCTGCCCCGGCTGTCCGCGGCCCGGCAGGCCGAGCTGCACCAGTGGATACCGGAGTACCTGAGCGTGGCCAACCCGGTGGACAGCGGTGGCCACCCGGTCGGCGACCACCGGGGCCGCATGATCATCGACGCGCTGCTCGCCGACCCCGAGGTGGGCGTGCTGATCTGCCCGGTCACCGGGCCCTTCCCGCCGCTCAGCGACCGGCTGGTGCGGGATCTGGTGGACGCGGCCGAGGAGACCGACAAGCTGGTGTGCGTGGTGTGGGGCTCACCGGTCGGCACCGAGCCCGCGTACCGGGAGGTGCTGCTGGGCTCCGCCCGGGTGGCCACCTTCCGGACCGTCGGCAACTGCCTCACCGCGGTGCGGGCCTGGCTCGGCCACCACCGCTTCGTGGCCGGCTACCGCTCCCCCTTCGACGCGGCCCCGCGCACCCTCTCCCCCTCCTTCCGCAAGGCCCAGCCGCTGCTCCAGCCCGGCCGGCAGCTCAGCGAGCACGCGGCCAAGCAGCTGCTGCGCGCGTACGGCATCCGGGTGCCGCGCGAGCAGCTGGTGACCAGCGCCGCGGCGGCCGTACGGGCGGCCGCGCAGATCGGCTACCCGGTGGTGATGAAGGCATCCGGCGCGCAGCTCGCCCACAAGACCGAGCTGGGCCTGGTGAAGATCGGGCTGACCTCGGCGAGCCAGGTCCGCGACGGCTACCGGGAGCTGACCGACATCGCCCGCTACGAGGGGATCGGGCTGGACGGGATCCTGGTGTGCCAGATGGTCGAGCGGGGCGTGGAGACGGTCGTCGGGATCGGCCAGGACGCGCTGTTCGGGCCGACGGTGACGGTGGGGCTGGGCGGGGTGCTGGTGGAGGTCCTGCACGACACGGCCGTACGGGTGCCGCCGTTCGGCGAGGACCAGGCCCACGCCATGCTGGCCGAGCTGCGCGGCCGGGCCCTGCTGGACGGCGTCCGCGGCCGGCCCCCGGCCGACCGGGAGGCGCTGGTGGAGGTGATCCTGCGGGTCCAGCGCATGGCCCTCGAACTGTCCGACTCCCTCGCCGAGTTGGACATCAACCCGCTGCTGGTGCTGCCCCGGGGCCAGGGGGCCGTGGCGGTGGACGCGCTGGTGGTGTGCAGGTGAGCGGGGTACGGCACGAGGGGCGGGAGCAGGTCGCGTACGTGACCATCGACCGCCCCGAGGCCCTCGGCGCCCTCACTCCGGCCATGCGGGACCGGATCACCGAGCTGCTGGCCGAGGCCTCGGCCGATCCGGAGGTGCGGGCGGTGGTGCTCACCGGCACCGGGCGCGGGTTCTGTACGGGCGCGGATCTGCGCGGTGCGCCCGCCGCGGGGGAGCGGATCCCCGGAGACGTCGCGCGCACCCTCCGTACCGGCGCCCAACGGCTGATCGGGGCCGTACTGGACTGCGAGAAGCCGGTGCTGGCCGCGGTGAACGGCACGGCCGCCGGGCTCGGTGCGCAGCTGGCGTTCGCCTGCGACCTGGTGCTGGCCGCCGAGTCGGCCCGGTTCGTCGAGGTGTTCGTGCGGCGCGGACTCGTACCGGACGGCGGCGGCGCGTATCTGCTGCCGCGGCTGGTCGGGGTGCAGCGGGCGAAGGAGCTGATGTTCTTCGGGGACACGGTCCCGGCGGCGGAGGCGGAGCGTCTCGGGCTGGTCAACCGCGTGGTCGCCGACGCCGAGCTGGCGAAGACCGCCCGTGCGTGGGCGACCCGGCTGGCCACCGGCCCGACCCGCGCCCTGGCCCTGACCAAGCACCTGGTGAACACCTCCCTGGACACCGACCGCGCGTCCGCGTTCGCGGCGGAGGCCTGGGCGCAGGAGATCAACCTGTCGACGGCGGACGCACGGGAAGGGCTTCGGGCGTTCGCGGAGCGCCGGAACGCGGAGTTCCGGGGGCGGTAGCGGACGCCGGAAGGGCCCCGGCGGCCTCGTTGACGCCGGGGCCCTTCCGTGCGGGTCCGGGTCAGCGGCGGCGCAGGCCGGTGCTGACCAGGATCGAGCCGATGAGGACGATCGAGGCGTCCACCAGCAGCGCGGTGTGGATGCCGGCCAGGGTGGAGCCGGTGGCGTTCATCCGGGCGGTGGCGATGGAGCTGAGCACCGGGATGCCCATGGTGATGCCGACCTGCTGGGTCATCGAGGCGAGACCGGTGGCCAGGCCCTGCTCGCCGTCGGGCAGGCCGGAGGTGGCCGTGACCATGTAGCCGACGACCGCCGAGATATGGCCGAAGGCACCGGCCGAGGACGCGGCCAGCATCACCGCGAGGGCCCCGCCGCCGCCGTGGCCGGCGAGGAACAGCGCGCTGGTGGCCACGGCCTGGAGCAGCATGCCGGAGCCGAGGACCAGGCGGTTGCTGTAGCGGCCGATCAGCTTCGGGGCGTACAGGCCGCCGAGGAACGCGGCGACACCGATGCCGCAGAAGGCGAGACCGGTCTGGAGCGGGGTGTAGCCGAAGACCTCCTGGAGGTACAGGGTCAGCAGGAAGATGACCGAGCTCTCCATGGTGAAGGTGATCAGACCGGCGAAGTTGCCCCACTTCACGGTCTGCCGGGTCAGCACCCGCACCGGGGCGAGCGGGGCCTTGGCGCGCAGCTCGATCAGCCAGAAGGCGCCGAGCAGGACGACGGCGGCGGCGATGGTGGCCAGGGCGACCGGGTCGGTCCAGCCGTGCTGGCCGGCCTCGGTGACGCCGTACACCAGGGCGAGCAGACCGCCGGTGACGGTGACCGCGCCGGGGACGTCCAGCTTGGTGCGCTCACCCCGGCTCTCGGGGATCACGGCCGGCGCGGCGAGCAGGATCGCGGCGGCGACGGGCACGTTGATGAAGAAGGCCCAGCGCCAGCTCAGCAGGTCGGTGAGGACACCGCCGAAGATGGCTCCGACGCAGAACCCGGCCGACAGCAGCATGCCGTTGAGACCGAGCGCCTTGTCCCGCAGCGGGCCCTCGGGGAGGGTGGTGGTCAGCAGGGACAGCGCCGCCGGGGTGGCCAGCGCGCAGGCGAGACCCTGGGCGACGCGCGCCACGAGCAGCACGGCGGGGCCGTTGGCGATACCGCCGACGAAGGAGCCGGCGGCCAGCAGGGCCATGCCGAGGAGCAGCATCCGGCGCCGGCCGGCCAGGTCGGCGAGGCGGCCGAAGAGCAGCGTGAAGCCGGCCGAGGGCAGCATCATCGCGGTGGAGATCCACTGGAGGTTCGCCAGCGAGAAGCCGAGCCCCTTGCCTATGTCGGGCAGGGCGACGTTCAGGATGGAGAAGTCGACGGACAGCATGAACTGCGAGCCGAGCAGCAGGCTCAGGACCAGGCGCTGCCGCGAGGTCATACGCGTCGACTCCGGGACGGCGACGGGCGCGTCTACGGAGGTGGTAGCCATCACGTTCCAATCGTGGTGGGGCGGGGATTCGGGCTCTGACGGGTGAGGAAGCTCAACTCGGCCGCGTTGCGGGGGCGTTCCCGCCCGTACGCAGCACGCTAGGAAGCGGTCCCGGGCCGCTCAAGGAAAGTGCCACCGAGGTACGGCCCCGGTGTCACCTAAGTGACATCGGCCCGGCCGGCGGGGTGCGCCAGGTGCCGGTGCGGGGGCGCTGATGGGGCCGCCGCCAGCCGGCGCGGGTCCGTGCGGCGGCCCCCGGGCCGGAGGCGGAGGGGCCGGAGGCGGACGGGTGGGTGGCGGCTTCGGCGCGGACGGCTTCGGCGCGGACGGCTTCGGCGCGGGCGGCGAGCGCGTGCAGCACCGCCAGGACGGCGGCCAGCTCGCGCTCGTCGGCCCGGCCGCGCAGCACACGTACGGTGTCGGCGCCGCTCATACCGGCTGGTTCCCGTGTTTGCGTTCGGGCAGGGGGGCGTGCTTGCCGCGCAGCATCCGCAGCGAGCGGATCAGCACGGCCCGGGTCTCGCGGGGGTCGATGACATCGTCGACGAGGCCGCGTTCGGCGGCGTAGTACGGGTGCATGAGCTGCTCCCGGTACTCGGCGACGCGCCGGGCGCGGGCCTGTTCGGGGTCGTCGGCGGCGGCGATCTCCCGGCGGAAGACGACGTTGGCCGCGCCCTCGGCGCCCATCACCGCGATCTCGTTGGTGGGCCAGGCGAAGGCCAGGTCGCAGCCGATGGAGCGGGAGTCCATGACGATGTACGCACCGCCGTAGGCCTTGCGCAGCACCAGGGATATCCGGGGCACGGTCGCGTCGCAGTACGCGTACAGCAGCTTGGCGCCGCGCCGGATGATGCCGTCCTGCTCCTGTCCGGTGCCGGGCAGGAAGCCGGGCACGTCGACCAGGGTGACCAGCGGGATGTTGAAGGAGTCGCAGAACTGCACGAACCGCGCGCCCTTCTCGGACGCGGCGATGTCCAGGACACCGGCCTGGACCTGCGGCTGGTTGGCGACGATCCCGACGACCTGGCCGCCGAGCCGGGCCAGCGCGGTGATCAGGTTGGGCGCCCAGCGCTCGTGCAGTTCGAAGAAGTCGCCGTCGTCGGTGATCTCCTCGACGACCCGGCGCATGTCGTACGCCTTGCCGGGGTGCGCGGGCACCAGGTCGAGCAGGGCGTCGCAGGAGCGGTCGACCGGGTCGGCGGTGGGTTCCTCGGGCGGCAGCTCCCGGTTGTTGGCGGGCAGCAGCGACAGCAGGTGCCGTACGTCGGCCAGGCAGGACTCCTCGTCGTCGTGGACGAACGCGGAGACCCCCGAGCGGACGGAGTGGACGTCGGCGCCGCCCAGCTCGTCATGGCCGACCCGCTCCCCGGTGACCGCCTGGACGACGTCCGGACCGGTGATGTACATCTGCGCGGTGCCGCGCACCATGAACACGAAGTCGGTGAGGGCCGGCGAGTAGGCGGCGCCGCCCGCGCAGGGTCCGAGGATCACGCTGATCTGCGGGATGACCCCGGAGGAGCGGACGTTGCGGGTGAAGATGCCGCCGTACCCGGCGAGCGCGGTCACGCCCTCCTGGATGCGGGCGCCGGCGCCGTCGCTGAGGGCGATCAGGGGCGCGCCGGCGGCCTCCGCCAGGTCCATCACCTTGTGGATCTTCTGGGCGTGGGCCTCGCCGAGCGCGCCGCCGAAGACGCGGAAGTCATGGCCGTAGACGAAGACCTGACGGCCGTCGACGGTGCCCCAGCCGGTGACCACGCCGTCGCCGTCCGGCCGTCTGCTCTCCAGTCCGAAGCCGGTGGCCCGGTGCCGGCGCAGCCCCTCCACCTCGGTGAAGGAACCCTTGTCCAGCAGCAGTTCCAGCCGCTCACGGACGGTGAGTTTGCCGCGGGCGTGCTGCCGTTCGGTGGCTTCCGCGCCGGGCCCTTCGGCCGCCTTCCGTTTCCTTTCGGCGAGTTCGCCGAGCCGTTCCTGCAACGCCATCTGCGCCTCCTCTCAACTGCCGTTCACGGTAGGCGGAAAGAGGTGCGGGAATACAGGATCGGGTGTCGAAAGAGACATTCTCCGGGTACCTTCGCGCCATTTTCCGGGCCGGTTACGGGGCGACCGGTTTACGTTCGCATCCCCCGCATCCGCTGGAAGGAGGGGCGATGGCACAGGACGATGCGACGAGTGCGCTGTCCCGGTACCGCGTGGCGGTGGTGGCCGACCCGTTCCCGGTCTCGCGGACGGCGGTGGCCTCGCTGCTCAGGCACTCGGGCGCCCTCGACGACGCCCGGGAGGCCGACAGCGGGCCGGCCGCCGTGGAGCTGGTGCGCCGGCTGCGCGCCGATCTGCTGGTGACCGATGTCGACCTGGTCGCCCGCGGTGACGGCGTACACCTGTGTCACCAGGTGAAACGGCTGTCCCGGCCACCGAGCGTGCTGGTCTTCACCGGCGCCGACGACCCGGCCGTGGTCGCCGCCTGCCTGACCGGCGGGGCGGACGGCTTCGTGCACCGCTCGGCGTCCCCCGAGCGGCTGGTGCACGCGGTGGAGACGCTCGCCGTGGGCCGGCCCGTCTGGTACCTGCGCGAGCGCGGCCAGGAGCCGCCGCAGCCGCCGGACGGGGCCCGGGCGCCGGGCATGACATCGCGCGAGCAACAGGTCCTGGGGCTGCTGCTGGCCCGTTATTCCAATGACGAGATAGCGGCCGAGCTGCATGTGGCCAGACAGACCGTGAAAAACCATGTGAGCAATGTGCTGCGCAAGCTCGGCGTGGCCAACCGGCGTGAATTGCTGACGCTTTAGTCCCGTTTCGGATTTCCCCGCCTACGGAGGTAACCCACCGTGACCACCCCTGTCTCCCGTCCTCGTTTCCAGGGCCGGGTCGCCCTCGTCACCGGAGCCAGCCGCGGCATCGGGCTCGCCGTCGCCGAGCGGCTGGTCGCAGAGGGCGCCCGGGTCTGTCTGACCGCCCGCTCGCCCGAACCGCTCGCCGAGGCGGTCACCCTGCTCGGCGGCCCGGAGCACGCCATCGCCGTGGCCGGCAAGGCCGACGACCCCGCCCACCAGAGCGAAGCCGTCGCCCGCACCGTGCAGACCTTCGGCCGGCTGGACGTACTGGTCAACAACACCGGGATCAACCCGGTGTTCGGGCCGGTGCTGGACCTGGAGGACGCCGCGCTGCGCAAGGTGTTCGAGGTGAACGTGCTGGCCGCGCTCGGCTGGCTGCGCCGGGCCCGGGACGCCTGGATGGGCGAGCACGGCGGCGCGGTCGTCAACATGACCGCCGTCGCCGGGCTGCGGCCGGCCGAGGGCATCGGCGCGTACGGCGCGAGCAAGGCCGCGCTGATCCACCTCACCGAACAGCTGGGCCAGGAACTCGGCCCGCGGATCCGGGTCAACTCCGTCGCCCCGGCCGTGGTGAAGACCCGGTTCGCGGCCAAGCTGTACGAGGAGCGGGAGCAGGAGGTCGCCGCGGGCTACGCCCTGGGCCGGCTCGGCACCCCGGAGGACATCGCCGCCGCGGTGGCCTACCTGGCCTCGGACGACGCGTCCTGGGTGACCGGGCAGACGCTCACCGTGGACGGCGGCCTGATCGCGGCCGGCGGCGGTATCTGAGCGGACGACGGCAGGACCTGAGCGGCCGGCAGCGGGAGGTGCGCTGCCGGCCGCAACCGCTCTGCGGGGACCGGCAGCGGGGTATGCGCTGTCGGCCGCTGCCCTGAGGGGGCCGTGTGCCCGGTGTGCCGCGACAGCCCTGAGGGGGCCGGTGCTCGGGCGCCGGCCCCCTTGCGGTGTGTGCGGCCCGGTCAGCAGAGCGGGCCGCCCGCGACGTACAGCACCTGGCCGGAGACGAAGCCGGACCGCTCGCCGGTGAAGAACGAGACGGCCTCGGCGACGTCGTCGGGGGTGCCGACCCGGCGCACCGGGATGCCCGCGGCGCCGCGCTCCTGGAACTCCTCGAAGCTGATGCCCATCCGCTCGGCGGTGGCCCGGGTCATCTCGGTGGCGATGAAGCCGGGGGCGACCGCGTTGGCGGTGATGCCGAACTTGCCCAGCTCCAGGGCGAGGGTCTTGGTGAAGCCCTGGAGACCGGCCTTGGCGGCCGCGTAGTTGGCCTGGCCGCGGTTGCCGAGCGCCGAGGAGGAGGACAGGTTGACGATCCGGCCGTACCCGGCGTCCACCATGTGCTTCTGCACCGCGCGGGTCATCAGGAAGGCGCCGCGCAGATGGACGCCGGCGACGGTGTCCCAGTCGGCGACGGTCATCTTGAACAGCAGGTTGTCGCGGAGCACACCCGCGTTGTTGACCAGGACGGTGGGCGCGCCGAGTTCCTCGGTGACCCGGGCGACGGCCGCCTCGACCTGCGCCTCGTCGGAGACGTCGGCGCCGACGGCGAGCGCCCGGCCGCCGCTCTTCTCGATGCGCCGTACGGTCTCGGCGCCGGAGCCGGCGTCCAGGTCGAGTACGGCGACGGCGTGCCCGTCGGCGGCCAGCCGCTCGGCGGTGGCCGCGCCGATACCGCGGGCCGCCCCGGTGACGACGGCGACCCGCTGCGAGGTGAGGGACATAGGGGGTTCCTTCCAGGTCTTCTTCGGGTAGGCGGGAGCGGGGTCAGACCAGGGCCGTGCGGAGCCAGTCGCGGATCAGGTGCGGGGCCTCGGCCGTACCGCACACCGCGACATAGCCGTCGGGGCGGGTGAGGGCGAGGGTGACCCGGCGGTCGTCGCGGCGCAGGTACGGGGTGGCCGGCGGGGTGTCGGTCAGCTCCTGCCGGGTGGTGTCCAGGTAGCGGACGTCGATCAGGTCGCCGTACCGGGACACCAGTTCACCGGCGAGCGTGAGCGCCGCGTCGGGGACGGCGGTGTCGGAGGGGGCGGTGACGAGCAGGGTCAGCCGCAGGTCGTCCAGGGCGAGCCGGAGCGGGGTGCGCTGCTGGGTGCGCTCGTCCCACACCGGGCGGTCGGGGACCAGGGCGCCGGTGGTGAACCCGCCGGAGCGGCCCGCGGGTCCGACCGCGGCGCCCTCGCGGTAGACGGTGGTGAGACCGGCGAGACCCGGCACATAGCCGAGGCCGAACAGCCGCAGCGCGGACGCGGTGCGCAGTGCCGCGTCCCGCAGCACGATCTGGCTGCGCTTCTTCGGGGTCCAGGCACGGGTCTGGAGGTCGGCCTGGCGGATCACGGTTTTCGCGACCTGCTCGCGTTCGCCGGCGTAGCTGTCGAGCAGCGGATCGCCGGCCCGGCCGGAGTGCGCGAGGGCGATCTTCCAGGCGAGGTTGTGGGCGTCCTGCACACCGGTGTTCAGGCCCTGCCCGCCGGCCGGGCTGTGGATGTGCGCGGCGTCCCCGGCGAGGAAGATCCGGCCCTCGCGGGTGCGGCCCGCGTGCCGGGCGTGCACGGCGAAGCCGGCCGTCCAGGTGGGGTCGAGGAGCCGCAGCCCGCCCGGGCAGCGCTCGTCCACCAGGCGCTGGATCAGGGCCAGGTCGACGTCCTCGCGGTCGGTGCCGGGCGGGGCTGCGGTGAACACCCGGAACCGGCCGCCGGGCATCCCGACCAGGACGACGATGCCCTTCGGGCCGCAGAAGTAGTAGTTGGCGTCGGGCACCAGCGGGCCCTCGATGCGCACGTCGGCGAGCGCGAACAGGTTCTCGTAGGTGCTGCCCTCGAAGGGGATGCCGAGCAGCTTGCGCACGGTGCTGCTCGCGCCGTCGCTGCCGATGACGTACGAGAACTCCTCGCGCAGCTCGGTGCCGTCGGGGCCGCGCAGGGTGGCGTAGACCCGGTCGGGCCGCTGGTCCAGCGCGACCAGCTCGGTGCCCCACTCCACCTTGCCGCCGACGCCGGCCAGCGACTCGGCGAGGAGGGTCTCCACGTCGTTCTGGGGCAGGGTCACCGGGCGGGTGCGCTCGGTGAAGCGGACCCGGGCCACCTCGCGGCCCAGCGAGTGGTAGCGCAGGGACTCGATGGGCAGGCCGTACTGCTCGATCCGGGCGGCGCCGCCGAGCCGGCGCAGCAGCTCCAGGGTGCGCGGCCACACCGCGAGGGCCTTGCTCAGCGGGGACGGCCCCGGGGCGCGGTCCACGCAGCGCACCGGCACCTCGCGGCGGAGCAGTTCGGTGGCGGCGGTCAGCCCGACGGGGCCGGCTCCGACGACCAGCACGGGGCGGTCCACGGGGCCGGGGTGGTCCAGGGCAAGGGGGCGGTCTTCTGTCTGCGTCACGGTCTTACCCCACTCGGGAAGCGAAGAATTCTGCGGACACGGGCGCGTCGAATGTAGGCACGGGCCCGGGCAGCACGCCGGGCCCGTGTTTCCGAAGAGACATCGGGGGGTCGCCTAGGGGGCACATTCCTTGCCGGGGTCCGCAGCCCGCTCCTAACGTTCTGGTTGTGCCCGGGGCGACGCCGGAAACCACGGAATGCACCACCGGAAAAGCCCCGGCACTCGACAGCTATAAACACTCACAGCGATAAACACTCCCCCCCTTTTGAATTCCCGGAGGAAGAAATGCCGATCGTCACCGTGCAGCAGGGTCCGCGCGACATCGAGCTGAAGCGCGACCTGGTCGCCCGGATCACGGACGCCTTCGTCGACGCGTACAAGATCCCGGCCGAGACGGTCCAGGTCTGGATCCAGGAGGTGCCGGCGGACAGCTGGGCCAACGCGGGCAAGCTCGTCGCCGACAGCTGAGCACTCCCCCCCCCAGCACATCTGGACACCCCCTTTCCCCCGTCTTCCCCCTCGTCGCGGTCCCGGTCGCCCCACACGGCGCCGGGACCGCGGCGCTTCGCCCCGAGCACACGAGCAGGAGAGTGAGCGCACCGTGCCGGACACCCTCACCGCCGCCGACGGCATCGACACCGGCCGGCTGGCCGCGTGGCTGGACGCCCACCTGCCCGGACGCGGTCCGCTGGGCGCGGTGCGCCCGCTGGCCGGCGGCCGGTCCAATCTGACGTACCGGATCGACTGGGGCGGCCGCAGCCTGGTGCTGCGCCGCCCGCCGCTCGGCCATGTCCTCGCCACCGCGCACGACATGGCCCGCGAACACCGGGTGCTGACCGCGCTCGGCCCGACCGGGGTGCCGGTGCCGCCGACCTACGGGCTGTGCACCGACCCGGCGGTGCTCGGGGCGCCGTTCTACCTGATGGGACTGGTCGAGGGCACGACGTACCGGGGCGACGGCGATCTCGTCCCGCTCGGCCAGGTCTCGGCGCTGCGCACCACGCACGCGCTGGTCGACACCCTGGCCCTGCTGCACTCGGTGGACCCGGCGGCGGCCGGGCTCGCCGACTTCGGCCGGCCGCGCGGCTTCATGGCCCGGCAGGTCGCCCGCTGGCGCCGCCAGTGGGAGGACTCCCGGACCCGTGAGGTGCCCGGCGCCGACGAGCTGAACGACCGGCTCGCGGCCGGCTGCCCGGACTCCGGGGCGGTCGCGCTGGTGCACGGCGACTACAAGCTGGACAACGTGCTGTTCGACCGGGCCGACCCGGGCCGGATCACCGCCGTACTGGACTGGGAGATGTCCACGCTCGGCGATCCGCTGGCCGACCTCGGGATGCTCTGCATGTACTGGGACGGCTTCGCCGGCGTCGAACGCGCCCCGGTGGCCGCCCCCGGCGCGCTGCCCGGCTGGCCCGGCCGCCAGGAGCTGGTGGAGCGGTACGCCGCACACCGCCCGGACGGCCTCGAACGGCTCGGCTGGTACACCGCGTTCGCCTTCTACAAGCTCGCCGCGATCCTCGAGGGCATCCACTGCCGCACCGTGCGGGGCCTGACCGTCGGCGAGGAGACCGCCGACCTCGCCGCCGCCGTACCGCTGCTGGTGGAGCGCGGCCACGCGGCCCTGGACGCGGCCGGCTGACCCCGCGCCGCACCCCGCGCCCCTCCCCACGAACGACACAGCCGACGCAGACGCAGACTTCGCAGACCACGCAACGGAGACACGCCATGGACTTCGCCTACGACGCCCGCACCGAGGAGCTGCGCGGCCGGATGCGCGCCTTCCTCGACGAGCATGTGCTGCCCGCCGAGCCCGTCTTCCACGCCCAGCACCTGGCGGGACACCCCTGGGGCCGCCCGCAGGTCCTCGGCGAGCTGAAGGACGAGGCCCGCCGGCAGGGCCTGTGGAACCTCTTCCTGCCGGACGACCGGTTCGGCGCCGGACTGACCAACCTCCAGTACGCGCCGCTCGCCGAGATCACCGGCCGCAGCCCCTTCATCGCCCCCGAGGCCGTCAACTGCGCCGCCCCCGACACCGGGAACATGGAGGTGCTGGCCCTCTTCGGCACCCCGGAGCAGCAGGACCGCTGGCTGAAGCCGCTGCTGGACGGCGCGATCCGGTCCGCGTTCTGCATGACCGAGCCGGACGTCGCCTCCTCGGACGCGGCGAACATCGCCACCCGGATCCGCCGGGACGGGGACTCGTACGTGATCAACGGCCGCAAGTGGTGGTCGTCCGGGGCCATGGCACCCGAGTGCGAGCTGCTGGTGGTGATGGGCAAGACCGACCCCGACGCGCCCCGCCACCGCCAGCAGTCGATGGTCCTGGTGCCCCGGGACACGCCCGGCGTGCACGTCAAGCGGGGTGTGCACGTCTTCGGCTACACCGACGGGCCGCACGGCGGGCACGGCGAGGTCGTCTTCGAGGATGTACGGGTGCCCGCCGAGAACCTGATCGCCGGCGAGGGCGAGGGGTTCGCCATCGCCCAGGCCCGGCTCGGTCCCGGCCGGATCCACCACTGCATGCGGCTCATCGGCATGGCGGAACGCGCCTTCGACCTGATGTGCGAGCGGGTCAGTCACCGGGTCGCGTTCGGCCGGCCGCTGGCCGAGCAGGGCGTGGTGCGCGAGTGGATCGCCGAGTCCCGGGTGCGGATCGAACAGGCCCGGCTGCTGGTGCTGAAGACGGCGTACCTGATGGACACCGTCGGCAACAAGGGCGCCCACACCGAGATCCAGGCCATCAAGATCGCGGTGCCGGCGATGGCCGAGTGGGTCATCGACAAGGCCATCCAGGCGCACGGCGGCGGCGGGGTCTCGCAGGACTTCCCGCTGGCCGAACTGTGGGCGCACGCCCGCACACTCCGCCTGGCCGACGGCCCCGACGAGGTCCACCGCGCCTCGCTGGCAAAACGCGAACTGCGCCGGTACGCCGGCAACTGAGCCGCTTTTCCCAAGAACCGCCTCTCCATCCGGAGGGGCGGTTTTCTTTTGTAACACGGACCGGTACCGGGAGTACCGGTCCTCCGCTTATTCGGTACCCGGCGGCCCATGTACCGCCCGCACTTCACTCCTACTGTTTTTCCCATGACGGAATACGAGCGAATATCGAATGACCGCGACAACCGGATCGTGGTCACCGGAATCGGTGTCGTGCTCCCCAACACCTACTCGGTCGACCAGTTCTGGACCAATGTCTCCCAGGGCCGCTCCCAGGTCGGCCCGCTCACCCGCTTCGACAGCGCCGCGGCCGGGCTGCCGGTGCACGCGGCCGCCGAGATCAACGGCTTCGACCACCGCCCCTTCCTGCCGCGGCTCACCGACGCACACGCCGCCAAGTACTCCCGCGAGATCCTGATCTCGATGTCCGCGGTGGCCGAGGCCCGGCGCGACGCCGGTCTCGCCGACGGCGCCGTGGACCCGCGCCGGCTCGGCATCGTGATGTCCTCCTCCCGCGGCCCGCTGGCCTGGTGGCAGAACGTCATGACCGGCGGCGACCCGGCGGCCTACGGCGACAAGGGCGCGATGTTCCGCGGCCTGGCCGGCTGCCCGGCCACCCTGTCCGCCATCTACACCGGCGCCCAGGGCCTGGTCACGACCGTCAGCAACGCCTGCGTCGGCGGCCACCAGGCGATCCAGCTGGCGCTCGGCGAACTGCGCTCCGGCGCCGCCGACGTGATGCTGGTCGGCGGCCACGAGTTCCCGGTCCTCGCCGAGGTCGCCGCCTGCTACCGGGCGATGGGGCACGGCGTGATCTCCTCCGAGCGGGACGAGCCGACCCGCGCGGTCCGGCCGTACAGCGCCTGCCGCGAGGGCTTCGCGCTCGGCGAGGGCTCGGTCGTGCTGTGCCTGGAGCGCGCCTCGGCCGCCGAGGCCCGCGGCGCCCGGGTGTACGCCGAGATCCTCTCCGCCGCCTCCCTGAACGAGGCCGCCCACCCGACCACCATGGACCTGACCGGCAAGGTCACCGCCTCGCTCATCGAGGACGCCCTGACCGCGGCCGGCCGCAGCGCCGAGGACGTCGACTACTTCTGCGCGCACGGCACCGCCACCCGCTACAACGACATCGCCGAGTCCCGCGCGCTGCGCGCCCTGTACCCCGAGCGGACCCCCGCCGCGCTGCCGCCGCTCAGCTCCAACAAGCCGATCTACGGCCACACCTTCGGCCTGGCCGGCATCATCAACGTCGCCGCGACCAGCCTGATGATCCATCACCAGACGCTCGCGCCGACCATCAACTTCACCACGCCCGACCCCGAGTGCGACCACGACCACGTGTTCGAGGGCGCCCGGCCCGCCACGGTGGACCTGGCGGTCTCCATGTCCTTCGCCTTCGGCAGCCAGACGGCGGTCGTCGCGGTGGGAGCGCCGTCATGAGCCGCCCGCTGCTCGCCCGTGACGTCGACGAGCTGGTACGACGCCTGGTCCGCCCCGGCGACCACGTCCATCTGGCCGGCACCCCGTCCCGCCCCAACGCCCTGACCTACGCCCTGTGCCGGGTCTTCGGCGCGGACGGTCGTCTGACGGTCTCCACCACCGCCGTGCACTCCTCCGCCCACGCCCTCGCCCTGTCCGGCGTCGCCGACAAGGTCATCGCGGGCTTCGCGGGCGACACCTACCCCTCCCCCCGCCCCAACCCGCTCTACGCGGACCTCGCCGAGGGCCGGCCCTTCACCTTCGAGGCCTGGTCCCTGCTGTCCTACGTCCAGCGGCTGATCGCCGGTGCGCAGGGCGCCCCGTACGCGGTCACCGGCTCGCTGGCCGGCACCGACCTCGCCGCGGGCAAGCCGGAGGAGCTGCACGTCGTGCCCGACCCGGCCGACCCGGACCGCGAGGTCACCCTGGTCACCGCGCTGCGCCCGGATGTGACCCTGGTGCACGGGGCGGTCGCCGACGAGGACGGCAACATCGCCCTGGCCCCGCCGCTCGGCGAGGGCGCGTGGGCGGCGTACGCGGCCCGGCGCGGGGTGATCGCCTCGGTGGAGCGGATCGTCACCCGGGCGGAGCTGCGCGAGATCGCCGACCGGGTCGTCATCCCGGGCCAGCGCGTCCTGGGCCTGACCGAGGCCCCGCTCGGCGCCCACCCGCAGTCCCTGCGCACCGGCCAACTGGCGGGCGTGGACGGCTACCTGGACGACTACGCCTTCCTGGAGGAGATCGTCGACTCCTGCCACGGCCCGTCCCGCGGCACCGACTGGTACGACACCTGGGTCACCGGCCCCGGCTCCCACGAGGGCTACCTGGCCCGGCTGGGCGAGGCCCGGATCGCCTCCCTGACGGCCCCGCTGAAGCCGGCGCCGAGCGGGCCCGGCGACTACGAGGCCGACGCCGAGGCCTGGTCGGAGGTCTACCGCTGCGAGCAGGAGGCGGTGGAACGGGCGCTGCGCACCAAGGGTGGCCTGATCGCCCCGCAGGGGCGGGCGGCCGCCGACGGCGACCACGTCCCGCCGGCGCCCCTCGCACCCGAGTCCCGCGCGGACGGTGCCGTCGCGAAGCCCGTCGCCGACGGGACGGCCGAGCCGGCCGCGACCCGCCAGGAACGCCTGATCGTCCTGGGCGCCAGGGCCGTCGCGGAGCAGGTACGGCAGCACGGCTACGACACCCTCCTGGCCGGCATCGGCACCTCCCACATGTCCGCCTGGCTGGCCGCCGAACTCCTCAGGGCGGGCGGTCACGACGTCAAGGTCGTCGCGGAACTGGGCATGTACGGCTTCTCCCCCGACCCCGGGGACGTGTACCTGTTCAGCCTGCGGCACGCGAAGCGCAGCGAGATGCTCGCCGGCATCCCCGAGATCCTCGGCGGCATGGTCGCGGCCAACCCCCGCGCCCTCGGTGTGCTGGCGGCCGCCGAGATCGACGAGACCGGCACGATCAACACCAGCCGGTCCACCGACGGCCGCTGGCTGACCGGTTCCGGTGGCGCCAACGACATCGCCTCCAGCACGGACTGCGTGGTCATCGCCCCGTCGTCCAGGCGCCGTTACGTCCGCGAGGTCGCCTACCGCACCAGCCCCGGACACCGGGTCCGCGAGGTCGTCAGCGACTTCGGCCGGTTCGTCCGCGAGACGTCCGAGGCCTCGCAGAGCCCGCAGAGCCCCGGTTTCCGGCTGGCGACCTGGCTGCCCGCGGAGGAGGCAGCCGACAGCGCCGAGGAGATGCGCCGGCTGGCCGCGGAGGCGGTGGCCACCCGTACCTCCTGGACCGCGGACGTCAGCGCCGTGGTCCCCGAGAAGCCGGTCACGGACGAGGAGTTGGCGCTGCTGCGCTCCCTCGACCCCAGCGGCCGCTACCGCTGACGACACCCCCCTCACGCCACTCGTACATCCAAGGAGTCCCACCATGCACGCACGCACCGAAGGCCGCACCTGGACCGGCAGCGGTCTGAAGTTCACCGGCCTCGGCCACTACTTCCCCCGCGAGCAGCGCAGCCACGAGGGCGAGGTCACCCTGGACGGGCGGACCTACCCGCCGCAGGCCGCCGCCGAGCTGGGCGTCCGGAGCCTGCACGTCGCCGCCGAGGACGAGACGGTGGAGTTCATGGCCGTCGAGGCGGCCCGGGCGGCACTCGCCAGGGCCGGCCGCGAGGCCGGTGAGCTGGACCTGGTGGTGCTGGCCAACTGGACCGACCGGCAGTGGATCCCGGAGCTGGCCCCCGGGGTCGCGACGGCGCTCGGCGCGCACGGCGCGCTCGCCTTCGACGTGTGCGGCGCCTGCACGGGCTTCGTGCACGGCGTGCAGACCGCGGCCTCGTTCCTGACCGCGCACCCCGGCTGGAAGCGGGCGGTCGTGGTGGCCGCGGACCGCTTCACCCGGCGGGCCCGCCCCGGCACCCGCGGCCAGCTGGTCTTCGGCGACGCGGCCGGCGCGGTGGTGCTGGAGAAGGGCGACCCGGACGACCCGAGCGGTCTGCTGGACTCGGTGCTGGACTGCGACTCGACGCAGGCCGACGCGGTCGCCGCCCGGCCGCCGGAGGGCTGGCTGCGCCCGAAGCCGGAGCTGATCGACCTGGCCGTCGCCTCCAGCCTGCGCGTCGCCGACAACGTCCTCGACCGCAACGGCCTGAAGACCTCGGACCTCGACTGGCTGGTGCCGCACCCCGGCAACAACGCCATCCACGCGGGCGTCCGCGACGGCCTCGACCTGGACCCCGAGCGGTTCCTCACCAACTTCGCCGAGCGCGGCAACACCGGCTGCGCGTCGATCCCGATCGCGCTGTCCGAGTTCTCCGAGAAGGGCGTGGTCAAGAGCGGCGACCTGGTGCTGTCCACCGCGGTCGGCTCCGGCTGGTACTACGGCGGGCTCCTCTACCGCCTCTGATCCCCGCTCCTCCCCCCACCACCGCCCTCACCGCGAAGGACTTCACCATGACCACCACCGCACCCCTCGCCGTCTGGACCGACTTCGGCGGCGTGCTCACCCCTCCGGTCTCCGTCACCTTCAACCTCTTCTGCGACCGGGCCGGCGTCCCGCTGTGGTCGCTGAAGGAGGCCATGCGCATCGTCGGCGAGAAGTACGGCACCGACTCCATGGGCGCCCTCGACATCCCGCTGATCGACGAGGCCACCTGGTCGAGCGAGCTGGAGGACGTGCTCGGCAACGAGTTCGGGATCATCGCCGACCTGTCCGACTTCGGCGACCGCTGGTTCGCCGGACGCCCCGCCAACCAGGCGTGGGCCGGGCACCTGACGGACTTCCGCGCCCAGGGTGCCTTCGTCGGCCTGCTGTCCAACCTGCCGCCGTCCTGGGAGCGGCACCGCCGCTACATGGCCGACGACTCCCTCTTCGACGACATCGTCTGCTCCCACGCCGTCGGCGCCCGCAAGCCGGACCCGGAGATCTTCCGCCTCGCCGCCGAGCGGGCCGGTCTCGAACCGCACCGCTGCGTGCTGGTGGACGACCTGGAGAAGAACGTGGCCGGCGCGATGGAGGCCGGCTGGCAGGCGGTGCTCTTCCACGACGCCGAGCAGGCCGCCCGCCAGGTCCAGGGCCTGCTGGACGCGGCCCGCCCCACCCCGGCCGCCGCCACCCGCTGAGCACCGCCCACCCGCCGAGACGAGGTACCGACATGACCGTACTGCCCCTGCCCCGCACCGCCGCGGGCCCCGCCGCCGCACTCTCCACGCAGCGCACCCTGGCCCGCCACCTGGTGCACCGCTCGGCGCTCGCCGAGGTGTTCCTGACCGACTTCCAGTCGGTCGACGAGCACACCTTCCGGGCCGCGGCCCAGCTCCCGCCGCGCCACTTCTACTACGGCGACCACACGACCCGGCCCGCCGGCCACGACCCGCTCGCCGTGTTCGAGGCCGTACGGCAGATGCTGCTGTGCGCGATGCACCTCCAGCACGACGCGGGCGCCGACACCAAGTCGATCACCGCCACCGCCACGCTGGACATCACCGACGTGACCCCGCTGCGCACCCGCGGGGCGCTGGACCTGGCCCTCGAGGGCTCCGTGGACCTGGCCAAGGAGTACCAGGGCGCGATCTCCCGGGTGGTGCACCGGGTGCGGGTGCTGGCCGGGGGCCGCGAGGTCGGCGTGATCACCGTCGACACCGCGCAGCGCCCCAACGACGTGTACGAGAGGTTGCGCATGAGCCACCGCTCCAGCCCGCCGCCGATGTCGGACACGCTCACCGGCCGCACGGACGGGGTGGCGCCGGCGCCCTGGCTGGTGGGCCGGGAGCACGCCGAGAACGTGGTCCTGGAGGACGCCCGCGCCGAGGGCGGGAAGCTGGTCGCCCGGCTGCGGGTACCGGTGGACCACCCGAGCATGTTCGACCACGCCCAGGACCATGTGCCGGGCCCGGTGATGATGGAGGCCGCCCGGCAGGCGTCGCTGCTGCTGGCCGCCGACCACCGGGGCGTCTCGCCCGGCGCCTCCTTCCTGGCCGGGGTGCACGCCGAGTACCTGCGCTTCGCCGAACTGGACACCCCCATCACGGTGGTGACCACCCCGGCCGGCCTCGGCACCGGCCTGCTCACGGACGTGGCGTTCGTGCAGCAGGGCGAGGAGGTCGCCCGGATGCGCGTACGACTGGACAGCGCGCTGCCCGCCGTGACCGGCGATGCGCGCTGACCAGCCGGTCCGCCCCGCCGCCACCGAGCGCCCGCTCGGTGGCGGCCCCGCACACAACGACGACAGTGGAGGTGGCACAGCCATGACGCACGAGGACTTCGACAGCACCGACCCGGTGGACCTCTTCCGGCTGGACGGCCGGGTCGCGGTGGTCACCGGGGCCTCCAGCGGGCTCGGCGCGCACATCGCCCGGGTGCTGACCGCGGCGGGCGCCCGGGTGGCGCTGGCCGCGCGCCGGGAGGCACCGCTGAAGGAGCTGGCCGAGCGGCTGCCGGGGGCGCTGGCGGTGCCCTGCGACGTCACGCTGGCGGCGGACCGGGAGCGGCTGGTGCGCACGGTCACCGAGGAACTCGGGCCGGTGGACGTGCTGGTGAACAACGCGGGCCTGTCCGAGACGGTGCCCGCCGAGCAGCAGTCGGTGGAGACCTTCCAGAACATCCTGGCGGTCAACCTCACGGCGGTGTTCGCGCTGAGCCAGGCCTTCGGGACGGGCATGCTGGAACGCGGCCGCGGCTCCATCGTCAACATCGCCTCGGTCTACGGCCTGGTGGCGAGCGGCAGCCTCCCACAGGCCGCGTACACCGCGAGCAAGGGCGGGGTGGTCAACCTGACCCGGGAACTGGCCGCCGAATGGGGAGCGCGCGGGGTCCGGGTGAACGCGCTGTGCCCGGGCTGGTTCTGGTCGGAGATGACGGAGTCCATGCTGGGCACGGAGAAGGGCCGCGCCTGGGTGGAACGCCGCACCCCGATGCGCCGCCCCGGCCGCCTCGACGAACTGAACGGCGCCCTCCTCTTCCTCACCTCGAACGCCAGCTCCTACATCACGGGCACGGCCCTCCCGGTGGACGGCGGCTACGTGGCCGTGTGAGCGCGGCTTGGCGGGCGGGTGAGCGAAACGCCCACCTCACGCCGCCCCCCGCCTCCGCTGCCGTACCCCCGGCACCCGTATCGCCCCCACCTCCACCGCCTTGTTCACCGCGTCCAACCTCGACACCGCCCCCAACTTGTCAAAAATCTTCCGCATATGCCGCTTCACCGTCCCCTCCGTGATCCCGAGCCGCACCCCGATCTGCCGGTTGCTCAGCGCCACGGCGACCAGCGTCAGCACCTCCGCCTCCCGCTCGGACAACCGCTCCCCCGGCGCCACCCCGGCCCCCGCCTGGTGCGGACCCCCGGTCGGCATGGTCACGGTCACCGTCCGCCGCCCGGCATCGGCCCGCTCCCGTATCGCCGCGACCAGCGTCTCCCGGCTGACACTCTTGTGCAGATAGCCCCGCACCCCGAGCCCGAGCAACTGCCGTACCAGCACCGGGTGGTCGTCCATGCTGACGACGATGATCCGCAGCTCGGGCCGCCGGGCGAGCAGCCGGCGCACGGTGGCGGCCGGGTCCTCGTTGTGCGGCATCTGCACATCCAGCAGGGCCACGTCGGGCCGTACCTCGGCGGCCTGCCGGATCGCGGCCTCGGCGTCACCGGCCCGGGCGACGACCTCGAAGTCCGGCTCGGCGGCGAGCAGATCGCACAGCGCGTCCCGCAGCAGGGTGTGGTCGTCGGCGACCAGGATGCGGGTGGTCTTCTCGGTCATGCCCGGTTCTCCTCGGCTCGGTCGTCCGAACGGTCGTCCGGACGGTCCTCCTCGACCGGGATCCAGCAGGTGATCCGGGTGCCGCGGCCGGGCGCGGAGGTGATGGTGGTGACGCCGCCGAGGGCACGGGCGCGCTCCTCCATGCCGTGCAGCCCGTTCGCGGCGCCGGCGCGCCGGGCGGCCTCGGGGTCGAACCCGGTGCCGTCGTCGGTGACGCTCGCGTGCACGTCGTGGTCGCCGATGACGACGTCGACGGTGACCCGCCGGGCCCCGGCGTGCGCGAGCACGTTGCGCAGCGCCTCGCGGACCACGAGGAACACCTCGTCGGTCAGGCGCGGGCCGAGCCGGCCGTCGTCGCCGTCCACCTGGACCCGGACATGGGGACGGAGCGGGGCCATGGAGACGAGGAAGCCGTCCAGGGCCTGCCGCAGGGAGCGGGCGGCGGCCGGTGCGGCGGACGGCAGGCTGCGCAGCGCGGAGGCGACCTCGCGGGCCACCGAGAGGGTGTCGACGAGGGCGTCGCGGGCCTGGACGAGCCGGGCGCGGTCGGCCGGCGCGAGGGAGGTGGCGGTCGCTTCGAGGAGTTCCAGCCGGCGCAGGGCCACCGCGAGCCCGGTGCCGATGCGGTCGTGCACCTCGCGGGCCAGCAGGGTGCGTGTTGCCGTGTCGAGAGCACCTTCCATGTACGTCACTACGGTCCTGCCTTCCTGCGTGGGACACACAGGCGTCCCCCCGTTGCCGGGCGACTGAGAGGCCCGGCGAGCTGACACCAAGAAGAATAGAGAACGCTCGTTATGTTTTCCAGACGAGAGGTGCCGGGAAGGGTAAGAATCAGGAAAAGAACTCGGCAGGTCCGTTCGAAAGCAGAACCACCGCTCCGGATAACGGACTTGGCCGTACCGCGGGCCGTCGCTCAGACCCGCTCGGCGGCGACGCCCCGCTCGGCCGCGACACCCCGCTCCACCAGCGGCCAGATCCGGTCCAGCCGGCCCACCAGCCCGCCGCTCCCGGCGCTCGCCCCCGGCCCGGCGGGGTGTGTCTCGACGCCCGTGAGCAGGTACTCCACCAGGTCCGTGACCAGCTGCGGAGCCGCCCCGGGCCGCAACTCGCCCGCCGCCTCGGCGCGTTCCAGCGAGCGGCGCAGCACGGCCGTCCAGGACGGGCTCCAGGCGCCGACGGGCGTCGGCCGCTCCCGCTCCAGCCGGGCGGCCGAGCGGACGACGACATCCTCCTCCAGCAGTCCGGCGACCGCCCTGACCAGCGCGGTGACCGACGCCAGCGCGGCCCCGCCGCGGGCCGCCGCGCCTTCGGCGCACTGGCGCGCGGCGGCGGCACCGGCCTCGCTGACGGCGAGCGCGAGCTGGAGCTTGCTGCGGAAGTGAAAGGTCAGCGCACCGAGCGAGACCCCGGCCACGGCGCAGATGCCGTTCACGGTCGCGCCCCGGTACCCGTTGCGGTCGATCTCGGCGGCGGCCGCCAGGATGAGTGACTCGCGCGTACGTGCCGCCCTGGCCTGCGTCATCCCACTCTCCCACGTTGGATGAGGTCGTACGTCGACGGTAGCCCCAGCAGCCCGCAAAAGCAAAGCGATCGTTCGCTTTCTTATTGGCTGGAAACTTGCCGCTGCAAAACGGAAGGGGCAGCCCCGTCACGGAATCCCGTCACGGAACTGCCCCTTCGGACAGGGTGTTCACACCGCGGTGGCGCCCCCGTCCACGGCCAGCGCGGCGCCGGTGACGAAGGAGGCCTGGTCGCTGCACAGCCACATCGCGGCCCGCGCCACCTCCTCCGGCGCGGCCATCCGCTTCTGCACCGACTCCGCCATGAAGGTCTGCTCCAGCCCCGGTACGACGCTGATCGCCCGGTCCAGCATCTCGGTCCGGGTCGCGCCCACGACCAGCGCGTTGACCCGGATGCCCTGCTCGCCGTAGTCCGCGGCCGCCGCCCGGGTCAGCCCCAGCACCGCGTGCTTGGCCGCCACGTACGCGGCCGACGCCCCGGTGGCCGACGTACCGGCCACGCTGGAGGTGTTGACCACCGCGCCGCCCGCGCCGTCGCGCAGCATCACCGGCACCTGGTGGCGCAGGCAGTTCCACACCCCGCGCACATTGACGTCCATGGTCAGGTCGTAGTCGTCCTCGCCGAGCAGGTGCAGCGGCACGCCCGCGGTGCCGTACCCGGCGTTGTTGAAAGCGGCGTGCAGCCCGCCGAACTCGGTGACGGCGGCGTCCACCGCCCGGCCCACATCGGCGGACCGGGTCACGTCCCCGGCGACGGCCAGCGCCCGGCCCCCGGCGGCACGCACCTCGTCGACCAGCCGGTCCAGCCGTTCGGCCCGCCGGGCCATGAGGACGACGGCGGCTCCCTCGGCGGCGAACAGCCGGGCCGCGGCGGCGCCGATCCCGCTCGACGCCCCGGTGATCATCGCGACTTTCCCCGTCAGCACGTCACGCCTCCCAGACCCGGCCGGCGGCCGCCTCGGCGTCCACCGTGCGCAGCAGTTCCTCGTCGATGGCGTCCAGCCCGTCCACCAGGTGCCGTACGCCCGCGGCGCGCATCAACTCCCGCTGGTGCCCGTGCTCGTACGGGCTCGGCAGGCCGATGAAGGCGGTGCCGAGCCGGCGGGCCTCCTCGGCGACCCGGGCCACGTCGTCCACGAACAGCGCCCGGTCGTACCGGAGTCCGAAGATCTCCGTGGTGATCTCGTGCAGACCCGGCCGGAACGCGTCGGTGCACACATAGCCGGGGCCGTCGAACAGCTCGGCCCAGGCGCCGAGATGGGTGTCGAAGTGGTGCTTGGGCAGACCGCCGTAGCAGACCACGCGCAGGCCCAGGGCGCGCAGCCGGTGCAGCAGCTCGGGCACGCCCGGCTGGACGACGACCGGGTGGTCGGCCAGATAGCGGTCGCGTTCGGCGAAGTACGCGGCGAGCACCTGCTCGGCGCTGAGCCCGCCGCCGACCGCGTCGGCCAGCCGCCGGGCGGCCACCGCCTGCGGCTGCGAGAACACCGCCCGCTCGGTCTCGGCCGTGTAGCTGCCGCCCCGGGTGGTGACGAAGCGGTGGATGACCGGGCTGAAGGTGTCGTTGAGCAGCACTCCGTCGATGTTGAGCGCGGCGAGGCCGAGCTGGGTGAGCCGGCGTCCCATAGGTGATTCCCCCTTAGCTGAACGGCGCGCGCGCCGCCCCCCGCGCGGCCGGAGACCGCGCGGGGGGTGAGTGGCGGGCGGCCGCGGCGACACACCGGCCGCCCGGAAGGCGGTGGGCCGGACGGCCGTGGAAACGTACCGGTCCGCACCCCGAAGCCGACTGTTCCAGTCCTCCGGTTCCGGCCGGGCGAATCGGCCGGAAGCTGCCCCCGACCATGACCGGTACCTGCTCCCGACCATGACCGGTACGTGCTCCCGGCCCGGACCGGTACCTGCTCCCGACCATGTCCGGTACGTGCTCCCGGCCCGGACCGAGCGGGGCCGGGCCGGGCCGGAAGGGGAGCCCCTGAGGACCCCTTACTTCTGTGCCGGGCCCTCGTCCGCCGGCACCAGCGTGGTGATGCTGGAGAAGACGCAGCCCTGGTCCTGGAGGGCGAACACGAGGACTCTGCTGCGGCCCCGGCTGTCGGCCGGGAGCGGGTTGACGTGGATCCAGCAGGGCGTGTCGAACTCGACGTACCGGTAGAAGGCGGCGTCCATCGCGGCCGGGATCATCGGGCGCGGGTACGACATGGTGTGCGCGGCCTGGCGCGCGGCCTCCAGCAGGAGCATCCCGGGGACGTGGTCGACCGCGTGGTCGAACAGCGTCGGGTGGTTGACGTCGATGCGCAGCTGGGTGCGGCCGGGCGCGTCGGTGGGCGAGAGGACGACGTCCTCGAAGTGCTCGCGGCCCACCCGGGCCGGCGGCATGGGCGGTGCGAGCGGCACCACCCGGGCCATGGCCTCCGCGGCGTCGGCGTACCGGCCGCGCAGCCGGCGGTAGACGCTCGGGGTGTGGCCGACGTAGTCGACCTCCCCGGCCCCGACCCGCACGCCGTCCTTGACCACGTCGACGCGTACGGTCATGGCGGCGAGCCGTCCGCCGCGCCGGACCGCGTCGGCGCACACGACATGCAGTTCGACCTCGGCCTCGGCGCCGTCGGTGGCGAGCGGGACCGGGTCGACGGTGTAGCGGAACTGGCTCCAGGACTGCGGGTTGCCGAACGGGACGCCGTACGCCGCGTGCCCGAGCAGCAGCACCGACTGGCGGATCGATTCGGCAACGAGCAGCGGGTCGTGGCAGCCGTGGACCGGCGGGTGGAACGGGTGGTCCTGCGGCCACCGGGCGTTGACGACGAAGGTGTCCTCCCCCTCGGGGCGCCATCCGGTCACCAGGACTTCGGACGCCGCGTTCTTGTGCACATAGGACTGGATGCTCTGCACAGTGCTGGACATGCGCTTCCCCCTAGAAGCATGCGTGAGTGGCACCTGAGCCGCCTCAAACATAAAGAGCGTTCTTTTTTCCTTCTTTCAACGGCGTGCAAAGTTTCGGCCAGGCCGCAGCCAAGTGACGGACCGCCCGCCCGTATTTACCCGGCTCCACCCCATTTCTCCGCAGCTCAGAGGCGCCCGAACTTGACTGACCCCACCCAGCCGGATACCTGTTACCTAGCGAACGTTCTAATTTTTTGGAGGCGTCATGCGGCAGCCGAAGCAGCAACGCGCCGTGCAGACTCGCGAAGCGATCCTTCGTGCGGCGGCAGCCGTCTTCGACGAGCTGGGCTACTCGGGCGCGAGCATCAACCGGATCCTGGAGCGGGCCGGCACCACGGCGGGCGCGCTGTACTTCCACTTCAAGTCCAAGGAGGGGCTGGCGCACGCGGTGATGCTCGCCCAGCCCGAGACCGTCGTCCCGGCCTCCGACTCGCACGGCCTGCAACGGGCCGTGGACATCACCCTGATCTGGGCGCAGCAGCTCCAGGCGGACCTGATGCTGCGCGCGGGCGTGCGCCTCACCACCGAGCAGACCACCTTCGGCATGGAGGACGCCGCCAAGCCGTACCAGCAGTGGGCCGAGATCATGGAGGCGCACCTGCGCGAGGCCGCCGACAACGGCGAACTCCAGGCCGGTGTGGAGCCGCGCGAACTGGCCGAGTACATCGTGGAGTCCTGTACCGGCATGCAGCTGTACTCCAAGGCGGTCAGCGGCCGGGAGGACCTGATGGACCGCGTGCTGCGCATGTGGCGGCTGCTGCTGCCGGGCATCGCCGTCCCGGCGGTCGCGGTACGCACCCGGCTCGACCCCGACCGCGTCCAGCCCGTCCCCGCGGCCGCGGCGGCGCCCTGACCGCCCGCACGGCCCTTCCCATCTGACGGCCCGTCACCTTCAATGGGCGGGTGATGGGACACGCGGGGGCGGCCGCCGCAGCCGTCCGATACCTGACACCTCGGCGAGCGGCCCACGGACCGCCGGAGCCGCTGCCACGCCCGCGGCTGCGGTGCGTCGGGGAGAACGAACGGCCCGCGGTGGAGCAGGCCGAGTTCCGGCGGGTGCTGGGCACCTTCGCGACCGGGGTCACCGTGATCACGGCACCCCCCGCCGACGCGGCGCAGGGCCCCGCCGGCTTCGCCTGCCAGTCCTTCTCCTCCCTCTCCCTCGACCCGCCCCTGGTCTGCTTCCTGGTGGGCCGTACGTCCACCACCTGGCCGCGCATCGCCCGCGCGGGCGTCTTCTGCGTCAATGTGCTCGGCGCCGGCCAGGAGGCGCTGTGCCGGGCCTTCGCGGTGAGCGGCGCGGACAAGTTCGCGGGGGTGGCGTACGACCGCGCACCCGTCTCCGGTGCCCCGCGCCTGACCGGCGCCACGGCCTGGATCGACTGCGCCGTGCACGCCGTCCACACCGGCGGCGACCACCTCGTGGTGGTCGGCCGGGTCACCGCGCTGGGCGCCCCCCAGGAACCCTCGGAGCCGCTCCTCTTCCACCGCGGCCGCTTCACCCGCCTCGCCTCCCCCTGACCGGCAATTCGGTTGCGGTGACACCGACGCGCCCGGTGAGCTGGGCGAATGAGCGGTGTCACGGAGTCACGGCGGCCCGCGGCCGAACGGCGACCGTCCCTGCGGCGCAGATCCGCCGTGCTCGGAGCGCTGATGCTGGCCGCCTTCACCTTCAACACCGTGGAGAGCCTGCCGGTCGGCCTCCTCGAACCGATCGCCGCGAGCCTCGGGGTGTCCCTGTCGGCCGTCGGGCTGCTGGTCACCGGTTACGGCGTGACGGTCGCCGTGACCTCGGTGCCGCTCGCCCGGCTCGTGCGGGCCGTGCCCCGGCGCCATGTCCTGACAGCCGTCCTGGCCGCGCTGGCCGGCTCCAGCCTGCTCGCCGCCTCGGCCACCTCCTACCCGGTGCTCCTCGCGGCCCGGCTGCTGACCGCGCTCGCGCAGGCACTGTTCTGGGCCGTGCTGGGGCCGGTCGCGGTGGGGCTGTTCGCGCCCGTGGTCCGGGGACGGGTGGTCGGGGCGCTGTCCGTCGCCGGTTCGCTCGCCCTCGTGCTGGGGGTGCCCGCCGGCACCTGGCTGGGCCACCGCACCGGCTGGCCGGCCCCCGTCGCCCTGCCGGCGGCACTGGGCCTCGCCTCACTGGTGACGATCGCCACGCTGCTGCCGACCACACCCCCGGACACCGAGCCCGCCGCCTACGCCCCCCACCCCGACGCCCGCCGCTTCCGAACGGTCCTCGCGGCCGGGGCCCTGTCCGCCACCGGCGCCTTCGCGGGCTACACCTATCTCACCCCGTACCTGACCGAAACAACCGGCTTCTCCCCCGGCACCGTCGCCGCCCTGCTCATGGCCTTCGGAGCCGCCTGCCTGGCCGGCACGGGCATCACCGGGGCGGTCCTGGACCGCTTCCCGTGCTCCGCGCTGCCCACCGCCGTGGCCGCCCAGTCGGTGGGCATGCTCGGCCTCTACGCCGCCGGCCCCCACCCGGCCGCGGCGGTGCCGTTCCTCCTCCTGACCGGCGCCGCCCTCGGCCCGGTCTTCCTGACCACCCAACACGCGATGCTGGCCTGCGCCCCCGCCCGCACCGACCTCGCCCTCGCCGCCAACTCGGCCAGCTACAACGCCGGCATCGCCTCAGGCGCCGCCCTGGGCGCCCTCACCCTCCCCCTCACCGGCCTCCACACCATCTTCCTCACGGGCGGCCTACTGACGGCGACGGCCTGCGCGCTGCTGCTGAGCGAAGGGAGGGCGAGGGCGCGGGGGCGGTGAGACCTCCCCCTCATGCCGCCCCCAGCCGCCACAGCGAGGTCCTTTCCGCCGCGCGGGCTTGGTGCAGCGGGGCGGTGGGGTCGGTTGCTCGGGGGTGGGTGGGGTGGGTGGTGGTGTGGGCCAGGATGTGGAGGCCTGCGGCGGTGATCGCTTCGAGCAGCTCGGTGCGGGTGCGCAGGCCGAGGTGTTCGGCCAGGTCGGAGAGGATCAGCCAGGCTTCGCCGCCCGGTGTCAGGTGGGCGCGGGCGCCGGAGAGGAAGGCGTGCAGCATGGTGCCGCCGGGGTCGTACACCCCCTGTTCCAGGGTGGAGGTGGGGCGCGCCGGGAGCCAGGGCGGGTTGGAGACGATCAGGTCGGCCCGGCCCGGCGGATACAGCTCGGGGCCGGTGACCGTGACCCGCCCGGACAGCCCCAGCCGCTCCAGGTTGGCGCGGGCGCAGGCGCGGGCCCGGGGGCCGATGTCGGTCGCGGTCAGCCGGGGCACCCCGCGCCGGGCCAGGACGGCGGCCAGCACACCGGTGCCGGTGCCCAGGTCGAAGGCGGTGCCGCCACCCGGGGCCAGGGCGCCGGGCGGCAGCGGTGCCTCGGCGACGAGGTCGACGTACTCACCGCGGACCGGGGCGAAGACGCCGTAGTGCGGGTGGATGCGGGCGCCCAGGGCGGGCACCTCGACACCCCGCTCGCGCCACTGCCGGGCGCCGAGGACGCCGAGGAGTTCGCGGAGCGGGACCAGGGTGGGTCCGGTCGGCGGTCCGTAGGCGTCGGCGCAGGCGCGCCGGGTGTCGGGGGCGCGGCGCAGGGCGAGGCTGTGGTCCGCCTCCAGCAGGACCAGCAGCCGGCCCAGGGTGCGGGCCCGGTGGGCGCGGAAGCGGCGCTGGAGGTGGAAGGCCTCGGCCGGGGCGGCCGCCGGCCCCGGTGCCTTGCGGTCGATACGGCGCTCCAGCGCGCGCAGCAGCTGGCGGGCGCCCTGGTAGTCGCCCCGCCACAGCAGCGCGGTGCCCTCGCAGACGAGGCGGTGGGCGGTCGCGGCGCGGATGCGGTCGTCGGCGACGACCAGGCGGCGGGGGTGCGGAAGCCGGCTCTCAGAGTGCCAGCGGGCGGAAAGGGGTGTGGCCTCCTCGGTCCAGCGGACCGTGGGTGTGGCGGACACGGAATGCTCCTCGGGGTCGCGGTCGGTCGTGGGCAGGCGCGCGCAGGGCGTCGCCCAGGACCAGGCCGGGGACCAGTGGGAGGGGCATTCCGGATGTCATCAACTCACCTTTCGTACGGGTGGGTTCAGGATACGGCCGGCAGTGGCTGCGGGGCCGGGGCGCGGCGGATCACCAGCGCCATCAGCGCCGCCGCCGCGCACAGCGTGCCGGCCGCGTACCACACCACGTCGTAGGAGCCGAAGACGTCGCGGGCGACGCCGCCGAGGTAGGCGACGAGGGCCGCGCCGACCTGGTGGGAGGCGAGGACCCAGCCGAAGACGATGGCGCTGTCCTCGCCGAACTGCTCGCGGCAGAGCGCCAGGGTCGGCGGGACGGTGGCCACCCAGTCGAGGCCGTAGAAGACGATGAAGAAGATCATCGGCGGGTGGACGGACGGGCCCAGCAGCATGGGCAGGAAGAGCAGGGAGAGGCCGCGCAGGGCGTAGTAGACGGCGAGCAGCCGGCGCGGTTCGAAGCGGTCCGTGAACCAGCCGGAGGCGACCGTGCCGACGACGTCGAACACGCCGACGACCGCGAGCAGCGAGGCCGCCGTGGTCACCGGCATGCCGTGGTCGTGCTCGGCGGGCACGAAGTGGGTCTGCACCAGGCCGTTGGTGGAGGCACCGCAGATCGCGAAGGTGCCGGCGAGCAGCCAGAAGGTGCCCGTCCGGACGGCGCCGGACAGGACCGAGAGGGTGCGCCGGGCGGCACCGGTGACCGGGGGCGGCTTGGGTATGAACTCCTGGGCGCCGTACGGCTTTTCGCCGACGTCGGCCGGGTGGTCGCGGAGCAGGAGCCAGACGAAGGGCACGACGGCGAGCGCGGCCAGGGCGACCGTCACGGCGGCGGGCCGCCAGTCGTGGTGCTCCACGATCCAGGACAGCAGCGGCAGGAAGATCAGCTGGCCGGAGGCGGAGGCGGCGGTGAGGATGCCGCTGACCAGGCCGCGCCGCTCGGCGAACCAGCGGTTGGTGACCGTCGCGGCGAACGCGAGGGCCATCGAGCCGGAGCCGAGGCCCACCAGGAGTCCCCAGCAGAGCCACAGTTGCCAGGCCGCCGTCATCCACACGGTCAGCCCGGAGCCGAGCGCGATCACGGTGAGCGCGACGGCGACCACCCGGCGGATGCCGAAGCGGTCCATGAGGGCGGCGGCGAACGGCGCGGTGAGGCCGTACAGCGCGAGGTTGAGGGAGACGGCCGCGCCGATCGTGCCGCGCGACCAGCCGAACTCCTGGTGCAGGGGGTCGATGAGCAGACCGGGCAGGGAGCGGAAGGCGGCCGCGCCGATGATCGTGACGAAGGTGACGGCGGCGACGAACCACGCCCGGTGCACTCGGCGGCGCCGGGCGGGCGGGGCCTGGACGGGGGCTGCGGCTGGACTTGTCTGGGTCACGTCACCGATCTTCCCCGGCCGGTTCCCTTCCATCGAGTGGCCCGAGGGACAGCGTTCGCTAGGATCGGGCCATGATGGAAGCAGGCGATCGGGCCATGGCAGGACCAGCCGACTGGGCCAGGGCGGAAGCAGGCGACCGGGTCATGGCCGATACGACCCACCGAGTCATGGCTGATATGGCCGATGCGGACGACCGGCGGGCCGTCGCCGCCCCCGGCGCCTTCCGTCCGCACCGGGTCGCCGTCCTCGCCCTGGACGGCCTGCTCCCCTTCGAACTCGGCATCCCGCACCGCATCTTCGGCCGCCCCCGGGACGCCCGGAAGCGGCACCTGTACGAGGTCGTGACCTGCTCGGTCCGGCCTCCCGGCCCGGTCGAGACGGACGCCGACTTCGCCATCCACGTCGCCCACGGCCCCGAGGCCCTGGCGGCGGCCGACACGGTGATCGTCCCGGCCTCGTACGAGATGGGCCCCGTCTACGAGGAGGGCCGGCTCACCGCGGAACTGGCCGCCGCGCTCGCCCGGGTCCGCCCCGGCACCCGGCTGGCCTCCATCTGCACCGGCGCCTACGTCCTCGCCGCCGCCGGCTTCCTCGACGGCCGCCCGGCGACCACGCACTGGGCCGACGCCGAGCGCTTCCAGCGGATGTTCCCGCGGGTCAGGGTGGACCCCGAGGTGCTGTTCATCGACGACGGGGACGTGCTGACCTCGGCCGGGGTGGCCGCCGGGATCGACCTGTGCCTGCACATGGTCCGCAGCGACTTCGGCACGGCCGTCGCCAACGACGTGGCCCGGCGCACGGTCGTACCGCCGCACCGCGACGGCGGGCAGGCCCAGTACATCGAACGGCCGGTCCCCGACCCCCAGTTGGCGACCACGACCGCCGCCCGCGCCTGGGCGCTGGGCCGTCTGCACGAGCCGATCCAGCTGCGGGACATGGCCGAGCAGCAGGCCATGTCGGTGCGCACCTTCACCCGCCGCTTCCGCGAGGAGGTCGGCATCAGCCCCGGCCAGTGGCTCGCCCAGCAGCGCGTGGAACGGGCCCGGCACCTGCTGGAGTCCACCGGCCTGTCCATCGACCAGGTGGCCCGGGAGGCCGGTTTCGGCACCGCCCAGTCGATGCGGCAGCACCTCCAGCAGGCGCTCGGGGTGACCCCGACCGCCTACCGCAGGACGTTCCGGAGCGGCGTCAGAACGTGAGCACCGCCCGCGCCACCCGTCCCGCCTCCGCGTCCGCCCGTGCCTTCTCGAAGTCCTCCACCGGGTGGACGGCCGTCACCAGCTCGTCGAGCAGCAGCCGGCCCTGCCGATACAGCTCGGCGTACCGGGCGATGTCCCGCTGCGGGCGCGAGGAGCCGTAGCGGCAGCCGAGGACGGACTTGTCCAGATAGAGCGAGGAGACCAGGAAGGAGGCCTCGGCACCGGCCGGGGGCACGCCGAGCAGGACGGCCTGGCCGTGCCGGTCGAGCAGGTCGATCGCCGCCCGGATCAGCTCCACCCGCCCCACGCACTCGAAGACGTGGTCCGCGCCGGCGGGCAGCAGCTCCCGCACCTGTCCGGCCGAGGTACGGAAGTCCGTGGCGCCGAACCGCCGGGCCACCGCCTCCTTGTCCGGGTTGGTGTCCACGGCCACGATCCGGCCCGCCCCCGCGAGCCGGGCCCCCTGGAGCACGTTCAGCCCGATCCCGCCCGTGCCGATGACGACGACGCTCTCCCCGAGCCCCACCCGGGCCCGGTTGAGCACCGCCCCCACACCCGTCAGCACCCCGCACCCGATCAGCGCGGCGGACGGGAAGGGGATGTCGTCGGGGATCCGCACGGCCTGCACCGCCCTGACGACCGTACGCTCGGCGAAGGCCGAGTTGGCGGCGAACTGGTACACCGCCCCCGCCCCGCCCCGGGTGAACGGCCGCGCCGGACGCCCGATCGCCTGCCGGCACATCGTCGGCCGCCCCCGGTCGCACTCCGGGCAGGTGCCGCAGTTGGCGAGCGTGGACAGCGCCACATGGTCGCCGGGCGCGACATGGGTGACGCCCGCGCCGACCGCCGCCACCACCCCGGCGCCCTCATGGCCCAGGACCACCGGCACGGGGAACGGGATGGTGCCGTCCACCACCGACAGATCGCTGTGGCACAGCCCGGCCGCCGCGATGTCGACCAGCACCTCCCCCGGCCCCGGTTCCCGTACGGCGAGATCGTCCACCACCCGGACCCGTTCGCCGTCGAACACCACACCCCGCATCACCCGGCCCCCTTCGGCTCCCTGGGCAGACCGAGCACCCGCTCGGCGACGATTCCGCGCTGGATCTGGTCCGTGCCGCCGTACAGGGTGTCGGCCCGGGAGAAGAGGAACAGGTGCTGGGCCGCGTCGATGCGGTACGGCGCCGAGGGCGACCAGTCCGCCGGCCCCACGGTGGCCGCCGCACCCCTGACCTGCACGGCCAGCTCGCCCAGCCGCTGGTGCCAGCCGGCCCACAGCAGCTTGGCCACGCTGGGCGCGCCCGGGTCGGCCGAACCGCCCAGGGTGCGCAGGGCGTTCCAGCGCAGCACCCGCAGCTCGGCCCACTGCCGTACCAGCCGCTCGCGCAGCACGGGGTCGTGGACGGCGCCGGTCTCCCGGGCCACCCGGACCACCTCGGCCAGCTCCGCGGCGAACCCGATCTGCTGGGCGAGCGTCGACACGCCCCGCTCGAAGCCGAGCAGGCTCATCGCCACCCGCCAGCCCTCGCCCTCCGCGCCGACGCGGTGCGCCGCGCGTGCGCGTGCGCCGTCGAAGAAGACCTCGTTGAACTCGCTGGTCCCGGTCATCTGCCGGATCGGCCGCACCTCGACGCGCCCGGGCTGGTCCATGGGCACGAGCAGGAAGCTCAGCCCGTGGTGGCGGCGGGAGCCCGGGTCGGTACGGGCCAGCACGAAGCACCAGTCGGCCTCGTGGGCGAGCGACGTCCAGATCTTCTGCCCGGTCACCCGGTAGTACGGCCCCTCGCGCACCGCCGCCGTGCGCACCCCGGCGAGGTCGGAGCCCGCGTCCGGCTCGCTGTAGCCCTGGCACCACAGCTCCTCGCCGGCCGCGACGGCGGGCAGGAAGCGGGCCTTCTGCTCGTCGTCGCCGTGGGCGAGGAGGGTGGGGGCGAGCAGGTTCTCGCCGATGTGCCCGGAGCGGGGCGGCGCCGCGGACCGGGCGTACTCCTCGGCCCACGCGACCTGCTGGGTGAGGGTCGCGCTGCGGTTGCCGTACCCCTCCTCACCCCACCCGAGCCCGATCCACCCGGCCTTGCCGAGAGTGCGTTCCCAGGTACGGCGATCCGCACAGGCCCCGCCCTGAGCCGCAAGCCACTCCCGCGCCTCCCGCCGAAACACCCGGTCTTCCTCACTGAACCCGAAGTCCATCTCAGCCGCCTTGCGTCGAGCGCCCGGCACCAGGGCTGGGCGGGGGGGGGGTTGGATCGCTTACTGGCGCTGGCAAGGTGCCGCTGCGCCCACCCGTGCCGCCCCAGCGGCACGACTGCCCGCAGCTACGGCGGCCCCGCAAGGGGCGCGGGGAACTGCGCGACAAGCCACAACGCACCCGCAGCCGCCACACCACAACGCGCCCCGAGCTACTAGGCGTTAGGCCGGCCCCCGCCACGGGCAGCCTCTTCCATCGCCCCCAGCTGGGACAGCATCGGCATCGGATCCACCCCCACCGCCCCCGGCAGCACCTCCGCGATCCGCTCCGGCGTCCACGCCGCCTCCCCGTACACCGAGCGGATTTCCCTCGGCTGCGCCCACACCGCGATCCTGGGCCCGGCGACCGTGTACACCTGCCCGGTGACGCCCTGCGCGGCAGCCCGCTCGGACAGCAGGTACACCACCAGCGCGGCCACGTCCTCCGGCTCCCCGATCTCCGCCAGTTCCATCGGCACGTTCGCGGACATCCGGGTCCGCGCCACCGGCGCCACCGCGTTCGCCGTCACCCCGTACTTGTGCAGGCCCAGCGCGGCGCTGCGGACCAGCGAGATGATCCCGCCCTTCGCCGCGCTGTAGTTGGCCTGGGAGACCGAGCCCTGGTGGTTGCCGCTGGTGAACCCGATGAGCGTGCCCGACCGCTGGGTGCGCATCACCGCCGAGGCCGCCCGGAAGACGGTGAAGGTGCCCTTGAGGTGGGTGGCGACGACGGGGTCCCACTCCTCCTCGGTCATGTTGAACAGCATCCGCTCCCGCAGGATCCCGGCCACGCACACCGCCCCGTCGAGCCGGCCGTACGCGGCGAGCGCGGTGTCCACCACCCGCTGTCCGCCCGCCATGGTGGAGATGTCGTCGGCGACCGCCACCGCCTGTCCGCCCGCCGCCTCGATCTCCTTGACGACGGCCTCGGCGACCTCGCTGGTGGGCGAGGCACCGTCGACGGAGACGCCGTAGTCGTTGACGACGACCTTCGCCCCCTCGGCGGCGGCGGCCCGCGCGACCGCCCGTCCGATCCCGCGCCCGGCGCCGGTCACGGCGACGACCTTTCCGGCCAAGAAGTTCCCCACGCCCGGCCCCTTCCCGCAGTTTCTGACGGTCCGTTAGATTTTATGGCCCGTCGGACGCGCGGACACAAGCCCCGGGGAGGCACCGGATGGCACTGCCGAAGGAGTTCCACGACATCGCCGAGCGGGTGAACAACTGGGGGCGCTGGGGCGCCGACGACGAGATCGGCACGCTCAACCTGATCACGGACGAGGTCGTACGCGCCGCCGCCGCCGAGGTCCGCACCGGCCGCCGGGTCCCGCTGGCCCTCCCGCTCCGGCAGGACGGGGTGCAGACCGGGGTGATCCCGGGCCGGGTCAATCCGCTGCACGCGATGGTGCAGATCAACCAGGAGCTGTTCGGGCCGGGCACGGTGGCGTGCAGCGACGACACGGTGACCATGGGGCTCCAGTCCGGCACCCACTGGGACGCGCTCAGCCATGTCTCGCACTCGGGCCGGCTCTACAACGGGCGCCCCGCGGCCAGCGTCACCGCGCACGGCGGGGCGGAGTTCGGCGGGATCGACAAGGCGCGGCACATCGTCTCGCGCGGGGTGCTGCTGGACGTGGCACGCGCGCGGGGCGTGGACCGGCTCGCGGGCGGGCACGCGGTCACGCCGGAGGATCTGGCGGCGGCGGAGGAGTTCGGCCGGGTGCGGGTGCGGTCCGGGGACATCGTGCTGGTCCGCACCGGACAGATGCAGGTGTACCTCGCCGGGGACCGGCACGGTTACGGCTATCCGTCGCCGGGGCTGTCGATCCGGGCGCCGGAGTGGTTCCACGCGCGCGATGTGGCCGCCGTGGCGAACGACACGCTCACGTTCGAGATATTTCCGCCGGAGATCGAGGATCTGTGGCTGCCGGTGCACGCGCTGGACCTGGTGGAGATGGGGATGGTCCAGGGCCAGAACTGGAATCTCGAAGAGTTGTCCACAGCCTGTGGAGAGGCCGGGCGCTACGCGTTCCTGCTCGCGGCGACGCCGGAGCCGTTCGCGGGCGCGACGGGAACACCGGTGGCGCCGGTGGCCGTCCTCTGAGGAGCCTCACCCGCCGTCGGCCGGGAGGCGGCCCTCAGACCACCTCGAAGGCCAGCTGCTCGTACGCGGACAGTGCACCCCCGCAGGCCGTCGCCGCGCTCTGTGCGGACTCGGCACAGCGGTCCAGCTCGCACCAGATGTTCTTGCCCTCCGACTCCGGGCTCCAGCCCCAGCGGTCGGCGAGACAGTCCACGAGCGCCAGGCCCCGGCCGCCGGTGGCGTCACCGTCCGCGCAGCGCGGCACGGGCGCGCGGGAGCTGGCGTCGGCCACCTCCACCCGGACCGTGACCGACGCGTCGTCCGCGGCCGCCGGAGCCGGCAGACACAGCCGCAGCACGGCCGGACGGCCGGTGTGCACCACGGCGTTGGTCACCAGCTCGGAGACGAGCAGGATCAGCGTCTCGGCCAACGGCTCGTCGGCCGCTATCCCGGACCCGGCGAGCCGCGAGCGGGCCCATCTCCTGGCCCGCCCCACCTCCGCGGGGTCGGGCCGGATCTCCAGCTGCACTTGAAGCACCTGCACCGCTCACACCATCCGAACCGGCGGACTCATGACCCCACGCCATCCGGACGCCACGGCACGGACCGCGACGACGATCACGACGAGGGCCACGATCGTAGCCATTTTCTGCATGGCCAGAACAACGGCCAGAGCAAGGGTCACGGAACGTGATTCCCTTACGAGACAGCATGGTTGACGTACAGTCACCCCAACAAGCGCTTCGGGCATATTCCCGCGCGAAGGAGTACGCGTGAGGCATACTGTGCGACGCTCGTGCCGGGGAGTCGAACAGGCGGGGACGGGGGTTCCGACCGCCTCGTGAGCAGCGGCGCGCACCGCGCGACCCGGCAGCGCCCCTGGGACGCCGTCGACCCGGCCCGTGCTCGCAGCCACTCGCATCCCACACAAGGTACCGGAGCGGACCGTCGACTCCGGGCCGTGACGAGCCCCGCGCAGGACACAACCCGGTATCGACGCTGAGTGATTCCGGAGCGCCACGATCCGCGACATCTTGGGCCAAAGCTTGGCCGTCGGTGCAGCCCAGCGGGGTACCGCCCGATCAGCTCACCAGCCCCTCGGCGAGCAGCTCCTCACTCTCCGTGGCCCCACCGCCACGCTGGGACCGCACCCATGCCCGCTTCAGGTACAGATGCACGTCCGCCTCCCAGGTGAACCCCATGCCGCCGTGCACCTGGAGGCAGTCCCGGGCGCCGCGCACGGCGGCCTCGTCGGCGAGCAGCCGGGCGGCGGCGATGTCGGCGGGGTCGGCGGTGACGGCGGCCGCGTAGACGGCGGCGCGGGCGGTCTCGGTGCGCACCAGCATCTCCGCGCACAGGTGTTTGACCGCCTGGAAGGCGCCGATGGGCTGTCCGAACTGCACCCGCGTCCGGGCGTGTTGCACGGCCAGCTCGCCCACCCGGGCCGCGGTGCCCAGCTGTTCCGCGGCGGTGAGCAGCGAGGCCTCGGGCGCCGGGCCGGCGTCCGCCGCGGGCAGCCGGTGCAGCGGGGTGAGCGGGTCCACGGACCGCAGGGGCACCGCCCCGGACACCTCCCCCTCCACCGCGTCCGCCGCGTCCAGCCACTCCACCAGCCGCCCCTGTACGGCGGCCACGACCGTCTCCCCGGTGGCCGCGCCCGGCACCCGCCCGGCGGCGAGCTGCGTGGCGACGAGCGGCCCGGGCAGCAGGGCCCGCCCCGCCTCCTCGCAGGCCAGCACCGCCTCCGGCAGCCCGAGCCCCGCACCGCCCGCCGCCTCGGGCACCCGCAGCGCGAAGAATCCCGCCTCCCCGAGCGCCCGCCACAGCCCCCGGTCGAGCCGTCCCGGCACCGCCACGGCCGCCCGCAGCGCCTCCCGCCCGAACCACCGCCCCATCAGCCCCCGCACCCACTCCTGCAACGCCCGTTGCTCGCTACTCAGTTGAAACCGCACACTCCCTCTCCTCTCCGACAACCACCCGTCACCCCGCCCCCAGCGACCCCCTCATCTCCCCTTCGGCAGGCCCAGGATGCGCTCGGCCACGATGTTCCGCTGGATCTGGGAGGTGCCGGCGGCGATGGTGTAGGAGAGGGAGGACAGGCGGTCGAGGACCCAGGGGTGCTCCAGGTCGAGGGAGTCGGGGCCGAGGACGTCGGCTGCGGTGTCGTACAGCTCCTGGCGGGCGTGCGAGTAGCGGAGTTTGAAGACCGAGCCCCCGGTCCCGGGCACTCCGCCGCGCGCCTCCGCCTCGCTCACGTTCCACTGGGTCAGCCGCCACAGCGCCCGGAACTCCGCCTCCAGCCGGCCGAGCCGGCGGCGCAGCGCGGGGTCGTCCCAGCGGCCGTTCTCCCGGGCCGTGGCGGCGAGCCGGCGCAGCTCCCGGCGGCAGGCGACGACCTCGCCGACGAACGCCGTGCCCCGCTCGAAGGAGAGGGTCACCATGGTCACGCGCCAGCCGTCGTGCTCGGCGCCGACCCGGTTGGCGGCCGGCACCCGCACCTCGTCCAGGAACACCTCGGCGAACTCCGCCGACCCGGCGAGGGTGCGCAGCGGCCGTACGGTGATCCCGGCGGCGTCCATCGGCAGCGCGAGCCAGGTGATGCCCCGGTGCCTCGGCGCGTCCGGGTCGGTGCGGACGAGGAGTTCGCACCAGTCGGCGACCTCGGCGTGCGAGGTCCAGATCTTGGACCCGCTCACCACATAGTCGTCGCCGTCGCGCCACGCGCGCGTGCGCAGCGCGGCCAGGTCGGAACCGGCCTCCGGTTCGCTGAAGCCCTGGCACCACACCTGCTCGCCGCGCAGGATCGGCGGCAGCCAGCGCGCCCGCTGCTCCGGCGTGCCCTCGGCGGCGATCGTCGGCCCGGCGTGCAGCAGCCCCACGAAGTTGGCCCCCACATAGGGCGCGCCCGCCCTCTCCGTCTCCTCCAGGAAGATCAGCCGGGTGGTCGGGGAGGCGTCCCAGTGCACGCCGGCGTACCCGGCGTCGTACAGCATCCGCTGCCAGCCGAGGTCGTAGGCGCGGCGGCCGGGCCAGTCGTCCGGGGAGGGCCGGGCCGGGAGGGTGGGCAGCACCGCGCCGAGCCACTCCCGCAGCCGGGCCCGGAACTCCTCCTCCTCGGGCGTGTACGACAGGTCCGTCACCGGTCGAGGTCCAGGCCCAGCATGCGGATGGCGTTGCCCCGCATCAGCTTGTACACGGTCTCCTCGTCCAGGCCCTTCACATGCTCGAGGGCGACCTCCTTGGTGTGCGGGAACGTCGAGTCGACGTGCGGGTAGTCGGTCTCGAAGGTGGCGTTGTCCCGGCCGACGGCGTCCAGCGAGGCGACGCCGTGCCGGTCGCGGAAGAAGCAGCAGAAGATCTGCCGGTAGTAGTACGTCGAGGGCGGCTCGGGGACCAGGTCCCGCACCCCGCCCCAGGCGCGGTGCTCCGCCCAGACGTCGTCCGCCCGCTCCAGGGCGTACGGGATCCAGCCCATCTGCCCCTCGGAGTAGGCGAGTCGGAGCCGCGGGAACCGCACCAGCACCCCGCTGAACAGGTAGTCCATCATCGAGGCCATCGCGTTGTTGAAGCTGAGCGAGGCCTGGACGGCGGGCGGGGCGTCCGGCGAGGCGGCGGGCATCTGCGAGCTGCTGCCGATGTGCATGTTGACGACCGTCCCGGTCTCCTGGCACACCGCGAAGAACGGGTCCCAGTAGCCGGAGTGGATGGAGGGCAGCCCGAGGTGGGTGGGGATCTCGGAGAAGGTGACGGCCCGCACCCCGCGCCCGGCGTTGCGCCGGATCTCGGCGACGGCCAGCTCCACGTCCCACAGCGGGACCAGGCACAGCGGGATCAGCCGCCCCCCGCTGTCCCCGCACCACTCCTCCACCATCCAGTCGTTGTAGGCCCGTACGCAGGCGAGGGCGACCTCCTTGTCGTGCGCCTCGGCGAAGGTCTGCCCGCAGAAGCGGGGGAAGGTGGGGAAGCAGAGCGAGGCCTCCACATGGTTGAGGTCCATGTCCGCGAGCCGGGCCACGGGGTCCCAGCAGCCGCGCCGCATCTGCTCCCGGGTGATCCCCTCCAGGGTCATCTCGTCCCGGTCGAAGCCGACGGCGGCGATGTTGCGCTTGTACGGGAACTTCAGGTCCTCGTAGATCCACCAGTCCGTCGGCGGCCCGTCCGGGTCCATGGTGATCTGGTAGCTGCCGCCGACGTAGGCGAGCCGGCCGATCCCGGCGGTGAGCGGCTGCGGACCGCGGTCCCGGTACCGGGCCGGCAGCCAGGTCTCGAAGAGGTGCGCGGGCTCGATCACATGGTCGTCGACGCTGATGATGCGGGGCAGTTCGCTGGTCATGGCCTCTCCCCTCCACCGGACCGGGCGCCGGACCGGCGTCATCTGATGGTCCGTCAGATAGCATGTCAGCTGACGAGTCGTCAGCCAAGCAGGGGGCAGCCGCCGTGAACGAGACCCCGCACTCGCTGAGTTCCGCACCGACGCTGTGGCAGCTGGTGGAGCGCCGCGCCCGGCTCACCCCCGACCGCCCGGTGCTGCTCCAGCGGGACCGGGTCCTCACCTTCGAGGGGCTGCGGGCTCGCTCCGAGCGCGCCGCGGCGGGCCTGTACGGCATGGGCGTACGTCCCGGCACCGTCGTCGCCTGGCAGCTGCCCACCCGGATCGAGACGGTCGTCCTCTCCCTCGCGCTGGCCCGCCTGGGCGCCGTCCAGTCCCCGCTGATCCCCTTCTACCGCGACCGCGAGGTCGGCTTCGCGCTCCGGGAGTCGAAGGCCCGCTTCTTCGCCGTACCGGGTGTCTGGCGCGGCCACGACCACACGGAGACGGCCCGCCGGGTCGGCGCGCGCGGGATCTTCGAGGCGTACGACACCCTTCCGGACGGCGACCCCTCGGCGCTGCCCGCCCCGCCCGGCGACGGCACCCCGGTGCGCTGGATCTACTGGACCTCGGGCACCACCTCCGAGCCCAAGGGCGTCCTGCACACCGACCGCTCCCTGATCGCGGGCGGCTCCTGCCTGGCCCACGCGCTGCGCCTTTCCCCCGACGACGTCGGCTCCATGGCCTTCCCGTACGCCCACATAGGCGGCCCGGACTACCTGGTGATGCTGCTGCTGTACGGCTTCCCTGCGGTGCTGTTCGAGCACTTCGCGCTGCCCGGGGTGCTGGCGGAGTACCGGCGGCACGGGGTGACGGTGGCGGGCGGCTCCACGGCGTTCTACTCGCTGTTCCTGGCCGAGCAGCGCAGGCGGCCCGGCGAGCGGCTGATCCCGACGCTCCGCCTGCTGGCGGGCGGCGGCGCCCCCAAGCCGCCGGAGCTGTACCACGCGGTGGTCCGCGAGATGGGCGTCCGGCTCACTCACGGGTACGGCATGACCGAGGCCCCGATGATCACCATGGGGGACCCGGAGGACACCCCGGAGAACCTGGCCACGACCGAGGGCCGCCCACCGGCGGGCATGGAGATCCGGATCGTCGACGGCGAGATACGACTGCGCGGCGAGGCCGTCTGCCGGGGCTATCTCGACCCCGCGCACACCGCGGCGGCCTTCGACCCCGAGGGCTTTCTGCGCACCGGCGACCTGGGCCGGATCACCGGCTCGGGGCATCTGGTGCTCACCGGCCGGGCCAAGGACGTGATCATCCGCAAGGGGGAGAACATCTCGGCGAAGGAGATCGAGGACCTGCTGGCCGGGCACCCCTCGGTGTCCGACACCGCCGTGATCGGCCTGCCGGACGCCGAGCGCGGCGAGGTGGTCTGCGCGGTCCTCGAACAGCGCCCCGGCACACCAGCCGTGACCCTCCCCGAACTCGTCTCCTACCTCCGCGGGAAGGGCCTCGCCGTGCACAAGCTCCCGGAGCGCCTGGAGGTGGTGGACGCCCTGCCCCGCAACGACACCCTGCGCAAAGTCCTCAAGTACAAGCTCAGAGAGCGGTTCGCCGCGGCTACACGGGGACGCTGAAGTACCGGGCCAGGGCCGGGACCAGCTCCGGCTCGCCCACCAGGCCGTCGCCGTCGGTGTCCAGCGCCGCGGCGGCCGTCCGGGCGGTCTCCTCCGGCACCCCGAACACCCGCAGCGCGCGCACGGTGTCGGCGACCGTCACCCGGCCGTCCCCGTCGCCGTCCGCCACGGCCAGGGCCGCGTGCAGAAAAGGGCGGGCGATCTCGGCGAAGCGCTCGGGGCTGTCGTGCAGCCGGCGGACCGCGCCGGTGACGAACTCCTCCCGGGTGATGCGCTGGTCACCGTCGCGGTCGGCGATCCCGGCCATGCCCTGCCAGAACGCCTCCGCACCGGCGTACAGCGACTGCCCCGCGGCGGAACGGGCGGCCACGGTGAACTCGGCGAGCAGCGCCTTGGCCGCCGCACAGAAGTCCTGCCGGTCGATCCAGCCGTTGCCGTCCTGGTCGAACGTGGTGAACCGGGCGGCGATCCTGCGCTCGTACTCGATGCTGACCATGCCTGTTCGGCCGCCTTACGTGTGAAGCCTGCGGATGCCCTGGCGGCGAGCGTACGACGCGGATGACGGAAAACAGGCGGTGAACCGACGGGAAACCGGCGGTTGTGCCGGGACCGGGGGAATTCCGCGGCCGTGGTGTGACCTTGTCGCGGAGGTGGCGGCTGTCGGGGGGGGCGTCAGGCGGAGAGGGGGTCGGCGTCTTCCGTGGTGGCGGAGGTGAGGTCGGGGCGGACGTCGAAGAGGCGGCGGACGCCGAGTGCGCCGAGGACCCGGTTGACGTGTGAGCCGTCGTCCGCGCCCCGGTCGGGCAGGATCAGCCGTAGCCGGCCCTGGCAGGAGCGGATGAGGCGGCGGGCGGCGACCAGCACGCCGACGCCGCTGGAGTCGCAGAAGAAGACGTCGGAGAGGTCGACGACGAGACTGTGGTGGCCCTCGGCCACGACGTCGTGCACACGTTGGCGCAATACCGGCGAGGTCATCAGGTCCAGCTCCCCGGACACCCGGAGCACGGCCCACTCGCCCTCTTCGACGCCGGTCACGTTGAATGCCACGGCCTAGCCCCTCCGCTCGCCGGAACCCACCGGAACCGCCCAGAACCGGAAGCAGTTCCTACGCTTCTTTCCGCGCGGCTGCCCAGCGGCCGTTCCCTGAAACTTCCACTGGCAAACCACGGATGATCATCAAAGGGCTTGTTCCGGTCACTATCGATCCTGTTCGATCGGACTTGGAACGGAGTTGTACCCGGCTCGTGTGAAGGTTATGTGAAGAGGGCACTATCACCTGCGGTGCCTCGGGGGCGCGCGTGGACACAAAGGGGCGTGCGCTGTCAGAGGTGCCGACTACATTCGGGATGACGGTGCAGACACGCTGGACGGGCCGGACACGGGCGAGGGGAGGGACCGCATGGCCGGGAAGGACGTACCGCCCCGCTGGGACCGCAAGATGCAGCAGCGGCTGGCCCGCGGCGAGGCGGCCGCCCTGGGCGAGCTGTACGACCGGTTCGCCTCGCTCGTGCACGGCCTCGCGCACCGCGTCCTCGCCGACGAGTCCGCGGCCGACGCGGTCACCCGCGAGGTCTTCGCGCACGCCTGGGAACACCCCGAGACCTACGACCCCCGACAGGGCCCGATGCGCACCTGGATGGCCGCCGTGACCCACCGGCTCGCCGTGCAACGCCTGCGGGACCGGCAGGAGCGGGAGCGGCCGGAGGGCGGGGAGCCGGACCACGAGGCGCTGGAGCGCACGGTGCGCCGCGCCTCGGTCGCCGCCCGCGCCGACTACATCGTCCACTCCATGCCCGCCCCGCTGCGCGCCGCCCTCGAACGGGCCTACTTCCAGCGCCGCGACTACCGCCAGACCGCCACCGACCTCGGCGTCACCGAGGACGAGGCCCGCCGCAGGCTCCGCCTCGGCCTGCAACTCCTGTCCACCGCCCACGACACCGGGACACCCCCGGGACACGGAGGTGGTGCGGCATGAGCGGCGCGGAAGGCTTCGGGGCGTACGACGGTGAGGGTCCGGAGGATCCGGAGGGGCAGCAGCCTTCCGGAGACGCGGGCCGGGTGCCGCCGGGAGACGGGCCCGGTCCGGACCGGGCGCCCCGCATACCGCTGCCCCGGGCCTCCGTCGAGGACGGCGGCCGGCCGCTGCCCGACCTCGCCGGCCAGGAGCCCGCGCCCGCCCCGCTCGACCTGCCGCACGGCGTGCTGAAGTCGCTGCTCGGCGCCTGGGCGCTGGCCGCCTGCTCGGCGGCGGAGACCGAGGCCGTGGAGGAGCACCTGGGTGACTGTGGCGCTTGCGCCGACGAGGCCCGGCGGCTGCGCGAGGCGGTCGGTCTGCTGCACCAGCCGGAGAGCCTCGACCTCGACCCCGCCTTGCGCACCCGGGTCCTGGAGGGCTGCCTGGAGCGCCGCCCGCCGCGCATCTCGGTACCCGGGTGGGCGGCGCCGTACGACGCCGAGACCGCCCGCCTGGACGCCCTGCTCCAGGACATCGGGGACGCGGAGTGGCACGCCCCGGTGCGGCTGCGCTGGTTCGAGGCCGACCGCCCGACGAGCCGTCGTACCACCGTCGCCGGGGTCATCGCCCATCTCCTCGCGGTCGACGGACTGGTCGCCGCCGCCCTCGGCCTGGCCGACCCGCTGGCCGAGCCGGCCGACGCCGGGACAAAGCCCCTGGGCCCGGCCGAGCGCACCGAGGCGTACTGGCGGGCCGCGCACTTCCCGCCGGGCCGCTCGGTGCGGGCGCCCTGGCGGGAGCAGAGCCACGCCCTGGTGCGCACGGTGGCCTTCACGGGCAGCCACTCCGGCGGCCTCGCGGTCTCCTACGACGACTTCGAACTCCCGCTGCACGACGCGCTGCTGGACCGCGCCTTCGAGTGCTGGGTGCACGCGGAGGACATCGCGGAGGCGGTGGACTACCCCTACGAGCCGCCCGCGCCCCGCCATCTGCGCGCCATGATCGACCTCGCCGCCCGCACCCTGCCGGCGGCCCTCGCCGAGCGGCGCCGCGCGGGGCTGTCCGCGCCCGGGCCGGTCCCCCATCTCGTGCCGGCGGGCGCGCCCGGGCGCAGCCTGCGCCTGGAGATCGAGGGCGCGGCGGGCGGCGAGTGGCTGATCCCGCTGGACTCGCCGGCGGCGGTGGGCTCCGCGGAGTTCGAGGTGGCCCATGTCGCCCTGGACGGCGTGGAGTTCTGCCGCCTGGCCGCGGGCCGCATCCCGCCGGAGGAAGCCGCGGCCGGCCAGCTCGGCGACCGGGAGGCGATCAGAGACGTCCTCTTCGCGACGGCCTCACTGAGCCGGATGTGACCAGCCCGCCCGGCAGGCCGTAAACAGGACCGAATCTGTCCTCTATGTCTCCTAGCTTGCTTGCAACTGCACGCCGTCGGCACAGCCAAGGAGATACCCATGGACTTCGTCTCGATCCGCATCATCACCAGCGACGTCGCACGCCTCGTGGAGTTCTACGAGCGAGCCACCGGGGCGCGGGCGACGTGGGCCACCGAGGACTTCGCCGAACTCAGGACCACGGGTGCCACCCTCGCGATCGCCGGCACCCGCACGGTCCCGCTGTTCGCCCCGGGCTCCGCCCGCCCGGCGGCCAACCACAGCGTGATCACCGAGTTCCTCGTGGACGACGTGGACCGTGTGCACCGGAACCTGACCGGCTTCGTCACCGATGTCGTCACCGAGCCCACCACGATGCCCTGGGGCAACCGGTCGCTGCTGTTCCGCGACCCCGACGGCAACCTCGTCAACTTCTTCACCCCCGTCACCCCGGCGGCGATCGAAAAGTTCGCCCGCCGGCGCGATGCCTAGGCGAAGACCACCGTCCGGCGGCCGTTGAGGAGGATGCGGCGCTCCGCGTGCCACTTCACCGCGCGCGCCAGCGCCTGGCACTCCACGTCACGGCCGATCGCGACCAGCTGGTCGGGGGTGACGTCATGGCCGACCCGCTCGACCTCCTGCTCGATGATCGGGCCCTCGTCCAGGTCGGCGGTGACGTAGTGAGCGGTCGCGCCGATCAGCTTCACGCCCCGGGCGTGCGCCTGGTGGTACGGCTTGGCGCCCTTGAAGCTCGGCAGGAAGGAGTGGTGGATGTTGATGATCCGGCCGCTCAGCTGCTTGCACAGGTCGTCCGAGAGGACCTGCATATAGCGGGCGAGGACGACCAGCTCGACGTTCTCCTCGCGCACCAGCTCCAGCAGCCTGGCCTCGGCCTCCGGCTTGTTCTCCCGCGTCACCGGGATGTGGTGGAAGGGGATGTTGTACGAGCCCACCAGCTCGGCGAAGTCGGTGTGGTTGGAGACCACGGCCGCGATCTCCACCGGCAGGGCGCCGATCCGCGCCCGGAAGAGCAGGTCGTTCAGACAGTGGCCGAACTTGCTGACCATCAGGACGATGCGCATCTTCTCGTCGGCCCGGTTGATCTGCCAGTCCATGTGGAAGGAGTCACCGATCGCGGCGAAGCTCGCCCGCAGCTTCTCCACCGTCACCGGCGCGTCCGCCGAGAAGTGCACCCGCATGAAGAACAGACCCGTGTCGTGGTCGCCGAACTGCTGGCTGTCCTCGATGTTGCAGCCCGTCATGAACAGATAGCTGGACACCGCGTGCACGATGCCCTGCTTGTCCGGGCAGGAGAGGGTGAGGACGTACTGGTCGGCCGGGGCGGCGGCGGGCGAGGGCTGCTCGTTCATGCACTACAGGGTCCCACACCGCCGTACCCCCGTGGGCGGTCGTCCCGCAGGACGGGACGGCTGCCCGCCTGCCGGGACCGGCCCGGCTACGCGGTCCGGGTCATGATCCGCAGTACTTCCAGCGTTTTCGGCGGCGCGTCCGGGTCCTCCCCGTCGCTCGCCGACATCCGCACATGCGCGTCCCGCGCCGCCCGCACCGCCTCCGGCCACCCGGCGTGCTCGAGATAGGCGGCGACGGGGGCGTCCGGGCCGACCTGGTGCATGATCCGCAGCACCCGCAGCACGGCGGTGTCGACCAGCGCCGCCTCCTGCGAGTCGCGGAAGATGGTGCCGACGTATTTCTCCGCGGACCAGTTGTCCAGCCAGGTGTCCTCCACCAGCCGGTACACGGCGTCGGTGACGTCGCCGTACCCGTCCACGCCGGCCAGCCAGACCTCCCGCTGGAAGACGGGGTCGGAGAGCATGTGCAGCGCCGAGCGCACATTGCTGCGCCAGCGCCACCACGGCATGTCGTTCAGGGGCATGCCGCCCATGGTGGAGGAGCGACGGCCACGACGGGAAGAGTTCTCCGAACCTTGCACGGTCACCGATCGTACGTTCTTCGCACCACCGGCCACACCGGCCCCCGTAATTCACCTCGGCGTCACCTTTCGTTGACCGAGGGTCACTCCCGGGTTACCGGTGTGGGGGAATGGTGTGGGGACATGACCGGCAGGCGACATACGCGCAGCACCTTCTCCTCCCTCCGATCCCGGCCCGTCAGGGCCTCCGCCCGCGCGGCGGCCATCCTGGCGCTGTGTACCTCGTTCGCCGCCGGGTGCGGGGTCGTCCCCGGTGCCACGGGGGGCTCCGGGGACGACCCGGTCAAGGTGATGACCTGGGCGCCGGAGAACACGGACGCGACCAACAAGCCGGGCATGCCCGCGATGGCCCGCGCCTACGCCAAGTGGATCAACGCCCACGGCGGGATCGCGGGACACCAGCTCGAGGTCCTGACCTGCAACGACCACAACGACTCCGTCGGTGCGGCGAAGTGCGCCCGGCGCGCGGCGGACGAGGACGTGGTCGCGGTCGTCGGCTCCTACAGCCAGTTCGGCGACTCCTACCTCGCCCCGCTGGAGGGCGCCGGCATCCCCTACATCGGCGGCTACGGCGTCACCAACGACGAGTTCACCGGCCCGATGTCGTACCCGGTCAACGGCGGCCAGCCCGCCCTGCTCGCCGGTCTCGGCAAGGCCCTCTCGGCCGTCTGCGGGCAGGTCTCCCTGGTCCGCCCCGACAGCATCGCCGGCGACGAACTGCCCACACTGCTGAACTCCGGCCTGAAGGCGGGCGGGCACCGCGACGCCGTCGACCAGCTCGCGCCCGAGGACGCCACCGAGTACGGCGACCAGGCCGCGCAGGCACTGCGCTCCGCGACGAAGGATACGGCCACCACGATTGCCACGGGGACGACCGGCCTGGCGAAGAAGGGCTGTGTGGTGCCCGCGCTCGGGGACCGCACGGACACCTTCATGGACTCCTTCCGGCGCAGCCGCGAGAACTTCCCCGAGGTACGGACCGCGACCGTGCTTGGCAGCGTCGACCAGACGGTGATCGACGCCACGGGCGGGACGGGCGGGCCGTACGAGGGGGCGTACATCACCGGCTGGTACCCGCCGGCGTCCGACGCCCGCTGGGCCACCATGAAGAAGGTGATCAACGAGGAGGCCTTCGGCGACAACCGCATCGACCCCGCGGACGCCGGAGTGCAGACCACCTGGATCGCCTACACCGTGCTCAAGGCCGTCCTGGAGCGGATCGGCTCCGGCGAGGTCAGCGCCGACACCGTGCGGCACACCCTCGACGGCGGCCTGCGGGTGTCCACCGGCGGCCTCACCCCGGCCCTGCACTGGCCCTACCAGGGCAAGCTCGCCTCGGTCGGCTTCCCGCGCCTGGTCAACGCCGACGTGACCCTCCAGGTGGTCCGGGACGGCCGGCTGGTCGCGGCCCGGGGCGCCCTCGGCGGCACCGGCAGCGGCACCGCCGACGTGACCCGGATCCTGGCGGACGCGGACATCCAGTGACGCCCGCGCCCGGCGTCAGAGCTGGGTGGGCTGGCGCTGGGTCAGGCCGTACTTCCGGGCGATCGCGTTCCACAGCGCCGCCGCCTTGGTCTTCTGCACGCTGGCGGTGCCGCTCTCCTTGTTGGCCGCCTGGGTCTGCCCGGTGACCCGGGCATGGCCCTTGTGGCAGCCCTTGCGGCCCTTGGCCTGGTCGGCCCAGGCCGCGTAGTGGTCGTCGGCCGCCGCCGACGCCTGCCAGGCCTTGGTCAGCGCGTCGGTGAGCTGTCCGTTCGCCGGCAGCTTGTCCACGGACAGCTTGCCGAGCCGGGTGACCAGCCCGGTGCGCTGCTTGGCCGCGTCCCGCAGGTCGGAGGCGGCCTGGTCCAGGTTGTCGCAGCGGCGGACGTCGCCCACCGCCTGGATCACCGAGGCGCGGCTGCTGCCGCTGTCGGCGAGCAGCTTGTCCAGCTCGACCGCCTGGGCCCGGGCCGGGTCGGCGGACGGCGAGGCGGATCCCTGGGTGGCCGGGGAGGCGGCGGCGACGGTCTTGTCGTCGTTGCCCTGGCTCTTGTCGCCCCCGCCGCCGCTCAGCAGCGCACCGGCGCCCACACCCACGACGACGAGGCCGACCCCGATCGCCGCGATGAGCGGCACCCGCGACCGCCCGCGCGGCCGGTCGTCCCTGTCGAGCGCCGCGTCGTACGACGGCTGCGCCGGGCTGTACGACGAGGGGCCCGGGCCGTACGACGACGGGGCCGGGCCGGGGTAGGCGTCCGGCTGCTGGACGAGCGGGAGCTGCTGGGTGGAGCCCGCCGGACCGTCACCGCCGCCCGGGCCGCTGCGGAAGAGGCTGTCGAACTCGGCCGGCGGCTGCCGGTCCCCGTCGGCCTGCGCCGCCGCGGCGAACGGCGGGATGTACTGGGTGGCCTCCGCGTCCGACGACCCGGGAGCGGGCGCCGACTGCGGGATCGCGCGCCCCAGGTACCGGGTCTCCTCGGCGCCCGACTCGGCCGGCAGCGCGCCCGAGGCGGCCGGCGGGACCGGCGGTATGTACTGGGTGGCGCCCTCGTCGGCCGGCGCCGGAGCGGCGGGGATCGGCGGCAGGTACTGGGTGGCGGCCTCGCCCCCGGGCGCACCGGGCACGCCCGGAATGCCGGGCAGGCCGGCGCCCGCCGGGCCGCCCGGGACGGGCGGCAGGTACTGGGTGGCCGCGTCGGCGGCGGGCGGCAGCGGGGCGCCCGCGGCCGGATGGGCGGGCGGCAGCGGCCCGGCCGACCCCTGCGCCGCCGGGTGGGGCTGCCCGCCCTGCTGGTACGGGTCCTCGTGCTGACCCTGCTGGTACGAGTCCTGCTGCCCGCCCTGCTGGTACGAGTCCTGCCGCGGACCCTGCTGGTAGGGGTCCTGCTGCGGGTACTGGCCCTGCTGGGCGTACGGTCCGGCCGCCGCGCCGTATCCGGCGTCCTGACCGCCGTAGGAGTACCCCTGGCCGCCGTACGACGGTGCCGGGGCGCCCTCGGGCGGCAGCGGGCCGGGGTGGGCCGCGGCCGGCGGCTGCTCGGGGCCGGCCGGGGCCTCCCACTGCTGGTCGGCCGCCGGGGGCCAGCCCTCGCCCGGCTGCGGCGTCTGCTGCCCGGGGCCCCACTGCCCGCTCCAGGCCTGCCCGCCGGCCGGTGCCGTCGGGGCGGGTGCGCCGGCCATGCCCGGCAGCAACGGCTCGCCTCCGTCGGAGGGCAGCACGATGCCTTCGCGCGCTTGCCGCGCCGAGGGCTCCTCGCCCTGTCCACTCTGCGTCACCGGGACTCCTACCAATGGGGGACCTTGTGAATCGTCGGCTCACGCTACCGGGTCCCCCGAGCCGGGTGCTACGCAGCTCAGGGCGCAACCTTGGGGCCTGTGACGGCCGCAACACCACCGCCCCGCGATCCCGCTCCCGGGCACCGCACGCGCACCCGGGCGGTGTTGGCCGTGCGTTCACGCAATCGCGGGGCGGGTGTTCACGCTGCCTGCTGGAGGTCGAGGCGCGCCCCGAACTCCCGTACCACCGCCTCTTCCCGGAACGGGGCCAGCCGCTGCTGAAGGTCGTCCAGATACTCCGCGCCCCGGGTGGAGCGGAGGTTCTCCAGCAGTTCCACCGCCTTCAGTCCGGTCGCGCAGGCCTGTTCGACCTCGCGCTGCTGCACCTGGGCCGTGGCGAGCAGCACATAGCCGATGGCGCGCCGGCGGGCCCGGGACTCGGGGTGCCCGGCCAGCGACTGCTCGGCGTACCGGGCGGCCTGCTCGGGCTGGCCGAGGTCGCGGTGGCAGTGGGCCAACTCGTCGGCGAGGTAGGCCTCGTCGAAGTGCCGGATCCACACCGGGTCGTCCCCCGAGTCGGGGTCCACCCGCTCCATCGCCGCGACCGCGCGTCCGGTGCACGCCTGCGCCGCGCGCGCATCGCCGAGCAGCGCGTGCCCGCGTGCCTCGGCGGCGTGGAACATCGCCTCCGCGCGCGGGGTCACCTGTCCGCGCGCCCCTTCCTGCGCGGCCCGCGCCAACTGGGCGATCTCGCGCGGGTTCCCGAGCTGTGCGGCGAGATGGCTCATGGAGGCGGCCAGCACATACCCGCCGTAGCCGCGGTCGCCGGCGGCCTGGGCGAGCCGCAGCGACTGGATGTAGTACCGCTGGGCCAGGCCGGGTTGCCCGGTGTCGACGGCCATGTACCCGGCCAGCTCCGTCAACCGGGCCACGGCGGCGAAGAGTTCCCGCCCGACCGCCTCCCGGTAGGAGCCCGCGAGCAGCCCGGAGACGACGCTGTTGAGGTAGTGCACGACCACCGGGCGCACATGCCCGCTGCCGAACTGGTGGTCCAGGTCGGTCAGCGCCTGGGTCATGGACCGTACGGCCGCCACGTCGGCCTGGCCCACGCGCGGGCCCGCCTGCCGGGCCACCTGGGCGTCCGGTGCCGAGATCAGCCAGTCCCGGCTGGGTTCGACCAGCGCCGAGGCGGCGACGGAGGAGCCGGACAGGAAGTCCCGCCGGCCCACGTCGCTGCGCCACAGCTCACAGACCTGCTCGATGGCCCCCAGCACCGTCGGCGAGAACTGGAGACCGACTCCCGAGGCGAGGTTCTTGCCGTTGGCCATGCCGATCTCGTCGATCGTGACCGTACGGCCGAGCTTGCGCCCGAGCGCCTCCGCGATGATCGCCGGCGCCCGGCCCCGCGGCTGCTGTCCGCGCAGCCAGCGGGCCACGGACGTCTTGTCGTAGCGCAGATCGAGCCCGTGCTCGGCGCCGCACATGTTCACCCGCCGGGCCAGGCCGGCGTTGGAGCACCCCGCTTCCTGGATGAGAGCTTGCAGCCGTTCGTTCGGCTGCCTCGCCACGAGAGGCCTTGCGGCCATGTGCTACCCCCTGCGTTGGGAACCCTGGAGCGTGACGATCAGGCCGGTGATCCGGTTGCAAAGATCACTGCCCAGCTGACATACCGTCAATGCGTGACATATGCGGTTTGCCGGGGTAAAGGCGGACGCCCACCCCACCCCTGGCTACCCACCGCACGCCCCGCCTCCTCCTGCGCGCCCCCGTCCATGCACCCATGCGCCCCGGCTGCGGAATCGATGCTCCTCCCCCGCGCGCGCTACGGCCGTAACTCCGGGTGAGTGCGGGAGTTGAGAGGGGCGTGGAAGAGACGATCGCCGGCCCCGAAGCCGCCCAGATTCCGCAGCAGCGCGGGGAATCGCTGCTGGAAACCGCCGTACGCTACGCCGAGGAGCGGCACTGGGACGTGTTCCCGGGCACCTGGCTGGAAGCCGTCGACGGGATGCAGCGCTGCTCGTGCGACGACGCCTCCTGCCCTGCGCCGGGTGCGCACCCCGCGCGCCCCGACTGGGCGACCCAGGCGACCGGCAGTGCGACCGTCGCCCGCCGGATGTGGCAGAAGCAGCCGACGGCGTCGATCCTGCTGCCGACCGGGCGGACCTTCGACGCGCTGTCCGTCCCGGAGAGTGCGGGGTTTCTCGCGCTGGCCCGCATGGAGCGGATGGAGCTGACGCTCGGCCCGGTGACGCTCACCCCGGACCGGCGGATGAACTTCTTCGTGCTGCCGGGGGCCTCGGGCAAGGTCGCCGAGCTGGTGCGCAAGCTGGGGTGGTCGCTCTCCTCGCTGGACCTGGTGGCGCTGGGCGAGGGGGCGTATGTCGCCGCTCCCCCCACCCGCTTCGGCTCCCGCGGCGCCGTGCAGTGGGCTCGCCGGCCGACTCCGGCGAACCGCTGGCTGCCGGACGCGGAGGAGCTGATCTCTCCGCTGGCGTACGCGTGCGGCCGGGACCGGTAGGGCCTCTCTTTCGGATCTTGCCGGCGTCGCGGGCCCTAGCCGGGGGCGCTCAGTCCGCGAGCAGCCGGTCCAGGAAGGGTGTGACGGCCGAGCGCCAGGCCTCCGGCGTCTCGTAGTGCGCGAGGTGCCCGGCGTCGGCGACCTCCGCGTACTCCCCGTGCGGCAGCACCCGCACCATCTCCTGGGCCTCCGCCCGCCCCAGCTCCCCGTCCAGGCCACGCACCACCAGCGTGGGGCAGCGGACCTGGGTCAGCTCGTCCCAGTGCGCGTCGTACACCCAGGTCTCGCGCGAGGCGAGCATGTGCTCGGGGTCGAAGACGGGCCGCCAGCCGTCCTCGCCCTCCTGCATGACCTCGGCGTAGAAGGCACCGCGCGCGGGGTTCGGCCGCTCCACCCAGGGATCGTCCTCGCCGAACCACGTGCGGACGTCGGCGAGCGTGGCGAAGGGGGCGGGCCAGGAGCGGAACCAGTCGGCCCACTCCCGCTGCGAGGCCGCGCCGAGCGCGGAGGCCCGCATGTCGCAGATGACCAGGCCGCGCACCAGGTCGGGGCGCTTGGCGGCCAGCTGCCAGGCGGTGAGCGCGCCCATGGCATGGCCGATGAGGACGACGGGGGCGAGACCGAGCTGTTCCACGGCGGCCTCGGCGTCCTCGACGTACGCCTCGCGGGTGTAGCCGGCCCGTGCGGGCCTGCCGCTGCGGCCGTGGCCGCGCTGGTCGAGGGCGACCGCGCGATGGCGGGCGGACAGCCAGCGGGCGGTGGACGCCCAGTGCGAAGCACGGCCCATCAGGCCGTGAAGTAACAGCACTCCGGGAGCGCTGCCGGTGTCCGGCCCGCCCTTGGGAGGATCGGCGAACTCCCATGCGGCCAGGCGCACCCCGCCCGCTCCCGTCACTTCGATACGCCGCGCCATGGACCTGGCACCCCCCAGCTCCGCCTGCTCGATCGGTGGTTTACCGCCGCACACTATCGAATGCGCATTCGAAAATGCTGTCCCTGCGGACAACACCCCTCATTCGAGTGACACCCCTCAAGGAATGATCGCCGCCGCCGAGGGGATCTCTTCTGGCGGGAGGCGGACCGCTCGGGGAAACCGGTCCGAGGGGAATGACCCTGAGAGCTCGGGGCTCCGGGTCAGCAAAGGGGAGGACAGGCCCCGGCGCCCACAGGGTGCCGGGGCCCTCTCCTGTCCGTGACGCGCTCGGGAGGTCAGCGCTTGGCGACGAACACGTGCGAGGCGACGTCCGCCTCCAGCTCGGCCGCCTCGCCGCCGCTGCCCACCAGCACCCCGCCCGGCGACTCGGTCACGCTCACCACCGAACCCGGCTGCACACCGGCCCGCCGCAGCGTGTACATCAGCTGCGCGTCCGTCTGGATCGGCTCGCCGATCCGGCGGACGACGACCGTCTTGCCGTCCGTGCCCGGGTCGAGGTCGGCCAGCGACACCATGCCCGCGTCCAGGAACGGATCGGCGCCGTCCTTCTCGCCCAGCTCCTCCAGGCCCGGGATCGGGTTGCCGTACGGCGACTCGGTGGGGTGCCGCAGCAGCTCCAGCACCCTGCGCTCCACGGCCTCGCTCATCACGTGCTCCCAGCGGCACGCCTCCGCGTGGACCTGCTCCCACTCCAGGCCGATCACATCGACCAGCAGACACTCGGCGAGGCGGTGCTTGCGCATCACGCGGGTGGCGAGCCTCCTGCCCTCGTCGGTCAGCTCCAGGTGGCGGTCGCTGGCCACGGAGACCAGCCCGTCGCGCTCCATCCGCGCCACCGTCTGGCTCACCGTCGGACCACTCTGGTCCAGCCGCTCCGCGATGCGCGCGCGCATGGGGACGACGCCTTCCTCTTCCAGCTCGAGGATGGTGCGGAGATACATCTCCGTGGTGTCGATCAGTCCGGACATACGTGCCCCTCGATTACCTCTGCCGGAAGGTCACCCGGCGCGTGCGCTGGCCCTGCCACCAATTCTGCCGGATCCCACTGACATCCGGGGGGTGCCGGGGAAACCGGGTGCCCGCGGTGACCTGCGGCCGTATTGACACCGCACTGGTCCAGACCGCACGGTGATCCGCGACACAGACGCTGCGAAGGGGCACCGCATGAGCGACGGCACGCCTGCCGACCTGTTCTTCGACGCCGCCATCGGCCTGCTGCAACGGGTCCGCGAGGAGGAGGCCGGAGCGATCGCCGCGGCCGGGACGCTGCTCGCCGACACCGTCGCCGCCGGCGGCCGCCTCTTCGCCTTCGGCGCCGGGCACTCCTCGCTGGCCGCCCAGGACGTCGTCTACCGCGCCGGCGGCCTCGCCCTGATGAACCTGCTCGCCGTCCCCGGCGTCGTCGGCGTCGACGTCACCCCGGCCACCCTCGGCTCCGCCCTCGAACGCGTCGACGGCCTCGCCGGCGCCGTCCTCGACACCTCGCCGGTCCGCGCCGGCGACGCCCTCGTGATCATCTCCCTGTCCGGCCGCAACGCCCTCCCGGTCGAGATGGCCCAGAGCGCCCGCGCGCGCGGGGTGAAGGTCATCGGCGTGACCTCGGTCGCCTACGCCGCCGAGACGACGTCCCGGCACGCCTCCGGCACCTTCCTGAAGGACCACTGCGACGTCGTCCTCGACTCCAAGATCGCCGTCGGCGACGCGGAACTCACCCTCGACACCATCCCGGCGCCCTTCGCCCCCGCCTCCACGGTCGTCACCAGCGCCCTGATGCAGGCCGTCATGGCGACCACCGCCGCCACCCTCGCCGACCGCGGCCTCGAACCCCCGCTGCTGCGCTCCGGCAACGTCGACGGCGGCCACGAGTGGAACGGCCGGGTGATGAAGGAGTACGCCGACCGCATCTTCTACCGCCACTGAACGGCGGCTAGGACTTCTCCCGCGTCGACTCCGCCAGGTCCAGGGAGGTCGCGATGCGGACCGCGACGTCCTCGGCGTAGGCCGTGTCGGAGCGTTCGAAGCGGCTGCGGCCGGGGCCGCGCAGGAAGGTCACCACGCCCAGGGTGCGGCCCCGGCTGCGCAGCACCGCGCACAGCGCGTGCACCGCGTCGCCCGGCCACTGCCGCTCCAGCGCCCACTCGCGCGCCCGCTCGGCGGGCACCGCTCCGGCGTCCGCCCGCACCGTCCCGGCCCGCGCCACGCACTGGAGCGCCGGATGACCCTCCGGGTAGCGCACGGGCAGCCCGGCCGCGCCCGTCAGCAGACTCGGCCCGGGCGCACCGGCGGGCGTGGCGGCGAGCCGTACCAGCCGTACGGCGCTCTCCTCGGCCCCGTCCTCCGCGCGCGCGGGGGCCGGCGCCACCCGGTCGATCAGCGCGTGGTCGGCGAAACCGGCGAGGGCGAAGTCCAGATGGACGGTGGCGGCCTCGGCCGGGTCCTCGCACTCGGCGGCGGCCCGCGCCGCGCGGTGCAGCTGGTTGGTGCGGAACCGCAGCAGGGCCGCCTCCTGCTCGGTCTGCTTGGCCTCGGTGACGTCCATGAAGAACCAGCCCACGCCGAGCGGCACCGGTTCCTCGGCCAGCGGTGAGGCCAGCCGCAGGAAGCCGTTGCGCCAGCACCGCCGCTTCTCGCCCTCGGCGGTGCGCAGCGTCACCCACATCTCGGCCGGTGCCGGGGGCGCGCCCTCGGACAGCACATGGGTCAGCGCGGCCTCCAGCTCCTCCACGCCCTGCGCGAGCAGCTCGCCGAGCGGCCGCCCCAGCGCGGAGGTGCGTCCGGTGCCCAGCGCCCGGGCCGCGTACGCGTTCACCACGGCCGGCCGCAGATCGGCGTCGATCAGGACGACCCCCCAGGCCGCGTCCTCGAACAGCGCCTCGCTCAGCGCGATGGACCGCTCCAGGTCGATCTGCGCGTGCACCTCGCTGAACGCGCAGTACAGCCCGGCGGGCTTGCCGTCCGGCCCGCGCACGGCCGCGGCCTGGGTCCGCACCAGCACCCGCCCGCCGTCCTTGGTGACGAGCGCGAACTCGTGCACCTGGCGTCCGGGCGCGTGCATCGCCGACATCAGCCGCGACTGGACCTCCTCGGCGTCGGCGCTGCGCACCGCCCAACCGGCGAAGCCGTGCCGCCCGACCGCCTCGGCCGCCGTCCAGCCGAGGATCCGCTCGGCCTCGCGGTTCCAGTGGGTGACGACCCCGTCGGCGTCGAAGGCGCACAGGGCCGCGTCCATGCCGTCCAGCAGCGCGGCGAGCAGATCGGACCCCCCGTGCTCACCGGACTCGCCGGGGTCTTCCGGCCCCAGCTCGTCGGTGGTCCCACTCCGCCGGGAAGCACTCACCCTGGACCCCCTGAAGCCGCGTCCACACGCCCTGACGGCGCGTTCGCTCACTGCCTTCATTCAACTCGAACGTGACACACCCCACACCCTGTTCCCACAAGAAGTTCCCTCAAGAAGTTCCGCGCGAAGTTCCCTCGAGAAGTTCCCGCGAAAAAACAGTTGAGGCGGTCCCCGGGCACTTTCTAGTGTGGCGGTACACGAGAAGGGAGGTGGTTCGGCAGATGTATGAATACCGGACGCGTGAGGTGGCTGCGGGCTAGCGGCCCGTCACCACACACTGTGCGGTGCCGGACCGGCACGTGAGAGACACGTGCAGCCGGCCCCATTCCCAAGCAGTCACCCGACCCGCGGGCTGCCGGTACGTCCGGCCGGCTCCTCCTCGGAGGAACCCAGCCCGCGGGTCGTCTGCGTTCTCAGGCGCCAGGTTCCTCAGGGGCTGAGGCGCTCGGTCGTCCAGGTGCCGTCGGGCCGGGCGACGTACCGGAACCGGTCGTGCAGGCGGTTCTCCCGGCCCTGCCAGAACTCGACCGTCTCCGGGGTGACGCGGTAGCCGCCCCAGTGCGGGGGCACCGGGACCTGCTCGCCCTCCGGGTAGCGGGCCTCCAGGTCGGCGTAGGCGGCATCCAGTTCGGCGCGGGAGGCGATCACCGCGGACTGCACACTGGCCCAGGCGCCCAGCTGGGAGCCGTGCGGGCGGGTGCGGAAGTACGCGGCGGTCTCGTCCCGGCCGGTGCGGCGGGCGGTGCCGGTGACGACGACCTGGCGGGCCAGCGGGTGCCAGGGGAAGAGCAGGGAGACCTGGTCGTTCTCGGCGAGGTCGCGACCCTTGCGGGAGTCGTAGTTGGTGTAGAAGACGAAGCCCTCGGTGTCGTACTGCTTCATCAGGACCATGCGGGTGCTGGGCCGGCCGGCGGCGTCCGCGGTGGCGACGACCATGGCGTTGGGTTCGTAGAGGGTGCCGTGGAGGGCGGCGCGGGCCGCCTCCTCGAACCAGCGGGCGAACTGGTCCATCGGGTGCGTGGCGAGGTCCCGCTCGTCGAGACCCTCGGCTCGGTACTGCTTGCGCATGGCCGCGGGGTCGAAGGCGGGGTCGAGGAGCGGGTTGCGGTCGGTCACGCGGCCATCCTGCCACCGGGCGTCCGCGCCGTACCGGGCGTCCGCGGCCTCATCGCACGCGCGCGTGTGTGGCACTCAGTGTCTTATGGGCTGCCCATGTATGGCACTGGGGGATATCGTGCTGGTCCCTTCGCGGTTTGGGTGACCACCGGTCCGTCGGGGCATCACCGGGGTGACCGCCGCCGCCACATCACGCACGAGGAGCCGCCTCATGTCCGAGTTCGTACCCGGGCTCGAAGGAGTCGTCGCGTTCGAGACGGAGATCGCCGAACCCGACAAGGAAGGCGGGGCCCTGCGCTACCGGGGCGTCGACATCGAGGATCTCGTCGGCCATGTCTCCTTCGGGAACGTCTGGGGGCTGCTGGTCGACGGCGCCTTCAACCCGGGGCTGCCGCCCGCCGAGCCGTTCCCGATCCCCGTCCACTCCGGCGACATCCGGGTGGACGTCCAGTCGGCGCTGGCGATGCTGGCCCCGGTGTGGGGGCTGAAGCCGCTGCTGGACATCGACGAGGGCCAGGCGCGGGAGGATCTGGCGCGGGCCGCCGTCATGGCGCTGTCGTACGTCGCCCAGTCCGCGCGCGGGCAGGGGCTGCCGATGGTGCCGCAGCGGGAGATCGACAAGGCGAACTCGGTGGTCGAGCGGTTCATGATCCGCTGGCGCGGGGAGCCCGACCCGAAGCATGTCGCCGCCGTGGACGCGTACTGGACCTCCGCGGCCGAGCACGGGATGAACGCCTCCACCTTCACCGCGCGCGTGATCGCGTCCACGGGCGCGGACGTCGCCGCCGCGCTGTCGGGTGCGGTGGGCGCGATGTCCGGGCCGCTGCACGGCGGTGCGCCCTCGCGGGTGCTCGGGATGATCGAGGAGATCGAGCGCACCGGGGACGCGGAAGGCTACGTCAAGCAGGCCCTGGACCGCGGTGAGCGGCTCATGGGCTTCGGGCACCGGGTGTACCGGGCGGAGGACCCGCGCGCGCGGGTGCTGCGGCGTACGGCGCGGGAGCTGGGGGCGCCGCGGTTCGAGATCGCGGAGGCGCTGGAGAAGGCCGCGCTGGAGGAGCTGCACAACCGGCGGCCGGACCGGGTGCTGGCCACCAACGTGGAGTTCTGGGCCGCGATCATGCTCGACTTCGCCGAGGTTCCGGCCCACATGTTCACGTCCATGTTCACGTGTGCCCGCACCGCGGGGTGGTCGGCGCACATTCTGGAGCAGAAGCGGACGGGGCGGCTGGTGCGGCCGTCGGCCCGGTATGTCGGTCCCGGGCCGCGCCGCCCGGAGGACGTGGCGGGGTTCGTGGACATCGCCCACTGAAGGGGTGCCCGAGGGGCGCTTCCGCGCCCCTCGGGACCGGCCGCTCAGGCCGGTGTCAGAAGACCTGTGTGGTGCCGCTCGGCCACCAGCGGGTGGGCCCGCAGCTTGCCCTTCAGCTCGTTGTAGCCGTACTCGGCGAACAGCGGGTTGGACGGGTCGGTGGTGATGCCGGGGGCCCGGGACGCGTGCGGGAAGGGCAGCGGCTCGATCCGCGCGTCCAGGCGGGGGTTGTAGAAGAAGGGCACCGAGAAGCGTTCGGTGGCGCCGGGCGGGCTGACCACGCGGTGGTTGGTGGCCACCAGGTAGCCGTTGGTGGCCACCTCCAGGAGTTCGCCGAGGTTGACCACGAAGGCGCCCTCGATCGGCGGTACGTCGTGGAAGCGGCCGTCCTCGCGCTGGACCTGGAGGCCGCCGACCGCGTCCTGGAGCAGGAGGGTCAGGAAGCCGTAGTCCTTGTGCGCGCCGACGCCCTGGTCGGTGCCGTCGCCCGCGCTGCCCGGGTAGCGGACCAGCTTGAGGTGCGGGTGGGCGTGGTCGCCGAAGGCCGGGGCGTAGAAGTCGGCGGGGGCGCCGATCGCCGTGAGCAGCTCGCGCAGCAGCCGGTCCGCGACCGCGCTCAGCTTGTCGATCCAGGCCAGGGCGGCGGTGCGCAGCTCGGGGAGGGCGGCCGGCCACTGGTTGGGGCCCTGGAGCCACCAGTACGGCGGCTCGTCGGGGCCGGGGACGCGGGCGGGGCGTTCGGCGCCTATGTCGAGCTGGTCGCGCCAGTCGCGGGCGCCGCCGGTCCGCTCGTCGCCGGTGCGGGTGTAGCCGCGGAAGTGCGGGGAGTTGACGTTGTCGAGGGCGAGCCGGTCGGCCTCGGGGAGGGCGAAGAAGGCGCGCATGGCGGTGAGCAGCGCGTCGGTCTCGGCCGCCGTCACTCCGTGGCCGACGAGCTGGAAGAAGCCCACGTCGTGGGCTGCGCTGTGCAGCTGGGCGTGGAGCAGGTCGCGGGCCTGGGGGCCGCGGTCGGCGGCCGACAGGTCGATGATGGGGAGCTGGTCGTACGACGTCGCTCTGTGCGTGGTCATGGTGCGTCCGCGGGGTGTACGGGGCACGGGTGGCCGCCGAGGGGTGAGGGCGGCCCCCGGTGCCGAGATCCGGTTCCGGAAAAGGAAAAGAAGAAGAGGGGGCTGGGTCAGGCGGAGAAGCGCCGACAGCCCATGCTCGTGACGCGCACGTAGTCCACGTGGCGGCGGCGGACGAGCATCGGAAGCATGCGGCAAGGGTACTGCCCCTGGCCGGATCCCGATGTGACCCGGATCACCCGTGCGCGGGCCGGTTCACCCCGCGGCCTGGAAAGACCGTGACCGGCGCCCCTGACAGTGGCTCAGTCCAGGGCGTGGGCCAGCAGCTCGGCCCACTGGGCGACGACTCGTTCGCGGCGGGCGGTGTCGTCGGTGAGGAGGTTGGCGAGGCCGAGGCCGCGGGCCATGTCCAGGAAGCCCTGGACGGTCTCGCGGGCGCCGGGGCGGGACTCGTCGGCGCCGAGCAGTTCCACGGCGATGCGGTGGGTCTCGCGGCCGACGCGGGCCTCCAGCTCGGTCACGCGCGGGCGCAGCTGCTCCTCGTTGGAGGCGGCGACCCACAGGTGCAGGGCGGCGCGGAAGAGCGGGCCGGTGTAGAGGTCGACCAGGGCGGAGACGACGGCCCGGCGGTCGGCGGCGCCCTCGGGGAAGAGGTCGCGCAGGGCGGTGGAGCGCTGCTCGGCGACGTACTCGACGGCCGCGGTGAACAGGTCCTCGCGGGTGGGGAAGTGGTGCTGGGCGGCGCCGCGGGAGACGCCGGCGCGTTCCGCGACGACGGCGACCGTGGAACCCGCCCAGCCATGTTCGGCGAGGCAGGCCACGGCGGCTTCGAGGAGCCGCTGCCGGGTGGCCCGGCTGCGGTCCTGTTTGGGCACGCGCTCACGTTCCGCCGTCGGTCTCACGCGGTCACACCACCCATGCCGGGTCCCGTCTCTCCAGGAAGGCCGTCATCCCCTCCCTGGCCTGGTCGGAGGCGAACAGCCGGGCCGAGAGCGCGGTCAGGGCGGCCGCGTCCCGGTCGAATGCCTCCAGCACCCTAGCCGTGAGCAGCCGCTTGGTCTCGGCCAGGGCCTCGGGTGAGGAGCGGCGCAGGCCGTCGAGGACGGGGGCCAGGGCCGCGTCCACGTCGTCGGCGGCGGTGGTCAGCAGGCCCACGCGCACGGCCTCCTCGGGGGTGAGGCGTTCCCCGGTGAGGCAGTACCGGGCGACGGCCCGCGGGTCGGTGCGCGGGAGCACCGGCAGGGAGATCACCGCGGGCGCGACGCCGATGCGGACCTCGGTGAAGGCGAAGGTGGCCGCCGTCGACGCGGCCGCGATGTCGCACGCGGCGAGCAGGCCGAGGCCGCCCGCGCGGACGTGTCCGGTGACGCGGGCGACGACCGGGCGGGGCAGTTCGACGATCTGCCGGAGCAGCGCCACCAGCGCGTCCGGGTGGGGCGGGTCGCGCAGGTCGGCGCCGGCGCAGAAGGTGGTGCCGGTGTGGGTGAGGACGACGGCCCGGACGCCCGGGTCGGCGGCGCAGTCGGCGAGGGCGGCGGCGAGGCCGGAGACCAGGGCCGTGGACAGGGCGTTGCGGGTGTCGGTGGCGTCCAGGCTGAGGGTTTCCACGCCACGCGCGCGTGTACGGCCGATCGGGGTCACGGCAGCTCCCTCAGTTCGCGGCGCAGGATCTTGCCGGAGGCCGCGCGCGGGACGGTGCCGAGGAAGGTGACGGCGCGGACGCGCTTGTAGGGCGCGACGCGGGCGGAGACGTACGCCATGATCTCGTTCTCGGTGAGGTCGTCGGCGGTGCCGGTGCGGCGGACCACGAAGGCGTGCGGGATCTCGTTGCCGTCGGGGTCGTCGGTGCCGATGACGGCGGCGTCGGCGATGCCGGGGTGGGTGAGCAGCAGGGCCTCCAGTTCGGCGGGGGCCACCTGGTAGCCCTTGTACTTGATGAGTTCCTTGACCCGGTCGACGATGTACAGCCAGCCGGCTTCATCCACCCGCCCGACGTCTCCCGTGTGCAGCCAGCCGTCGCTGTCGATCAGGGCGGCGGTGGCGTCGGGGCGGCCGAGGTAGCCCTTCATCACCTGCGGGCCGCGGATGAGGATCTCCCCCGCCTCCCCGGGGCCGAGGTCCCTGCCGGGCTCGTCCAGGGAGACGATCCGCATCTCGGTGCCGGCGACGAGTCTGCCCACCGTGCCCGCGGGTGCCTCGCGCAGCCGGCCGAGGGGGACGACATGGCTGCCGGGGGAGAGTTCCGTCATGCCGTAGGCCTGGCCGAGCGGGGGCACGCCGAGGCGTTCGGCGCACGCGCGCGCGAGGTGGGCGTCGAGCGGGGCGGCGGCGCTCATGACGTACTGCACCGAGGAGAGGTCGTAGCGGCCGACCGCGGGGTGCCGGGCGAGGGCGAGGACGATCGGCGGGGCGACGTAGAGAGCGGTGATGCGGTGCTTCTCGATCGCCGCGAGGAAGGTCTCCAGGTCGAAGCGGGGCAGCACGACGACGGTGGCGCCCCTGCGCAGGGGGCCGTTCATCAGGGCGGTGAGGCCGTAGATGTGGAACAGCGGCAGTACGGCGAGGATGCGGTCGCCGGGGCCGAGCGGGACGGCCGGTTCCAGCTGGGCGAGGTTGGTGGCGATCTGCCGGTGGGTGAGCATGACGCCCTTGGGGACGCCGGTGGTGCCGGAGGAGTACGGCAGCGCGGCGAGGTCCTCGGCCGGGTCGAAGGCGAGCCGCGGCTCGGGGGCGGTGGTGGCCGCCATGTCGCCGAGCGAGCGGTGTCCGGAGGCTTTGTCGCACACGAAGATCTCCCGTACCCCGCCCGCGAGTTCGGCGGCCCGGCGGGCGATGTCCAGCAGCGGGGAGACGGTGACGATCCAGCGGGCCGCGCTGTCGCGCAGCTGCCGGGCGAACTCCTCGGCGGTGGCGAGCGGGTGCACGGTGGTGACGGCGGCACCCGCGCGCGTGGCCGCGTAGAAGGCGGTCGGGTAGGCGATCGTGTTCGGGCTGTGCAGGGCGAGGACGTCGCCCTTGCGGACGCCGGCGTCGGCGAGGGCGGCGGCGAGCCGCCGGTGGAACCGGTCCACCTGCGCGTAGCCGAGGGTGGTGCCGTCCGTGCCGTCGATCAGGGCGGGCAGGTCGCCGAAGGCTGCGGCGCCGCCGAGGACGGCCTCGTGGATGGGGAGGTCTACGGGCGGGACGTCTGCGTACTCGCTGCGGAACACGGTTCCTCCTCGCACGGCCGGGTGCGATCAGTACGACTTGGGCAGGCCCAGGGTCTGGTGGGAGACGTAGTTGAGAATCATCTCCCTGCTGACCGGTGCAATACGAGCCACGCGCGCGGCCGTTATCAGCGAGGCGAGCCCGAACTCGCGGGTGAGCCCGTTGCCGCCGAGGGTGTGCACGGCCTGGTCGACGGCCTTCACACAGGCCTCTCCGGCCGCGTACTTGGCCATGTTGGCGGCCTCGCCCGCGCCGGTGTCGTCGCCCGCGTCGTAGAGGCGGGCGGCCTTCTGCATCATCAGCCGCGCCAGCTCCAGGTCGATGTGGGCCTGTGCCAGGGGGTGCGCGATGGCCTGGTGGGCGCCGATGGGGGCCTGCCAGACGGTGCGGTCGCGGGCGTACTCGACCGCCCGGGACAGGGCGTAGCGGCCCATGCCGATCGCGAACGCGGCCGTCATGATCCGCTCCGGGTTGAGGCCGGCGAACAGCTGGAGCAGACCGGCGTCCTCGTCGCCGACGAGCGCCTCGGCGGGCAGCCGTACGTCGTCCAGGGCCAGCTCGAACTGCTTCTCGGCCGCCTTCAGTTCCATGTCGATGGGCCGCTTCTGGAGGCCCTCGGCGTCCGTCGGCACGATGAACAGGCAGGGCTTGAGGCGTCCGGTGCGGGCGTCCTCGGTGCGGCCGACGATCAGGACGGCGTCCGCCAGGTCGACGCCGGAGATGAAGACCTTGCGGCCGGTGAGCAGCCAGTCGGTGCCGTCGCGGCGGGCGGTGGTGGTGATGCGGTGGGAGTTGGAACCGGCGTCGGGTTCGGTGATGCCGAAGGCCATCAGGCGGCTGCCGTCGGCGAGTCCGGGGAGCCAGGCCCGCGCTTGCGCCTCGGTGCCGAAGCGGGCGATCACCGTGCCGCAGATGGCCGGTGAGACGACGAGCATGAGCAGCGGGGAGCCGGCGGCGCCCAGCTCCTCCAGGACGACGGAGAGTTCGCTGATGCCGCCGCCTCCGCCGCCGTACGCCTCGGGCAGGTTGACGCCGAGGTAGCCGAGCTTGCCGGCCTCGGTCCACAGCTCGGTGGGCGGCTTGCCCTCGGCGACGGTCCGGGTGAGGTAGTCGCGGCCGTAGCGCCTGCCGAGGGCGGCCACGGCGGCGCGGAGGGCCTGGTGCTCTTCGGATTCGATGACGGGGGTCATGGGGCTCCTAGGAAGAGGTGTGCTGGACGACCGCCAGCAGCGTGCCGGGCTCCACCTGCTGTCCCGGCTCGGCGTGCAGCGCTGTCAGCGTTCCGGTGACCGGTGCCGAGATCTGGTGCTGCATCTTCATCGCCTCCAGCCAGATCAGCGGCTGGCCCGCTGTCACGGCCGTCCCCTCGGCCAGACCCTCCGCGACGCGTACGACCGTGCCGGGCATCGGGGCGAGCAGGGAGCCGGGGGCGAGCTGGGCGACCGGGTCGGGGAAGCGGGGCAGGGCGGTGAGGCGGGTGGCGTTGACATGGATCTCGTCGCCGTAGCGGGCGATGTCGAACCTGCGCTGCACGCCGTCCACGTCGAGGACGACCAGCTGCGCGTCGGTGTGCACGACGCGCACCCCCTCGGCCACGGGTCCCTGCCGGGTGTGGCGGTAGCGGACCTCGTGCTCCTCCCCCGCCCTCGCGTACCGCTTCACCTGCGGCTGCGCGGGAACGTTCCGCCAGCCGCCGAAGCGGGACCGGCCGTGGGCGTCGGCGAGGGCGGCGGCCAGCGGGGCGTACGCGTCGGGGGCGGGCTCGGTGAGGGTGGCGAGGTGGCGGTCGTAGAAGCCGGTGTCCATGCGGGCCCGGACGAACTCCTCGTGCCGCAGCGAGCGGACGAGGAGGTCGCGGTTGGTGACCGGGCCGTGCACCGCCGCCTGCTCCAGGGCTCCCGCCAGCTTGCGGATCGCCTCCGCGCGCGTGGGCGCGTGCGCGACGACCTTGGCGAGCATCGGGTCGTAGTGCACGCCGATGGTGTCGCCGTCGGTGTAGCCGGTGTCCAGGCGGACGCCGGGCGGTACGGCGAGCCGGTGCAGGATGCCGGTCTGCGGGGCCCAGTCCCGGGCGGGGTCCTCCGCGTACAGGCGGGCCTCGATCGCGTGCCCACGCGCGCATGGGGGGTCCTTTTCGAGGGCGCGGCCCTCCGCGACACGGATCTGTTCCGCGACCAGGTCGATGCCGAACACCGCCTCCGTGACGGGGTGTTCGACCTGGAGGCGGGTGTTCATCTCCAGGAAGTGGGGGCGCCCGTCGGCGACCAGGAACTCGACGGTGCCGGCGCCGACGTAGGAGACGGCGCGCGCGGCGCGCACGGCCAGGGTGCGCAGCTCGGCCGCGAGCCCCTCGGTGAGTCCGGGCGCCGGGGCCTCCTCGATCACCTTCTGGTGGCGGCGCTGGAGGGAGCAGTCGCGGGTGCCGAGCGGCCAGACCGTGCCGTGGGTGTCGGCGAGGATCTGCACCTCGACATGGCGGCCGTGCTCCAGATACGGCTCCACGAACACCTCGCCGTCACCGAAGGCGCTCGCCGCCTCGGCGCGCGCGCCCTCCAACGCGCCGGGCAGCTCCTCCAGACGGCGCACGATCCGCATCCCGCGCCCCCCGCCGCCCGCGGCCGCCTTCACCAGCACCGGCAGGTCGGCCTCGGTGACCTCGGTCAGCGGCGCCAGCCCCATCAGCCGCTTCGCCCGGGTCTTGGACGCCATCGCCTCGATGGCCTGCGGCGGCGGCCCGATCCAGGTCAGTCCGGCGGCGTGGACGGCACGGGCGAAGCCGGGGCTCTCCGAGAGGAAGCCGTAACCGGGGTGCACGGCGTCCGCGCCGGCGGACAGGGCCGCCTTCACCAGCAGGTCGCCACGGAGATACGTCTCGGCGGGCGCCGCCCCCGGCAGCCGTACCGCCAGATCGGCCACGCGCGCGTGCAGCGCGTCCGCGTCGGCGTCGGAGTGCACGGCGACCGTCCGGATCCCCAGCTCGCGGCAGGTCCGGACGATCCGGCAGGCGATCTCGCCCCGGTTGGCCACAAGGAGTGTCGAAATCACGTGATGCCTCACATCCGGAAGACGCCGAAGCCGCCCCGCGCACCCTCGTAGCGGGCGGTGTGGATCGCGGACAGGCACAGGCCGAGGACGGTGCGGGTGTCGCGCGGGTCGATGACGCCGTCGTCGTACAGCCGCCCGGACAGGAACATCGGCAGCGACTCGGACTCGATCTGCTGCTCCACCATCGCGCGCAGGGCGGCGTCCGCGTCCTCGTCGTACGGCTGCCCCTTCGCCGCCGCCGACTGCCGGGCGACGATCGACAGCACGCCCGCGAGCTGCTGCGGGCCCATGACGGCCGACTTGGCGCTGGGCCAGGCGAACAGGAACCGCGGGTCGTAGGCGCGGCCGCACATGCCGTAGTGCCCGGCGCCGTAGGAGGCACCCATCAGCACCGACAGGTGCGGGACGCGGGAGTTGGACACCGCGTTGATCATCATCGCGCCGTGCTTGATGATCCCGCCCTGCTCGTACTCCCTGCCGACCATGTAGCCGGTGGTGTTGTGCAGGAACAGCAGCGGGATGTCGCGCTGGTTGGCCAGCTGGACGAACTGGGCGGCCTTCTGCGACTCCGCGCTGAAGAGGATGCCCTGCGCGTTGGCCAGGACGCCGACCGGGTAGCCGTGCAGGCTCGCCCAGCCGGTGGTCAGGCTGGTGCCGTACAGCGGCTTGAACTCGTCGAAGTCGGAGCCGTCCACGATCCGGGCGATGACCTCACGCGGGTCGAACGGGGTCCTGAGATCGCCGGGGACGATGCCGAGCAGCTCCTCCTCGGCGTACTTGGGCGGCTCGGCCGGGCCGGGGTCCGGGTACGCCTTGCGGTGGTTGAGGCGGGCGACCACCCGGCGCGCCTGGCGCAGGGCGTCCCGCTCGTCCACGGCGAAGTGGTCCGCGAGCCCGGACACGCGCGCGTGCATCTCCGCGCCGCCCAGGGACTCGTCGTCGCTCTCCTCGCCGGTGGCCATCTTCACCAGCGGCGGCCCGCCGAGGAACACCTTCGCCCGCTCCTTGACCATGATCACGTGGTCGGACATGCCGGGGACGTAGGCGCCGCCCGCGGTGGAGTTGCCGAAGACCACGGCGACGGTCGGGATGCCGGCGGCGGACAGGCGGGTGAGGTCCCGGAAGAGGGCGCCGCCGGGGATGAAGATCTCCTTCTGGGAGGGCAGATCGGCGCCGCCCGACTCCACCAGGCTGATGCAGGGCAGCCGGTTGGCGAGCGCGATGTCATGGGCGCGCAGGGCCTTCTTCAGGCTCCAGGGGTTGCTGGCGCCGCCGCGGACGGTCGGGTCGTTGGCGGTGATCAGGCACTCCACGCCCTCCACCACGCCGATGCCGGTGACCAGCGAGGCACCGACGGTGTAGTCACTGCCCCAGGCGGCCAGCGGGGACAGCTCCAGGAACGGGGTGTCCGGATCGAGCAGCAGCTCGATGCGTTCCCGGGCGAGCAGTTTGCCGCGCGCGCGGTGCCGGGCGACGTACTTCTCGCCGCCGCCCGCGAGCGCCTTGGCGTGCTCCGCCTCCAGGTCGGCGAGCTTGGCCAGCATGGCCTCGCGGGCCGCGCGGTAGCCGGCGCTCGCGGGGTCCAGGGAGGTGCTGAGAACCGTCACAGGAGGGCCTCCGGAACGTCCAGGTGGCGGGAGCGCAGCCATTCGCCGAGGGCCTTGGCCTGCGGGTCGAAACGGGCCTGTGCGGCGACACCGGCGCCGAGGATGCCCTGCACCACGAAGTTCAGGGCGCGCAGGTTCGGCAGCACATGCCGGGTGACGGGCAGTTCCCGGCTCTCGGGGATCAGCTGCCGGAACCTTTCGGCGGTCAGCTCGTGCGCGAGCCACCGCCAGGCGTCGTCGGTGCGCGCCCACACCCCGACGTTGGCGTCGCCGCCCTTGTCGCCGCTGCGCGCCCCGGCGACCAGGCCGAGCGGGGCGCGGCGGGTGGGCCCGGGCGGCAGCGGGTCGGGCAGCGGCGGGGCCGGTACGTCCGTCAGGGGCAGGGTGGCCTGGGGCGGCGGCACAGGGATACGGCGGCCGTCGTCGAGGACGGCCACATGGTCGACGACGCCATGGGGGACGGCCACATCCTCGAAGACCCCATAAGGCGCACCCTTCCCGGGTGGCGCCAGCACATGGAAGCCCGGGTAGCTGGCCAGCGCCAGCTCCACCGCGGCCCCGCTCAGTGCCCGCCCCACCACCTGCTGGTCCGGGTCCCGTACGACGAGCCGCAGCAGGGCGCTGGCCGTCTCCTCGGTACCGGCGTCCGCCCGGTCGGTGCGGACCAGCTCCCAGCGGACCTCGGCGGGCGGTGCCTTGGCCAGGGCGTCGCCGAGCTGCTCGCGCACCAGTCGGGCCTTGGCCTCGATGTCGAGACCGGTGAGCACGAAGACGACCTCGTTGCGGAAGCCGCCCAGCCGGTTGAGCCCGGCCTTCAGGGTGGGCGGCGGGGCCTCGCCGCCCACCCCCTCGATCCGTACCCGGTCCGGCCCGTCCTGGGCGAGCCGTACGGTGTCCAGCCGCGCGGTGACGTCCGGCCCGGCGTACCGGCCGCCGCCCGTCTCGTACAGCAGCTGCGCGGTGACCGTGCCGACGTCGACCAGGCCGCCGGTGCCGGGGTGCTTGGTGATGACGCTGCTGCCGTCGGCGTGGATCTCGGCCAGCGGGAAGCCGGGGCGGCGCACGTCGGCCTCCTGGAAGAAGGCGTAGTTGCCGCCGGTGGCCTGGGTGCCGCACTCCAGCACATGTCCGGCGACGACGGCGCCCGCGAGCCGGTCGTACTCCCCCGGGCCCCAGCCGAAGTGGGCGGCGGCCGGCCCGGTGACCAGGGCCGCGTCCGTCACCCGCCCGGTGACCACGACGTCCGCGCCCGCCCGCAGGCACGCGGCGATGCCGAACCCGCCGAGGTAGGCGTGGGCGGCGAGGGTGTCGGAGGGGGTCCCCCCTGGTCGAGCGGGGCCCAGAACCTGAGGAAGGGCGCCGGTCAGATCGTCGCCCTCGACGTGCGCGACGCGCAGCGGAATGCCGAGCCGGGCGGCCGACGTCCGGACGGCGTCGGCGAGGCCCGCCGGGTTGAGCCCGCCCGCGTTGGTGACGATCCGCACCCCGCGCTCCCGGACCAGGCCGAGGCACTCCTCCAGCTGGCGCGGGAAGGTGCGGGCGTATCCGGCCGAGGGGTCCTTCAGCCGGTCCCGGGCGAGGATGAGCATGGTGAGTTCGGCGAGGTAGTCGCCGGTGAGGACGTCGATCTCGCCGCCGGTGAGCATCTCGCGCAGCGCTGTGAAGCGGTCGCCGTAGAAGCCGGAGAAGTTGCCGACGCGCAGGACCGTCACGCCTGGCCCCCCTTCGCCGGGCGGCCGCTGCCGGGCGGACCGGCGAAGGCCTGGGCGATGTCCAGCCAGCGGTCGGCGTCCGGGCCGGTGGCGGTCAGCGCGAGGTCCGCGCGGTGGGCCCGCTGGGTGACGAGCAGGCAGAAGTCCAGCGCGGGACCGGTGACGCGCTGCGGGGCGTCCTCCGGGCCGTAGCCCCAGATCGCGCCGGACGGGGGCGGGGCGGTCAGCTCCACGCGGAAGGCGTCGGCAGGTGGGGTGAGTCCATGGACGGTGAAGGCGAAGTCCCGGGTGCGCACACCGAGTCTCGCCACATGCCGGAGCCGGTCGGTGGGTGGGCGCATCACACCCAGCGCGTCGGCGACGTCCAGCCCATGGGCCCAGGTCTCCATAAGACGGGCCGTGGCCATCGAGGCGACCGACATGGGTGGGCCGTACCACGGCAAGCGCGCGTCGGGCGGGGCCGCGCGCAGCGCCCGGTCGAGGGCTTCGCGGCCCTCGCGCCAGGCCCGCAGCAGCTCGTCCGGCGGGCGCCGGGCGCCCTCCGCCGCACCCTCGTCCACGAACGAGTCCGGGGCGGTGAGCGCCTTCTCGACCAGCGCCTGGAAGGCGGCGGGGTCGGTGGCGGCCAGCAGCGCCGAGTGGTCGGTCCAGGCGAGGTGGGCGATCTGGTGGGCGAGGGTCCAGCCGGGCGCGGGGGTGGGAAGCGCCCACTGCGCGGCGCTCAACTCGGCCACGAGCAGGTCGAGTTCCTCACTCTCCGCACGCAGGTCGTCGATGACGGGCGTCGGGTCGGCCATGAGGGGAGCATGGCAGTGGGGGTGGAAACAATCAAGCGTGCTTGCATGGATTTCTGGCCGATGTAGGCGCCAAGGAGATGTGCGCTGACTCCATGTGCGCCTACGCCATGTGGGCCTACGACGTGGGGGCCTACGGCGTGTGGGCCTACGACGTGTGGGCGCGCCCCACCTGGGTGCGTACCGCGCCGATGCTCGCCGCGATGACCAGGGCGATGGCCGCCACCTGGGCCGGGGAGAGGGTCTGGCCGAGGATCAGGAAGCCGGCCGTCGCCGCGAGGGCCGGTTCCAGGCTCATCAGGATCGCGAAGGTGGAGGCGGGCAGGCGGCGCAGGGCCAGGAGTTCGAGGGTGTAGGGCAGGACCGAGGAGAGCAGGGCCACGGCCGCGCCGAGACCGGCGGTGGTGGGGTTCAGCAGGCGGGTGCCGGCCGAGGCGATGCCCAGGGGGAGGAAGACAAGGGCCGCGACGGCCATGGCGAGGGCCAGGCCGTCGGCCTGGGGGAAGCGGCGGCCCGTGCGGGCGCTGAAGACGATGTAGGTGGCCCACATGGCTCCGGCGCCCAGGGCGAACCCGACACCTACGGGATCGAGGTCGCTGAAGCCCCCGCCGCCGAGCAGGAAGACACCGGCCAGGGCCAGGGCCGCCCATACCGCGTTGATCGCGCGGCGGGAGGCCAGCACGGACAGCGCGAGCGGGCCGAGGACCTCCAGGGTGACCGCGGGACCGAGCGGGATGCGGGCCACCGCCTCGTAGAAGAGGCCGTTCATCGCGCCCATGGCGAGGCCGAAGGCGACCACCGTGCCCCAGTCGGTACGGGAGTGGCCGCGCAGCCGGGGCCGGCAGACCAGGAGCAGGACGACCGCCGCCGCGACGAGGCGCAGGGTGACCACGCCCAGCGCTCCGGCCCGCGGCATCAGCGTCACCGCGAGCGCGCCGCCGAACTGCACCGAGACACCGCCGGCCAGGACCAGTCCGACGGGGCCGAGCGAGCCGAGGCGCCGCGGTGCGCGGGCGGTGGCGGTGGCGGTGGCGGTGGCGGTGGCGGTGGCGGCCGGGGTCGGGGTGGCGGTGCCGGAGGGGGTCACGGGCGGTCCAGGTGCTCGATCGGGCTCGTTCAGCGGGATGTACTACCTGGTCCAGGTTAGGGAACCCGGACAGGTGCGTGAACCCTTTATGCAACTGTCCCACATGCTGACATCGACTATCCGGCGAGACCTCCCCCCTCCGGCAGCGGTATGCGCAGTTCGCCCGTTATGAGCCTGGAGGCTCGTCCAGCGCCTCCGCCAGTACCTCCGCCAGGTGGCGGCCGCGCACTCCTGCCAGTTGCTCCAGTTGCGTACGGCAGGAGAAGCCGTCCGCGAGGACCACCGCCTGGGCCGGGGCGCTGCGCACGGACGGCAGGAGCTGTTCCTCCGCACAGGCCCGGGACACCTCGAAGTGACCTTTCTCGAAGCCGAAGTTGCCGGCCAGGCCGCAGCAGCCCCCGGCGAGTTCGCCGCTGAGTCCGGCGGCCTCGCGCAGCCGGCGGTCGGCGGTGTCGCCGAGGACCGCGTGCTGGTGGCAGTGGGTCTGTCCGGTGACCGGGCGGTCGACGGCGGGCGGGGTCCAGTGCGGAGCGTGGCGCTCCAGGGTCTCGGCGAAGGTGCGGACCGCGGAGGCGAGGTGGGCGGCACGGGGGTCGTCGGGCAGCAGCTCGGGCAGGTCGGCGCGCAGGGCCGCCGCACAGCTGGGTTCGAGCACGACGACCGGGACCCCGGCCCGCAGCACGGGTTCCATCAGGTCCAGGGTGCGGCGCAGCACCGCGCGGGCGCGGTCGAGCTGGCCGGTGGAGACATAGGTGAGCCCGCAGCAGACGCGGCCCCGGCGGGCGGCCAGCAGCGCGGTCGCCGAACGGGTCCGGCCGTCGCCGATCGCGCCCCGGCGCGGCAGCAGCGTCGGCGGCAGGGCCACCCGCAGCCCGGCGGCCTCCAGGACGCGGACGGCGGCCCGCCCGACGGACGGGGACAGATGCTCGGTGAAGGTGTCCGGCCACAGCACCACCAGGTCCCCGGCGCCTCCGGCCGGTGCACGCCGCCGCCACCAGCCGCTGAAGGTGCCGGTTGCCAGCCGGGGCAGGTCCCGCTCGGGGGTGATCCCGCCCAGGCGTTTCGCCACGGCCGCCAGTGCCGGTACGGCGGCGAGCGCGTTGACGAGGGGGGCCGTGCGGGTGCGGGCGACGGCGCGCAGCCACTCGGGCAGCCGGCCCATGGTGTGGTGGGCGGCGGGACGGCGGCGGCCGGCGTAGTGGTGGTGCAGGAACTCCGCCTTGTAGGTGGCCATGTCGACGCCGACCGGGCAGTCCGAGCGGCAGCCCTTGCAGGACAGGCAGAGGTCCAGGGCGTCCTTGACCTCCGGTGACCGCCAGCCGTCGGTGACCAGTTCACCCGCGAGCATCTCGTGCAGCAGCCGGGCCCGGCCCCGGGTGGAGTGCCGCTCCTCGCCGGTGGCGCGGAAGGAGGGGCACATCACGGCGGGGCCGGAGACGGACGTCGTACGGCACTTGGCGACGCCGACGCAGCGGCGGACGGCCGCGCGGAAGTCGCCGCCGTCGGCCGGGTAGCCGAAGGCCACCTCGACCGGCTCGCGGGGCAGCACCGAGAAGCGCAGGTTCTCGTCCAGCCGGGCCGGGCGGACCAGCATGCCGGGGTTGAGGAGGTCGTCGGGGTCCCAGACCGCCTTGGCCCGCTCGAAGAGCCGGACCGTCTCCTCGCCGTACATGCGGGGCAGCAGCTCGGCCCGTGCCTGGCCGTCGCCGTGCTCCCCGGACAGCGAGCCGCCGTGGCCGACGACCAGGTCGGCGAGTTCCTCGGAGAAGCGGCGGAAGCGGCCCACGCCCGCCTCGGTGAGGAGGTCGAAGTCGATCCGGACGTGGATGCAGCCGTCGCCGAAGTGGCCGTACGGCGTGCCGCGCAGGCCGTGGGCCGCCAGCAGGGCGCGGAAGTCGCGGAGGTAGGCGCCGAGCCGGGCGGGCGGCACCGCGCAGTCCTCCCAGCCGGGCCAGGCCTCCGCGCCGAGTCCGCGGGCGGGCGCGGGCAGGTCGGGGGTGTGCTGCCCGTCGGGAAGGGGCGGGAAGGAGGTGTCCCGCCCGTCGGGGACGGACCGGCGGGGGGTGCCGTGGGGAATGCGGGTGGCCGTGCCGCTCGCGTCCTCGCGCATGCGCCACAGGGTGCGCTGGGCGGCCGGGTCAACCACCACCGACGCGTCCAACACGTCGGCCGCGCGGACGATTTCCTCCGCACGCGCGCGTGCCTCGGCCGGCGACTCCCCGCCGGTCTCCACGAACAGCCAGGCACCGCCCCTGGGCAGCCCGGCCGGTGAGCGCACCAGGTCGGCCGCCATGCCCTCCACGGTCAGCGGCCCGAGGGGCAGCAGCCCGGCCGCGGCCTCGGCGGCGGCGCTCTCGTCGCCGTACCCCAGCACGGCCAGGGCGCGGGCGCGGGGTGCCGCCACCAGCCGTACGACCGCCTCGGTGAGGATGCCGAGGGTGCCCTCGGAGCCGCAGAAGGAGCGGGCGACGTCGGCGCCCTTCTCGGGCAGCAGCGCGTCCAGCGCATACCCCGAGATACGGCGGGGCAGGTCCGGGAAGCCCGTGCGCAGCCGGGCCAGCTCGCCCTCCGCCAGCTCCCGCAGCCCGTCCGGCGCCCCGGCCCAGCCCTGCCCGAGCCGCAGCCGCCGCCCGCGCGCGGTGAGGACGGACAGCTCCCGCACGCTGTCCGCGGTGGTGCCCCAGGCGACCGAGTGCGAGCCGCAGGAGTTGTTGCCGATCATCCCGCCGAGCGTGCACCGGCTGTGGGTGGACGGGTCCGGGCCGAAGCGCAGGCCGTGCGGGGCGGCGGCCTCCTGGAGCCGGTCCAGCACCAGGCCGGGTTGTACGACGGCGGTCCGCGCCTCGGGGTCCAGCTCCAGCAGCCGGTTCATGTGCCGGGTGAAGTCCAGCACCACCCCGGTGCCGGTCGCCTGCCCGGCGATCGAGGTCCCCCCGCCGCGCGCCACCACCGGCACGCCGCGCGCCCGGCACACCTCCAGTACGGCCGCGACGTCGTCCGTGTCACGGGGGGCGACGACGCCCAGCGGGACCCGCCGGTAGTTGGACGCGTCCATCGTCACGAGCGCCCGGTTGGTGACATCGAACCCGACCTCGCCCCGGACGGCGCCGCGCAGCTCTGCTTCGAGACCCGTGAGATCCGTGAGATCCGTCATGCGTCCAGGATGCGCCCGATCACGCTCCGTCACCGAAACTTTTCCACAGGGCCGCCCCTATCGTCGTACAAATTCACAAGTCCACAGACCGTCGATCTCGTCTCATCGGACGGACACCGTTCCATCCGGTTTCACCCAGCCGATACCCTCCGACTCGTGGCCGACATCCAGATCCCCGCTGACATCAAGCCCGCCGACGGACGCTTCGGTGCGGGCCCCTCCAAGGTGCGGACCGAGGCGCTGGACGCCCTCGCCGCCACCGGTACGTCCCTCATGGGCACCTCCCACCGCCAGGCGCCCGTCAAGAACCTGGTGGGCCAGGTCCGCGAGGGCATCAGCTCCCTGTTCTCCCTGCCCGAGGGGTACGAGGTCGTCCTCGGCAACGGCGGCTCCACCGCCTTCTGGGACATCGCCACCCACGGACTGATCGAGAACAAGTCCCAGCACCTCAATTTCGGCGAGTTCTCCTCGAAGTTCGCCAAGGCCGCCAAGCTCGCCCCCTGGCTGGCCGAGCCGACCGTCATCGCCGGCGACCCGGGCACCCACCCGGAGGCGCGGGCCGAGTCCGGCGTCGACGTCTACGCCTTCACCCACAACGAGACCTCGACCGGCGTCGCCATGCCGATCAAGCGGGTCGAGGGTGCCGACGAAGGCGCGCTGGTCCTGGTGGACGCCACCTCCGGCGCCGGCGGTCTCCCGGTGGACGTGTCCGAGACCGACGTCTACTACTTCGCCCCGCAGAAGTCCTTCGCCTCCGACGGCGGCCTGTGGATCGGTGTCTTCTCCCCGGCCGCGATCGAGCGCGCCGAGCGCGTCCACGCGTCCGGCCGCCACATCCCGGAGTTCTTCAGCCTGCCGACGGCGATCGACAACTCCCGCAAGAACCAGACGTACAACACCCCGGCCCTCGCCACCCTCTTCCTGCTGAACCAGCAGCTGGAGTGGCTCAACGGCCAGGGCGGTCTCGCCTGGTCCGCGGCCCGCACCAAGGACTCCTCGACCCGCCTGTACACCTGGGCGGAGGAGTCCAAGTACGCCACCCCGTTCGTCACCGAGCCGGCCAAGCGCTCCCAGGTCATCGGCACGATCGACTTCTCCGACGAGGTCGACGCGGCCGCCGTCGCCAAGGTGCTGCGCGCCAACGGCATCGTGGACACCGAGCCCTACCGCAAGCTCGGCCGCAACCAGCTGCGCATCGCGATGTTCCCGGCGGTCGACCCGGCCGACGTCGAGGCACTGACGCACTGCATCGACTACGTCATCGAGAAGCTCTGACCTCTCGGTATGTACGACGAAGGGCGCCCGGTGATCGTCACCGGGCGCCCTTCGCGGCTCCGGAACCCTGCTCTCCCTCCCCGGCGAACAGCTCCTCGGCGACCGAAGCGGTCAGGGAGCGGTCGAGCCAGGCTTCCAGCACCTCGAGCTCGGTGCAGGCCATGACCCGCTCGCGGACGGCGTCGGAGACCTCGATGCCCCGCGCATCAAGAACCCGAAGAACGGCCTTCGCCTCGCCCTTCGCCTCCCCGTAGGCGACGACCTTCCGCCAAGCCTCCTCCATCACGGTGCCCGCGCCAGGGAAGACCGGGGTGTACACGTCCATCAGCTTCCTCCAGTGGTCACGGGCCGGGCCATCACCCAAACCCATCTCGATGATTTCTGCCCACTCCTGATGGGGCCCCACCACCGGCCCGACCTCGTCCAGTATGGCAAGCACACCCGGATCTTTGGCGTGGGCGAGCACGGAGAACACGGTGGCGGGAAGGTCCTTCGCTGCCTCGTCCGGGTCGGTGATGACCGGCAGGTTCTTCGGTCCCAGCACCAGCGGGAAGAGCTGCATGCTGGTGTGGAAGTCGCTACCGATGCGAATGGGCTCCGCAGCCCAGGACGCCGTTTTCTTGTCCTGGCACACGACCAACAGGATGGGCGGCAGCCGGTACTTGGCGTACAGATGCGCCACGTAGTACGTCCAGCTGTTGTGCTTGTCGCGGTCCGGCTTGCCCTGCGACTCGACGGCGAGCAGAAAACCGCCCTCGCTCCCGGCCGTCCGGACCCGGAAGAGGCTGTCGACCCTCCGCTCCAACGGCCTGATCTCGGTGAGGTCGGTGTCCAGCGGCTCGATCGAGTGGTACTCGGGGAACTCCATACCCGCCCGCGGCAGGAGCCGGGCGAGCAGATCCGGCTCCTTGCGGAAGATGTGGTGCATGGTGTCATGCGGTGAGCTGACCATGCGACGGAACGTAGCCACGGGAGCCCGACCAGCCGGGGTGTACGGCGACAGAGTCAGCCGGATGAGTGAATGTGCCGCTGGAATATGCCGAGACGCCTACGCGAGCTGCTGGAGGAAGGCCTGCCAGGCGTCGCGGGAGACGGTGAGGAGGGGGCCGTTGTGTTGCTTGCTGTCGCGGACGGCTCGGCCGTTGGCGGTGGTGGGGGCGACCTCTACGCAATTGCTCTGCGCCCCTGAGTACGACGACTTCAGGAAGGGGCCTATAACCTCGGTCACGATGCGTCTTCCTTCAAGCTCCGCATTACGTCCCGGATGAGCTTCGCACTCGCATCCGGCGCCAGTGCCGACGATCGTAGTTGGTCGTACATATTGGCGTAAGCGGTGAGGTCTTCCTGCCCCTCCAGGACCGAGGTGCCTCTCAAATTCTCCAAGGCCACGGCCTGGACCGTCGGTTCGGTACCAACGAACTCGTCACCAACGCCGTGACCCACTGCCGTACCTCGTACGCCCAGATCGAGATCGCCCTCGTACTCGAGGAACCGGAACTCGTGCTGGAGGTGTCCGACCCCGACCGGGACCGGCTCCCCCTGCTTCACCACTCGTCGCCGGACGAGGAGCGGGGACGCGGGCTGGCGCTGGTTGACGAGCTTTCCGACTCCTGGGGCCATCGGCAGGAGCCGTACGCAAAGTGCGTCTGGGCCCGTTTCTCACTCACCGAGAAGCCGGAGGTATCCCGTGTTCCGGCGCCTTTATGAGATGCTCGCTCGCCTGCGCCGCAAGCCCGCCGCCACGAATCACTGGCAGCCCGCGCAGGAGGTTCGCACCCCCGACCCGTACGTATGGCCGCTCCCCAGCCCGTACGACGCCCGGTGGCGCCGCTGGTCCAGACTCAACCGGGCGGCCGGTCACCAACTGCCGTTCCCGTACGACGAGGAGTGCTGGCGGAGCCCCGCGATCCACCCCGGCGGGCCCCTGTGGGAAGCCGCTGATGACGTGGTCCGGCCGTATGTCCTCAGACCTTGATGCTCCGGCGGACGCGGGCGATCACTTGCTGAGCCTCGGCGCCGAAGACGGCCGACTCGGCGAAGGTGTCCCAGACGCGGCGGTACAGAGCGATCGTTTCGGCGTCTTCGAGCCAGAGTTCGGCGTGCCAGTCCTCGACGGTGACCAGCCGGTCGTCCAGGATCCAGAACCCGTTCGCCGGAGGCAGGCGCAGCGCGACGTCCCAGGGCACGATCCCCAGGCGGACGGTGTCCATGCCCACGACTCCCAGCAGCCGGTCCAGTTGGGCTACCAGCACCTCCGGCGGACACACCTGCGCCCGCAGCGCGCCTTCCCACATGAGCAGGTTCAACTGTTTGCCTGGCTGGTAGAGCCACTCCTGCCGCTTCATGCGCGCTCGCACCGCGTCCTCCGCATCCCGTGGCGAGCGCCGGAGTTCTGCGGAGCGCTCAAAGAGGTTCCGGGCGTATTCAGCCGTCTGAAGCATCCCGTTGACGGCGAAGTTGTCCCACACGTGCAAAGTGCGGGCATCACGGACGAGGGCGTTCCACGTTTCCTGTACCGGGGCGTGCCCTGCCGCCAGCTGGCGCCGCCACGAGCGGATGTGACTCTCGAATCCCTTCAGCCGTGCACGCAGTTCACCGAGCGCGGCTGACTGCCCTGTGGCCTCGGCCCAGGCACGGAGGTCGTCATCCGTAGGTGTCTGCCGGCCGTTCTCCAGCTTGCTGACCTTGGACTGGGGCCATCGCAGCCGTCGGGCCAGTTCCGTACCGGTGAGCCGGCCATCCGGGCTCTCGATGCGCAGTTCCCTGAGCCTGCGGCCCAGTTCCACCCGCGCCCTCTGATAGTCCGTGCCCACCGGTACCCGCTCTTGCTCCTACGCGCTGATGCCCATATCGGCCGTGAACTTCTGCCACGGCACGGCGTGATGCCAAGCAGCATCCCGCACCATGCAGCAGCGCACCACCTCCGCGGGCTCGGTGATCAGGTCCACGTGGGTGAGCTGGTCGTCGTCGTCAAAGCGCAGCAGCGCGATGAGGCGGCTGTCGAAGATCCAGAAGTCGTCTGCGGGCAGGCGGAGTCGGTCCGCCTCGGCGCGCGTCAGATTGCGGATGTCCTCGCCCATGCCACTGTTCCGCTTGGCGTTGTCGAGGAGGTACAGCTGACCCGTGGTCGGCGGCTGATCCACGATGCGCACCCGCTCGACGCGCTTGCCCCGAGCGGTCTGCTCGATGATGACCTGGCAGTAGGGGTTGTCGAAGTTCCAGTCGACCTGGCCGGTCTCAACGAACTGTCGGTAGGTGTCGGTGGCTTCGTCGCTCGCGTACCGGCGACGTGTCTCCAGCCGCCAGGCAGTGTGCTCGAACTTGCTGAACAGCGCACCGAACTCGTCCAGGCCGATCGTCCGCATTTGCCTCGTCCGCTCCTTCGGTGTCCAGTCGACCAGCACGTCCCGTGGCACTACGACGGCGACCTCTCCTTCCGAAAGATGCTGAAGCTGTGCGATGTCCTCCGGGTCGGTGAGCGGCGGACCATGCACGATCACCTCTCCACTGTCCAAGTCCTCATGCACCGACGGGCATCCGCCGTCACCACTCCCCGTCCCGTTGAACCGCAACCTGCGCACCACGACGACCACCCCCTGAGCGTTGACGATGTTGGTGGCCCCAGGATGTCGGTACCTCTGAGTGAATGTCCATGCATCCAGAGTGACCGCAAGAGAATAGTCTCGAATATCGCGCTCGCCATTCTCCGCCCGGCTCCTACCGTCGTCCCGAACTCACACCCCCTCGGGAATCACGGTGACCGCCATGGCGAAAACCCAACGGCAGCGCTCGCCCCAGGTGCCCGCCGGCTACGACGCCTGGCTCTTGGACTGCGCTCCCGCCACCGGCTGTGACGTCTGCGCCGCCAACTGGCGACAGCTCCTCGCCTGCCGGCAGGCCGGTGACGTCACTCAGGCCGTGCGCCATGCCACCGAGATCCGGGACCACCCCTCCGGCGTCCACCGGAGGCCCTCGTGAACTTCCGCCCAAGAGGCGGAAGCGGTCGGTCATGGCCGCGACAGCACAGCAGGAAGGTGCAGTGATGGTGAACGGAAGCGACCTCTACGCACTCGATCTCAGCGGCGCCTCGTTCGTGAGGGCCTGCGGAGGCAGCACCCACCCGGACGGCGAGGCGTGCGTGACCCTGGCCCGCATCGGCCAGGACGCCTGGGCCCTCGGGGACAGCAAGCGGCCGGAGGCGCAGCCGCTGCGCTTCAGCTCGGCCGAGCTGGCGGCCGCCGGCAGCAGACCGGAGCTGGTCCAGCGGTACCGCATGGTCGCCGCCGAGTTCCCCGCGTCCGATCTGCCGCCGCTGGAGGTTTCCTACTGGCTCGTCAAACCACGCTCGCTGGTGCGGGGCACGTGGCAGGACCCGGCGGGGGCGACGGCCTGGCTGGGTGAGCGGCTCACCGAGTTCGCCCCCCGGTTCGCTTCCGGCGCGCAGCGCGAGGCCCGCCGCCTCGGGGCCCTGCTCGCCTCCGCCCGGGAGCGGCTGGCCGCGGGCGGTGACGTGTCGCTCGGTTTCTATCTCGAACGCCCCGCGTATCTCTCCCTCGCCCTGGTGACCTGTTCGCCGAACCGAGGGCGCCGCGAGCTGGGCTGTCCGCTCAGCCCCCCATCGACGGGTCCGGCGTCAGCAGAGCGAAGGCTGCTCCCGTCGGGTCCAGGAGCATCGCCAGGCGGCCCACTCCTTCGACGTCCATCGCCGGGATGAGCACCGTGGCGCCGGCCTCCGTCGCCGTGGCCACCGTGGCGTCGCAGTCGGCCACCGCGAAGTAGGGGTGCCACTCCGGGGTGGTACCGGCGTCCAGGTGCTGCTGTTGCAGCTGCATGATGCCGCCCTGGCCCGCCTCCTGGCCGCCCCCGGCCGGGGACACCACCGTGTAGGCCAGTTCCGCGTCCAGCGGCCAGTCCTGGAACTGCCAGGAGAACACCGCGCCATAGAAGGCCCGAGCCGCCGCCGCGTTGGTGGTGTACAGCTCGGTCCAGCACAGGGCCCCCGGCACCCCGACGGTCTCGAAACCGGCCGTCTCGCCCGGCTGCCATACGGCGAAGTCCGCACCGGTGGAGTCGGTGAACTGGGCCATGCGCCCCGCGGAGAAGACGTCGGCGGGGGCGATGCGCACCCTGCCGCCCGCCCGCTTCACTGCCTCGGCGGTGGCGTCCGCGTCGGGGGTGTGGAAGTAGACCGTCCAGGAGGAGGCGGCCCCCTCCTCGGTCAGCGGGCCGATCCCGGCGACCACCTTGCCGTCGAGCCGGAAGAACCCGTAGCCCCCGGCGTCCGGTCCGGCCGACTGGAGTTCCCAGCCGAACACCGCGCCGTAGAAGGCGGCGGCCGCAGCGGTGTCGGGCGTTCCGAGGTCGAGCCAGTTCGGCGCGCCCGGGACGAAGTCGGTCGAGAGCACGGCAGCGTCCTCCAGTGTGGTGGGTGGGTCATGGACCGGTGGACACTTTGCCGCATTGCTGGGCGAAAGCTGAGATTTGGTTGCGCGTCGGGCTCGAAAGTCGTCAGCTGTGCGGCGAGGGCCCGCACCCCCGGAGGGAGATGCGGCCCCTCGCCGTGGTCAGGCCCGGTATCCGCCGCCCGTCAGGAGGCGGTGCAGCTCACGCTCGGTACGGCGGCGCCGCCCGGCGCCGCGCCGAAGCCGAAGCTCACCGAACCGCCCGCCGGCACACTGCCGTTCTGCGGCGCGTTCACGGCCGCGACCGTCGAGCCGCTCTGCGTGTACGTCGCGTTCCACATGGTGCTGATCCGCTGCGAGCCGCTCCACGTCCACGTGACCTTCCAGGACGACAGCGCGGTCGTGCCGGTGTTCCGCACCGTCACATCGGCGTTGAAGCCGCTCCCCCAGTCGCTGCTGACGGCGTAGGTCGCGCTGCAACTCGCCGAGGTGCCCCCACCGCCACCGCCCCCGCCGCCACCGCTTCCCGTGCTCCCGAACAGCGGTGCCTTGATGCTGGTCAGGTATCCGTCCTTCGCGGTGTCCACGGTCGCCCAGTCGTCCTTGAGGATGCCGCCCGTGTCCCCCGAGTCGGGGTTCCACGACCAGAACGTCCACTGGAAGGCGTCGCCCCCGTACGTCGACGTCGGCCTCAGGTAACTCACCAGCGCCGCCAGCCACTTCTGGTCGACCGTCGCCTGGAGCGTCGTACCGAATTCGCCGACCCACACCGGGGCGATGTTCTGCTTGAAGATGTAGCCCCAGTACTTGTCCCAGATGCCCGGCATGTTGGCCGGGAAGGACGGGTCGCTGAACCAGCTCTGCTGGGCGACGCTGGTGGCGTAGTCGTGGGCCGAGTACACCACCCGGTTGGGCACGCTGAGCCGCACCGGGTACTGGCCGACGCCCATCAGATTGCCGCCCCACCAGTACGAGGCGCCGTTGTACGACTGCACACCCTCGACGAAGACCAGCAGGTTCGGGTTGACCGAGAGCACCGCGTCACCGGCCCGCTCGGCGGCGAGGCGCCAGTCGGTGGCCTGGTCGCCGCAGCCCCAACAGGCCGGATCGTGCGGCTCGTTGTGCAGGTCGATGCCGATGACCGTGTCCTGGTTGAGATACCGGGTCGCCAGCGCCTTGAGGTCGGCTATCCACGTCGACTCGGGGACGGAGGAGGTGTACCAGAGCGCCGACTGGCCCGCGGAGTCCGGGCGGTGCCGGTCCAGGATGACCTTCAGGCCGTCCTGGCCGGCGTACGCCACCACCTTGTCCATGACCTGGAGCGAGGTCAGGCCCTGGAGGTCGGCGTTCTTCCCGCCGGAGAAGTCGATGCTGTCGGGCATCGCGCCCGGCTTGAAGATGTCGTCGCTGTAGGGCAGCCGGATGGTGTTGTAGCCGAGCGACCGCATCTGGTCGATCATGCTCTTGTAGTCCCGGGACCACAGGCCGTGGACCACCTTGTTGGTGGTCTCGAAGCCGAACCAGTTGACCCCGGCGATACGCACCGGGTGACCGGCCGCATCCAGGATCTGACGGCCGCTGGTGTGCCAGTAACCGGCCCCGGGTGCGGTGTCCGCGTGGGCGGTCTGCGCCCCGGCCAGCCCCGCCAGGGGCAACAGGAGTGCCGCCCCGGCCGCGCACAGGGCTCTTCGCAAACTGCGGAACATGTGCCTGGTCTCCTCTCGGAGGTGCGGCCCCGGAACTATGGGAGCGCTCCCATAAACCGCTCGCCTCCAGACAACCCGGAGACCATGCGCACGTCAAGATCTCGGTCGGGAACGGCGGGCGCCGCTCAGTCCCCTCACCCCCGTCGGCGCAGCCTGCGCAGCCCGAGCAGGGCGAGGGCGCCCACGGCGATGACGGCCGCGCCGACCCCGACACCGGAGCCGCTCCCGAACCCGGCGAGACCCGAGCCGCCCCCGGAGGCCGCGTTGGCGCTGCCGCCCGGTTCGTCGTCGGAGGGCCGGCCGGGCGCGTCCTTCGCCTCCACCGCACTCTCCGCGCCCTCGCTGCTGTACAGCAGCTTCGCCCCGTCCGGGGAGTAGGTGAGACCCTCCCCCTGCCCCTGCAACGGCACGTCCAGCTGGCCCGCGCGTTTGATCCGGCCGCCGTTCCAGTCGTAGTAGATGCCGCCGAAGTAGCCGCGCACGGCGAGCTGCCGGCCGTCCGGGGAGAAGGCCGCGTCGGTGGCCCACAGGTCGACCGGGGCGACGGGCTTGAAGATGTTCGCGCCGGAGGTGGAGAGGGTGGCCGGGCCCTCGTAGAGATGCCCGCCGTCCTGCTTCTTGTCGATGATGTAGACGCGCCCGGTCTTCGGGTGGACGACCAGCGACTCGGCGTCCCGCGGACCGTCCTCGTACTTCACCACGTACTGCGTGGCGGTGACCGTCTGGTCCTTGAGGACCTTCGGCTCGGGCAGCCGGTAGATCCAGACGTACGGCCATCTGCCGCCGAAGTTGTCACCGATGTCGCCGACGTAGATCTCGTCGTGCGGGCCGACGGAGATCGCCTCCACATCGCGCGGGGAGCCGACACCGCGCAGGGTGACACGGGCGACCGTCTTCCCGGTAGCGCTGTCCACGGCGTAGATGTACGGCCCGTCGCCGCTGTCGTTGTGCGTCCAGTAGATGCCGGGGTGCAGATGCGAGGCGGCGAGCCCGCTGGACTCGGCGATCCTCGGGTCCTTCAGGGTGAACCCCTGGTCACCGGCGCCGTCGGCCGGGGCGGCGGAGGCGGGGACCGCGGGCAGCGCGCAGACGCCGGCGAGCAGCGCTCCGGCGGACAGGGCTCGGGCGAGGCGGGCGGACGATCGACGCATCCCCCAAGCCTGCCATCCCCGCTCCGCGTTCACCGGCCGAGGCGGCCAGGTGGTGGCGCAGGGGTGACCCAGGGGCCCCACGGGTGGTGGCCCAGGAGTGGCCCACGGCTCCCACGGATGGTGGCCCAGGGGTGGCCCACGGCTCCCACGGGTGGTGGCCCAGGGGTGGCCCACGGCTCCCACGGATGGTGGCCCAGGGGTGGCCCACGTAGCGGCCCGCGTGGCGGCCCTCACATCCCATGCGTACGCGTGATCGTCCATCATGAGCGGATGCTCAGGTTCATGCCCGTAGGCGACTCCATGACCATCGGAAGCGCGGGCGAACACACATGGCGTTACCGGCTGTGGCGGCATCTGTGCACGGCGTACGACGGTCCTTTCACCTTCGTCGGCCCGCGCGAGACGCTGTACGACAAGCAGACCGAGGCCCCGACCTCCCTCGCCTACGCCGAGCCCGACTTTCCCCGCGCCCACCTGGCCGGCTGGGGCGAGGGCTGGCTGCACATGGCCCCGCTGATCGGCCCGGCGGTGCGGGAGCACCGGGCGGATGTGCTGCTGGTCTCGCTCGGCCTGATCGACCTGGGCTTCTACACCAACGCCGAGCAGACCGCGGAGAACGTACGGGCCTTCGTCACCGGCGCCCGCGCGGCGAACCCGCGCATCCGCATGGTGCTGCTGCCGGTCATACCGAACATACGGGCCGAGGCCGACGAGCCCTTCGCCGCACAGGTCGACCTCTTCAACGACCTCCTCGCGAAAACGGCCGCCGACCTGGACGAACCCCGCTCGCCCATCCTGCTGGCCTCGCCGCCACGGCCGTACGACATCCACACCGACACCTACGACGGCACCCATCCCAACGCGAGCGGTGAGCACCGGATCGCGGGGGCGTTCGCCGGGGCGATGCGGGAGGCGTGGGGACTCGGACAGATGTTCGTGGCCGGAACGGATTGACCTGATTTGCGGCGTCTCCTCGTCACCGTGCGTATCGTTGAACCGCGCGGCTGCACTTGTCCGTGGGCAGCCGGGGAGGAGCGCCACGATGACCGTCCTCGAAGACAGGATCGAGATGGCCGAGGAGAGCGGCGAGCTGACTCTGGACGTCATGTTCGAGTGGCTCGACAAGATGCCCATCCCCGAGGGAACGAAAGTCGAGATCGTCGGGGGGCACATCTTCATGTCGCCGCAGCGGGCCAACCACTGGGAGATCATTTTCCGCGTCCTGGATCAGTTGCGGAGCACGTATCCGATCGAGCGGCTGGCATCAGACGTACGCATCGACTTCCCGGGGCATCTGAACGGTTTCGCCTGTGATGTGGCAGCGCTGGCCAAGGGATCCGTAAAGGACGACAAAGGCCGCTTTCGTTATCAGGACGTCGAATTCGTCGCCGAAGTCATCTCCAAGGACACCGCGCGCAACGACTACGGCCCCAAGAAGACCGCCTACGCCACCGCCGAAGTCCCCGTCTACCTCATCGTCGACCCGTACCAGGGCAGGTGCCATCTGCACACCCAGCCCAAGGACGGCGAGTACCTCAGCGAGCTGACCGTCGTCTTCGGGGTGGACCTCGACATGACCACCACCCCCCTCGGCCTCACCCTCAGGACCGACGAGTTCCCCCGCGACTGACCAACTCCCCTTGCCTTGAGCGCACTCCAGGACGTTGGCTGGTGGACCATGAAGTACACGCAGCTTGGACGCACGGGGCTCAAGGTCAGCCGGCTCGTCCTCGGGACGATGAACTTCGGTCCGCAGACCGAGGAGGCCGACAGCCACGCCATCATGGACGCGGCGCTGGACGCGGGCATCAACTTCTTCGACACCGCCAACGTCTACGGATGGGGCGAGAACAAGGGCCGGACCGAGAGCATCATCGGCAACTGGTTCGCCCAGGGCGGCGGACGGCGCGACAAGGTCGTGCTCGCCACCAAGGTGTACGCGCACATGGGCGCGGACGGCGACGACGTCTGGCCCAACCACGACAAGCTCTCCGCCCTCAACATCCGGCGGGCCATCGACGCCAGTCTGAAGCGGCTGCGGACCGACCACATCGACGTCTACCAGTTCCACCACATCGACCGGAACACCCCCTTCGAGGAGATCTGGCAGGCCATCGACGTCCTGGTCCAGCAGGGCAAGATCCTCTACGCCGGCTCCTCCAACTTCCCCGGCTACAAGATCGCCCAGGCCAACGAGACCGCCGCCCGCCGCGGCGGCACCCTCGGCCTGGTCAGCGAGCAGTGCCTGTACAACCTCTACGAGCGGCGCGCCGAGATGGAGGTGCTCCCGGCCGCGCAGGAGTACGGCCTCGGGGTCATCCCCTGGTCCCCGCTGCACGGCGGCCTGCTCGGCGGGGTGATCAAGAAGGAGGGGCAGGGCGCGCGCCGGGCCTCCGGGCGGGCCGCCCAGGTCCTCGCCGACCCGGCCGCCCGCGCCCGGGTCCAGTCGTACGAGGATCTCCTCGACAAGCACGGCCTGGAGCCCGGCGAGGCCGCCCTGGCCTGGCTGCTCACCCGGCCCGCGGTGACCGGCCCGATCGTCGGCCCGCGCACCGCCGAGCAGCTGGAGTCCGCGCTGCGGGCGGTCGAGCTGGAGCTGAGCGAGGAGGTGCTGGCCGGCCTGGACGAGATCTTCCCGGGGCCGGGACCGTCGCCGGAGGCCTTCGCCTGGTGACCGAGGGTGCACGGGGGCGCGGGGGCGCATGCGAGATGCGGCCCCGCAGGCCCCCGGGCGCTACCTGACGGCCGACGCCAAGGCGACGACCGCGAACATCAACACCAACACACCGGCCATGATCCGGTTCCGCGTCTTCGGGTCCACGCCATCGAGCCTAACCGGCCCCGCCCAGTGCCCAGCGGGCGACCGCCTCGTACCGGGGCTGTTCCCCCGGCACTCCGGACCGGGGCAGGTTGCTGCGCACCAGGGCCAGGTCGGTCACGGTCCAGGTGTCTGAGCTGAACTCGCGCAGGAGCTGCACATACGGCCGTACGTCGACCGCCTCCCGGCTCCTGGCCAGCGTCAGGTGGGCCTTGTAGCGGCGGTGTTCGCCCATCGGCACGCCCGCCTTGCGGGCCGCCGCCTCGGCGTGGTCGGCCAGCAGGCGCAGCGCCTCCACCCCGCCCGACGCCCCGGTCCACAGCGCCCGGCCCTGCCCGAACTGGCCCCCGCCGGAGAGTGCCAGCTCGAAGGGGTCCGTACGGTGGGCCGCGCGGGCCAGCCGGTCCGACAGGTCCGGTACGAGATCGTCGGCGACCTCGCCGTAGAAGGCGAGGGTGAAGTGCCAGCCGGGGCGGCCCGTCCAGCGCAGGCCGGCGGCACCCGGCAGCTGCTTCAACCGGTCCACTTCGGCGGCGAGTTGGCGGGTGACGTCCTCCGGGGGCAGTACGGCGGCGAAGAGTCTCATGCCCTCACCATCCCAGACCGAAATGCCGTCGCCTCCCCATGACGGCGCGGGCAGGATGGGCCCATGACGATCAGCATCCGCACCGGTGGCCGCGACGACGCTCCCCTCATCCTCGGCATGCTCGACAGCGCCGTGGAGTGGCTCGTCTCACAGGGGCGGACCGGGCAGTGGGGGACCGAGCCGTGGTCGACGAACGAGCGGGCCGTGGAGCTGGTGCACCGGTACGCCGCCGAGGGCACCCCGTACATCGCCGAGATAGACGGCACGCCGGCCGCCACGCTGACCCTGAGCAAGCGCCCGGGGGCGTATCTGGAGCCCGCCGACGAGCCCGAGCGGTACATCCACCTCTTCGCCACCGACCGGCGGTTCAGGGGGCGGGGAGCGGGGGCGGCGCTGCTCGCGCACGCGGCGGAGGAGACGCGGCGGGCCGGGGTGTCCTTGCTGCGGGTGGACTGTTATGCGGGGGACGACGGGAAGCTGGTCGCCTACTACGAGGGCAACGGGTTCATCCGGACCGAGGCGTTCACGGTGGGCGAGGAGGCGTGGCCGGGGCAGGTGCTGGCGAAGAGGGTGCTGTAGCGGACTTGGCTTGCCGGGTGCCGTGTGCTGTGGCTGGCCGGGGGGTGTTCCGCTCACCCGCGCTTGCGGGGTGCCGCTGCGCCCACCCGTGCCGCCCCCAGCGGCACGACTGCCCGCAGCTAGCGCGCCCGAAGGGGCGCGGGGAACTGCGCGACCGGCCCGCAGCTACCCGCACCCGGCATCCGAGCCGCAGCCCCCCTCAGGCGGCCGCCGCCAGCTCCTCCTTCGGGATGAAGTGCAGGCGGGGGTGGCCGCGATGCCAGCGGAGCGATACCCGGAGGCCGCCGACCCGGGTGAGGATCAGGCCGATGGCGACCGCGGCGCCCGCCGAGATGAGGCCGCCGCAGGCGAAACCCACCCGGGGGCCGTAGGTGTCGGTGATCCAGCCGACGATCGGCGCGCCCAGCGGTGTGCCGCCCATGAAGACCATCATGAACAGGGCCATCACCCGGCCCCGCATGGCGGGGTCGGTGGCCATCTGCACCGCGGTGTTCGCGGTGACGTTGACCGTGAGGCCGGCGATGCCGATCGGCACCATGAGGAGCGCGAACAGCCAGTACGACGGGGCCAGCGCGGCCACGGTCTCCAGGACGCCGAAGGCCAGCGCGGCGGCGATCAGGACGCGCAGCCGGGCCGTGCCACGGCGGGCGGCCAGCAGGGCGCCGCACAGGGAGCCGGCGGCCATCAGGGTGTTGAAGAGGCTGTAGGAGCCGGCGCCGGCGTGGAATATGTGGTCCGCGTAGGCGGTGAGCCAGACCGGGAAGTTGAAGCCGAAGGTGCCGATGAAGCCGACCAGGACGATCGGCCAGACCAGCTCCGGCCGGCCGGCCACATAGCGCAACCCTTCCCGCAGCTGGCCCTTGCCGCGCGGCGCGCGCTCGACCACGTGCAGTTCGCGGGCGCGCATCAGCAGCAGGCCGGCGATGGGCGCGGCGAAGGACAGGCCGTTGGCGAGGAACGCCCAGCCGGTGCCCACGCCGGTGATCAGGAGACCGGCGACGGCGGGGCCGACGAGACGGGCGGACTGGAAGTTCGCCGAGTTGAGGCTGACCGCGTTCTGGAGCTGCTCGGGGCCGACCATCTCGGAGACGAAGGACTGGCGGGCCGGGTTGTCGACCACGGTGGCGAGGCCGACGGCGAGGGCGGCGACGTAGACGTGCCAGACCTGGACATGGCCGGACAGGGTCAGGAAGGCGAGCGCGAGGCCGGTCAGGGCCATTGCCGTCTGGGTCACCAGCAGCGTCGGGCGCTTGGGCAGGCGGTCGACGAGGACGCCGCCGTACAGGCCGAGGAGGAGCATCGGCAGGAACTGGAGGGCGGTGGTGATGCCCACGGCCGCGGAGGAGCCGGTGAGGCTCAGGACCAGCCAGTCCTGGGCGATGCGCTGCATCCAGGTGCCGGTGTTGGAGACGACCTGGCCGAGGAAGAAGAGGCGGTAGTTCCGGATCCTCAGCGAGCTGAACATCGAGGACGTGCGGGGGTTGTGGGTGGTCGGTGCGGGGGCGGAAGGTGTTCCGGGTCCCGTACTCAAAAGGGTTCGCCTCCTCAGGCCGCGCTTACAGGTGTGCGAGCTTCTCCAGGACCGGGGCGGCGGCGCGCAGGGTCGCCCACTCCTCGTCGTCCAGGCCTTCGACCAGACCGGCGAGGAATGCGTTCCGCTTGCGGCGGCTCTCCTCGAGCATGGCCTCGGCCTGCTCGGTCTGGGTGACGACCTTCTGACGCCGGTCCTCGGGGTGCGGCTCCAGCCGGACCAGCCCCTTGGCCTCCAGCAGTGCGACGATGCGGGTCATCGACGGCGGCTGGACGTGTTCCTTGCGGGCGAGCTCGCCCGGGGTGGCGCTGCCGCAGCGGGCCAGGGTGCCGAGCACCGACATCTCGGTGGGGCTCAGCGACTCGTCGACCCGCTGGTGCTTGAGGCGACGGGACAGCCGCATCACGGCGGAGCGGAGTGAGTTCACGGCGGCCGCGTCGTCGCCATGGGTGAGGTCCTGCATGTTCTTTAGAGTAACTCATTACCCTGACTAAGGACCACCGGGACGCGCGTGAATGCCCGTGACACCCGCCACTGAACCCTTTGATCACCCGTATGGGTGACACGGTTCCGGAAAGGAACACAGTGGACGGCCGGGTGTGGCGACCCTCGTACGCATGGCGACCAGTGTGCTCAGCCTGCGGATAGACGGGGAGCTGCTCGAACGGCTCCGGCATCACGCGGCGAAAAGAGGAATGAGCGTGCAGGACTATGTGGTCCGCACGCTCATCCGGGACGACTTCGACGAGCGGTTCCAGACCGCCGTCGAGGAGACGGAGAGGTTCTACGGGGTCACCTGACGCCGTAGGGAGCGGGTCAGGTCAGACCCAGGGCCGGCATCAGGTAGAAGAAGGCGAAGACCGCCGAGACGACGTACATCGGGACCGGGATCTCCCGGCCGCGTCCGGCGACCAGGCGCAGCACCACGAAGGTGATGAAGCCCATGCCGATGCCGTTCGTGATCGAGTAGGTGAACGGCATCATCAGCATCGTCACGAAGGCCGGGATCGCGATCGTGTAGTCCGCCCAGTCGATCTCCTTGATCGAGTTGGACAGGATCAGGAAGCCGACCGCGATCAGCGCCGGGGTGGCCGCCTGGGACGGGACCATCGTGGCGACCGGGGTGAGGAACAGGGCGACGGCGAAGAGCGCGCCGGTGACCACGTTCGCGAGGCCCGTGCGGGCGCCCTCGCCGACACCGGCCGTGGACTCCACGAACGCGGTGTTGGCCGAGGCGGAGCTGGCGCCGCCCGCCGCGACCGCGAGGCCGTCGACGAAGAGGACCTTGTTGATGCCGGGCATGTAGCCCTGGGCGTCGGTCAGCTTGGCCTCGTCGCTGACGCCCATGATCGTGCCCATCGCGTCGAAGAAGCTCGACAGCAGGACCGTGAAGACGAAGAGGACGCCGGTCAGCACGCCGACCTTGGAGAAGCCGCCGAACAGGCTGACCTTGCCGACCAGGCCGAAGTCGGGGCTGGCGACCGGGTTGCCGGGCCACTTCGGGACCGTCAGACCCCAGGACGGCACCTTGGCGACGGCGTCGATGATCATCGCGAGGACGGTCATGCCGACGATCGAGATCAGGATCGCGCCCGGCACCTTGCGGACGATCAGCGCGAAGGTCAGCAGCGCACCGAGGATGAAGATCAGCACCGGCCAGCCGAGCAGATGACCGCCCGTGCCGAGCTGGAGCGGGACGGTGGTCTGGGCGGCGTCCGGGATACGGCTGACGAAACCGGAGTCGACCAGACCGATCAGCATGATGAACAGGCCGATACCGATCGAGATCGCCTTGCGCAGACCGAACGGCACCGCGTTCATCACGCGCTCCCGCAGACCGGTGGCCACGAGCAGCATCACCACGAAGCCGGCCAGGACGACCATGCCCATCGCGTCCGGCCAGGTCATCCGGGGCGCCAGCTGGAGCGCGACCACGGAGTTCACGCCGAGGCCGGCGGCGCACGCGATCGGGACGTTGCCGATGACGCCCATGAGGAGGGTGGTGAAGGCGGCCGTCAGCGCGGTGGCGGTCACCAGCTGGCCGTTGTCCAGGTGGTGACCGTACATGTCCTTCGCGCTGCCCAGGATGATCGGGTTCAGCACGATGATGTACGCCATCGCAAAGAAGGTGGCGAAACCGCCACGGATCTCCCGGACGACGGAGCTGCCGCGCTCGGAGATCTTGAAGTAGCGGTCGAGAGCGCTCTGAGCGGGCACCCCGTCCGGCTTGCCGGGGGTGGGGACCTTGGCAGGTGCCGAGGTGGACATGCGAGACCTCATCACCAAGAGGGTTCCCCCGAGCCTCGTTGGCGTTTCATACGAACAGAAGCGGTCAAAGACAAACGGTTTCAGTATGAACGTATGAGCCGCAGATCGCTATCTCCGCGCGTAGATACGTCCAGCAAGAGAGACAGCCGGTCGGCTTAAGCTGTGCCCATGGCTAAGTGGACCCCCAAGCACGAGGCGCCGGAGCCCCTGGAGGGGCCCGTGGTCGCCACGATCACCGGCGGCACCATCGTGTGGTTCGTCCTCTTCCTGGTGCAGCTCCCCTTCTACGGCTGGTTCGCGGACCACCACCACACCTGGTGGCTGTGGACCTGCCTGGCCGGCGGCGGGCTGGGCCTGATCGGCGTCTGGTACGTCCGCAGGCGGGACGCGGCGATCAAACGGGACGCGGCGATCAAGAGGACCGCTGCCCCGGCCGAGTGACGCCATCGGTGGGCGGCCCGGCGGATCTGTACGTACCGTCGAATGCATGACCCACACAGACGCGGGCGCCGAGCTGGACCCCGTGCATCCGGTGGCCCCGCCGGCGACCGGGCCGGCCGGGCTGACCGGGGCCGAGGTGGCCGAGCGGCGGGCGCGCGGGCAGGTCAACGACATACCGGTGCGCAGCAGCCGGTCGCTCGGGGAGATCGTCCGGGCGAACGTGTTCACCCGGTTCAACGCGATCATCGGCGTGCTGTGGCTGATCACGCTCTTCGTGGCGCCGATCCAGGACAGCCTCTTCGGCTTCGTGATCCTCGCCAACACCGGCATCGGCATCATCCAGGAGTGGCGGGCCAAGCAGACCCTGGACTCGCTCGCGGTGATCGGGGAGACGCGGCCGACCGTACGGCGCGACGGCACCGCCGTGGAGATCCCCACCCGTGAGATCGTCCTCGGCGACCTGCTGGAGATCGGGCCCGGCGACAAGGTCGTCGTGGACGGCGTCTGCGTGGAGGCCGAGGGGCTGGAGATCGACGAGTCGCTGCTCACCGGGGAGGCCGACCCGGTGGTGAAACGCCCCGGTGCCGCCGTCCTGTCCGGCAGCTTCGTCGTCGCGGGCGGCGGCGCCTACCAGGCGACCAAGGTCGGCCGGGAGGCCTACGCCGCCCAGCTCGCCGAGGAGGCCTCCCGCTTCACCCTGGTCCACTCCGAGCTGCGCACCGGCATCTCCACGATCCTCAAGTACGTCACCTGGATGATGGTCCCGGCCGCGATCGGGCTCGTCGTCACCCAGCTCGTGGTCAAGAGCAACGATCTGAAGGACTCCGTGGCCCGCACCGTCGGCGGGATCGTGCCGATGGTCCCGGAGGGGCTGGTCCTGCTCACCTCCGTCGCCTTCGCGGTCGGCGTCATCCGGCTGGGCCGGCAGCAGTGCCTGGTACAGGAGCTGCCCGCCATCGAGGGGCTGGCCCGGGTCGACACCGTCTGCCTGGACAAGACCGGCACGCTCACCGAGGGCGGCATGGACGTCACCGAGCTGCGGCCGCTGGACGGGGCGGAAGAGCCGTACGTACGGCAGGTGCTCGGCGCGCTCGGCGAGTCCGACCCGCGCCCCAACGCCTCCCTCCAGGCGATCATCGACGCCTGCCCGGACAGCGAGGACTGGCGCTGTGTGGAGTCGCTGCCGTTCTCCTCGGCCCGCAAGTACAGCGGGGCCGCGTTCAGCGAGGGCGACGGCGAGACCAGTACCTGGCTGCTCGGCGCCCCGGACGTGCTGCTCGGCGACGGGGACCCCGCGCTGGCCGAGACCGAGCGGCTCAACGAGCAGGGGCTCAGGGTGCTGCTGCTGGCCCGGGCCGCCCGTGAGCTGGACGACCCCGAGCCGGCCCGGGGTGCCCGGCCCACCGCCCTGGTGGTGCTGGAACAGCGGCTGCGGCCCGACGCGGCCGACACCCTGCGCTACTTCGCCGACCAGGACGTCCGCGCCAAGGTCGTCTCCGGGGACAACGCGGTGTCGGTGGGCGCGGTCGCGGCCAAGCTGGGGCTCGACGGGTCGGCCGTGGACGCGCGGCGGCTGCCGGCCGACCCGGCGGGGATGGCCCGGGCGCTGGAGGCGGGCACCGTCTTCGGGCGGGTCACCCCACGGCAGAAGCGGGACATGGTCGGCGCGCTCCAGTCGTGCGGGCACACGGTCGCGATGACCGGCGACGGCGTGAACGACGTCCTCGCCCTGAAGGACGCCGACATCGGGGTGGCCATGGGGTCGGGCGCGGAGGCCACGCGCGCGGTGGCGCAGATCGTGCTGCTGGACAACAGTTTCGCGAGCCTGCCCTCGGTGGTCGGCGAGGGCCGCCGGGTGATCGGCAACATCACGCGGGTGGCGACGCTGTTCCTGGTCAAGACGGTGTACTCGGTGCTGCTGGCGGTGCTGGTGGTCTGCTGGCAGGTGGAGTACCCGTTCCTGCCCCGGCACCTGACGCTGCTGTCCACGCTCACCATCGGCGTCCCGGCCTTCTTCCTGGCCCTCGCCCCCAACCGGGAGCGGGCGAGACCGCACTTCGTGCGCCGGGTCATGCGGTACGCGGTGCCGGGCGGGCTGGTGGCGGGCCTGGCCACCTTCGTGACGTATCTGACCGCCCGGCACTACTACACCGGCCCCGGCCGGCTGGACGCGGAGACCAGCGCGGCCACGCTGACCCTGTTCCTGGTCTCCATGTGGGTCCTGGCGATCGTCGCCCGCCCCTACACCTGGTGGCGGGTGGTCCTGGTGGCGGCGATGGGCGTGGCGTTCCTGCTGGTCCTCGCCGTCCCGGCGCTCCAGGAGTTCTTCGCGCTGAGGCTCGTGGGGCTGGCGATGCCGTGGACCGCCGTGGGCATCGCGGTGCTGGCGGCGGCCGCCCTGGAGGGTGCCTGGAAGTGGGTCGACCGCCGCGTTCCCGAGTGAGGTGCCCGGAAGGGGGTTACTTCACGCCGACGTACACGCCCGTGGCGGTGGCCGCCGGGGTGGTGGAGGTGCCGGCGAAGCTGTAGCGCCAGTAGCCGCTGTAGTTCGCGGTGGCGCTGGTCTTCAGGTTGCCGTAGGAGTCGGTGTACACGGTCTTGACGGTGGTGTACGTGGTGGTGCCGGCCTTGCGGAACTGGAGCTTGACCGGCTGGTTGGCGTAGCCGTGGTACAGGTGGTCGTCCCAGTCGGCGCGGGAGAGCTTGCCCGAGGCGGTGAAGGTCTTGCCCTTGTAGACCGAGGTCGAGCCGGCGGCGACGGTCTGCTTGGAGTAGCGCTGCACCAGGGTGGTGCCGAGGCTGCTGTCGTCCGTGTAGCCGACCTTGCTCATGTCGGCGGGGTTCTGCTCGTCCTGGCCGTTGAAGGCGATGGCCTCGGCGGCCACGTTCCAGCTGCCCGCCCAGGCGATCTTCAGGTCGCCGTCGGCCGGGTAGATGTTGACGTACCCCGTGCAGGTGGCCGTGGTCGACGTGACGTCCGTGCAGGTGGCGTCGTTGTCGCCGTACAGCTCGGGGGCGGTGTCGGTGTAGCTGCCGTGGTAGAGGAAGACGTCCGTGTGGAAGTCGCTCGCGTGGATGTCCACGTCGGCGCCGTGCGTCAGCGTGTAGGTGTACTTGGCGCTGACCTCGCTGCTGGTGCCGACCTTGATCGCCTTCGCGATCGAGACGTTCGAGAAGTGGGCGTCCAGCGTGTACGGCGTGCCGTCGGTCCCGGTCGCGTGCGCGGCCGGGACGGCGAAGGCGGAGAGGGCCAGGGCGCCGGAGACGGCGGCCACGGTGGCACGAATGCGCATGTGCGTTCCCCTGGAGGGAGGAGTGTCCTAGGAGTCGGTCGACTCGCGGGACGAGACCCGTGGGGGATGCGCTTGGTTGTACGAGAGGAGCCCCCCGGGATGCGATTTTGGGCTCGAATTACTGATCCATTGCACAAGTGAGGGAAAGGGCTCCGTTTTGCGCCCTTTCCCTCCTCGGCGGCTCAGTCGAACCAGCGGTCGCGGGCCAGCTCCTCGGTGCGGGACGGGTCCTCCAGCAGCGCGGCCACCTCGAACCGGCGCGGCCACTGCCCCGCCGCCCAGGCCAGCCCGGCGGCGACGCCCTCCAGGGTGGCCGCGTGCAGCACCCCGTCGTCGGTCAGCCGCCAGTCGATCTCCACGCCGTCCACGACCAGCTCGTCGTGCTCGACGTACCGCTCGGGGGTACGCGGCCCGAGCAGCACCCGCACCGGCTCCGGTACGTCGTGCTCGGCGCCCTCGGAGTCGACCGCGCCGGTGACGGACTCGCTCAGCCTGCGCACCTGGAACAGCTCGGCCAGGTCGGCGGCGCGGGACGGCCGCACCGGCAGCAGCGGCACGCCCGAGGTGAACGGCAGCAGGTCGGGCGAGTCGACCACGACCGCCTCCCCCGCGTCCACGACCGCCACCCGCCCGTCGACCACGGCCCGCAGCTCGTCCGGCAGGGTCACCTGCTCGGGGTCCAGCTCGGCCAACGCGCCGTACAGGGCGTGCAGTTGGGCCGGGGTGACGGTCCGCTCCGGGTCGGCCATCCGGTCCAGCAGCTCGGCGGCCCCGCCCGGCTCGTCCAGCAGCGCGCCGACGGAGGTGCGCACCCCGAGCGCCCGCAGCACCTGCTCGTCCTCGAACCCGGTGGCGTCGGCCTCGTCGTACAGGCCCCGCAGCAGCGGGTCCCCGCCGGCGGCGAGCAGACCCGCCGGCCGGCGCCCGTCGAGCACCGGGTGCCCGCGCAGCCACCACGCGGTGTACGGCCGTACGACCTCATGGGTGCCGTCGTGCAGCAGGATGCGGACCGGCTGGGTGAGGGCGTCGCGCAGCGGCGGCCGGGCGAGCAGCGCGAGCGCCTCCGGCCAGTGGTCGTCGTCGACGAGATCCAGGTCGCGGACGGCGACGAGTTCGGTGGCGACCGGGGGCACCGGACTGTCCGGGAACCGGTCGAGGATGTCCTCGCACCACACGTCCACGGCGTCCAGCAGCCCGGCGTCGTCCGGCTCGGCGTAGTCGCCCTCCCGGGGCTCCAGCTCGTCCGGGTCGAGGACCACATCGGTGGCCCGCACCAGCGCGAAGTTCGCGAGCACCCCGCACGCGGTCAGCGGCTGCTCCCCCCAGCGCTCCGCCAACTCCTGGTCGACGGCGGCCAGTTCACCCTCGCGGATCACCCGGGCGAAGGCGCTGCCGGGATACACCAGCTCACCGGCCGGAGCCAGTTCCCCGTCCTCGTCGGGCAGCGCCAGGGCGCCCAGCCAGGGCTCGTCACCCGGCTCAAGGCCGGCGTCCCGGACCAGGGAGAGCACGGTCTCCGCCAGCTCCTCGGCGTCCGGGGCGTCCTCCTCCCACCCGCCGATCCCGCCGTCCTCGTCCAGCGAGGCGGCGACGGCCGCCCGCACCTGCGGGGTGGTCAGCACCGCGCGCGGGGTCGCGGGCAGCGCGCCCAGCTTCTCCAGCAGCGGATGGGCGGCGTCCTCGTGGGCGACCTTCAGCCCCAGCCGCCCCAGCACGTCCGCGTCCAGGCGGGCGCCGTCCGGGGTGGGCAGCAGCACCTGGCGGGGCCCGATGGTGGTCCGCCCGTCCGCGAGCGGCACCGGCAGCCCGGACAGCCGGTCGGGGTCGACCCCGGCGAGGCTGTCGTACAGCCGCCACCACCAGTCCGGGTCCTTCTCCAGCCCGGCGAGCCGGTCCACGGCGTCGGCCAGGGGCAGCCGGGCGACACCGAGGGTGCGCAGTTCCACGCGCCGCTCCAGCCCGGCGGGCAGCAGCGTGGGCAGCACCTCGGCGAGCACCCGGACGGTGTCCGTCCCGGCGCCCTCCACGACCTCGGCGTCCCGGGGCCGGAGGGCCACCGGCAGCTCGCTGTCGCTCAGCTCGCTGTCGCTCTCGCCGTCCCGCCCGGCCGGGGCCGCCGGGGGCAGGAAGGCGGTGCGCGGCAGCCGCTCCAGGATCGCCTGCCGCAGCGCGCCGTCCAGCTCGCCCTTGCCCAGCGGCCCGGGGACCAGGTCGATGATCCCGTCCGTCACCGGCCGCCACTCGGCGAGCAGTTCGGTGTAGACGTCGGCGGCCCGCTGCACCAGGAAGTCGGTGAGGGGGCCGGGCGCGGCGTGCCGGCGGGTGGTGTCCAGCGGGAACGAGGCGATGAGCAGCGCGGGCACCCCGAGGGGCTCGTCGCTGGGGGTGGGCGCGTGCACGACGGCCGACGTCCGGGGCCGCCCGGGGCGCCCGTCACCGTCCTCGGGTACGGCCCAGGTCACCGACCAGTGCGGTCGCAGCCGCTCCTCGACGGGCCGGTCGGCGAGCAGATCCGGGGTGAGCGGGCCGTGCGCGGAGACGGTCCGCCACCGGGTGGTGCCGCCCCGCGAGTCCGCCACCACGGTGACGGCGCCGTCGGCCTCCCGGCGCAGGGTGCGCGGAGCCGCGCCGTCGACCTCGATCACGACCTCGGCCAGCCCCGGCAGGGCGAGCAGCAGGGCGTCGTCGACGGCGTCCAGCAGCCGCTCGGCGAGACCGGCGGCCGCCGCGTCCCGCAGCGGCAGGATGACGGCCGTGTCGTACGGCTGCGGAGCGGTGCCCTCGGCGGCGAACGGCAGCCGGAGCAGCGGCACATGCCCGTCCCGCCGGCGCACCTCGTCGCCGAGTCCCGGGCTGTGCCGGGCCGTGTCGCGGGCCAGCTCCCGGGCCTCGGCCAGCGACCAGCGCACCCCGCCGTGCCGGCCCACGATCGCCGGCTCGTCGGTCACCGAGAGCACGGCCGCGAAGCCGACCCCGAACCGGCCCACGGCCCCCTGCGTCGCCTCGGCGTCCCGCTTGGCCGAGGCCCGCAGCGTGGACAGCGACTCGACACCGGTCGCGTCCAGCGGGGCCCCGGTGTTGGCGGCCACGAGGACCCCGTCCCGGAGGGTGAGGTGCAGCCGCCCCGGCACCTTCGCCCGGGCGGCGGCGTCGGCGGCGTTCTGCGCCAGCTCGATGACGAGACGGTCCCGGTAGCCGCCGAGGACCAGGTCCTCCTCCGCGTTGGCGTCCTCGCGGAACCGCGCGGGGCTGGTGGCCCAGGCGTCGAGCACACCGCGCCGCAGCCGGGCGGTGCCGAAGGGGTCGGCGCCCTCGGCAGCCGGACGCACGTACTTGCTCACGTTCACTCTCCTCACCTACGTGGGGACGAAGGTACAGCGCGGACGGCGAGGGCTTGCCCAGGGTGGGGCCAGGGGCCGTACCGCCGGAGAGAGCGCCGAGCAGTCCGGCATGCGCCGTTTCCGCCACCGGGGCCGTGGACCGGCGGAGGTGCTTCTCCACGGCCCGGTGACAGGAAGGTGCAGGAGGTGGACGCGGTGGCGGGAGGGCTCAGGAGTGGCCCAGCTCCGCCGTCTCCTCGTCGCCGATCTCCGGGACCGAGCCCGAGTCGCGGGCGGGGCGCAGCGGGAAGGGGTCGACCCGGGTCTCGTCGAGGACCGGCGGGGCCGGCTGCGGGGGCTTCGGCATGACCGCCGCCTCCGAGTGGCCGCCGCAGCCGTAGGCGAGGGAGACCACACGGCCGTCCGCCGGCGAGAACTCGTTGGCGCACACGCCGAAGGCCTGGCCCAGCGAGCCGCCGATGGGGTTGAGGAAACCGCAGGACACGCAGGAGGCGGGGGCCGCCTGGGCCATGGCCGTCTTCGGGCCGTACGCCTCCTCCCAGCGGTCGGCGGCGGTGTGCAGGCCGTACCGGGACAGCACCCGGGCGCGGCGCAGGCCCAGTTCCTCGGCGACGGCCGCGATCGAGCCCCGGGTCGGAATCGTGGGCTGGACGGCGGGGGCGCCGGGGGCGACGTCCGCGTCCTCGGCCTCCGCCAGCTCCGCCATCTCCTCGGACACCGGGGAGTTCGGCAGCGGCTCGTCCTCGCCCGAGTAGCCGGGCTCCAGGCGCAGGTCCTCCTGGTCGGTGGGGAGGAGATCGCCGGGGCCCATGTCGCCGGGGCGCAGCCGCTCGCTCCAGGGCACCCACTCGGGGGCGAGGAGGGCGTCGGGGCCGGGGAGGAGGACCACCTCGTCCAGGGTCACGATCTTGGCGCGGGAGGCGCGGGCCACCGTCGCCGCCCAGCGCCAGCCGCGGTAGCCCGGCTCCTTGCACTCGAAGAAGTGCGTGACAACGCGGTCGCCCTCCGACACCAGGCCGACGTGCTCGCCGACCACCCCGGGCGCGGCCGCCTCCTCGGCGGCGGTGCGGGCGAGGTCGACGGCCTCGGCGCACAGGCGGTCGGGGGTGCGGCTTCGCGTTGTCGCTGCGCTCACAGGTATCGCTTCTCTCCTACGCCGTCTCCACGAGTGCGGCTGCCTCCGGCGGGCTGTCCGACGGAGCGGACCGGGGGACCGCATCGACGTCTGCATCCGCGCGCTCGGGCGCACCTCTGCCATCCATTCTGCGTTATGGCTGAGATACGCACGCTACACCGAACAAGATTCGTTACCGCCACGCGGCAGGTTTTCCCACCCCCTCCACAACCGTGCCGGTCACCGCCGGACCCGAAACCCCGCCCGGGATGTCCGGGTCGTCGCGCACTATCCGGTGCCTTCTCGGGGCACTATGAAGCACGTGGCAACCGCGGACAGGCGTGGTGTTCGGTTGGGCGGGGCGAGCCGGGTCGGCGGCGCCGTCCGTTCCGTCGGGCGTGCCCTGCACCTGCCGGTCACCGGTGCGGCGCGCGGTATCCGCAAGGCGACGCACGCGCACGGAGCGGGCGAGTCGGGGCTCGGCAAGCTGATCGAGCTGCACGCCGTGAACGGCGCCGGGGACGTGATGGTCACCGTGGCGCTGGCCTCCACCGTCTTCTTCTCCGTGCCGACCGACGAGGCGCGCGGCCGGGTGGCCCTGTACCTGGCCATCACCATGGCGCCGTTCACCGTCCTCGCCCCCGTCATCGGCCCGCTCCTGGACCGGCTGCCGCACGGCCGCCGGGCCGCGATGGCCGGCGCGATGCTGGCCCGCGCGCTGCTCGCCCTGGTCATCTCGGGCGCCGTGGCCACCGGAAGCCTCCAGCTGTACCCGGCCGCGCTCGGTGTGCTGGTCGCCTCCAAGGCGTACGGCGTGGTCCGCAGCGCCGTCGTGCCGCGGCTGCTGCCGCCCCGGTTCTCCCTGGTGAAGGCCAACTCCCGGGTCACCCTCGCGGGGCTGCTCGCCACCGGTGTGGCCGCGCCGATCGCCGCCGGGCTGCACCGGGCCGGCGATCCCTGGCCGCTCTACGGCGCCTTCGTCATCTTCGTCGCGGGAACGTTCCTGTCGTTCTCGCTGCCCCCGAAGGTCGACTCGGCCAAGGGCGAGGACGTGGCGCTGCTCGCCGCCGACGCGCAGCATCTGCACGGGCCGCACCGCAAGGAGGTGAAGCGGCCGGGGCTGCGGACCGTCGGCCCCGCCGTCACCCACGCGCTCGGCGCCAACGCCGCGCTGCGCTGCCTCTCCGGCTTCCTGATCTTCTTCCTCGCGTTCCTGCTCCGCGAGCACCCGCTGACCGGGGAGAGCGCGGCGGTCTCGCTGGGTCTGGTCGGGGTCGCGGCGGGCGCGGGCAACGCCCTCGGTACGGCCGTGGGGGCCTGGCTGAAATCACGTGCTCCGGAGATCATCATCGTGACGGTCGTCGCGGTGGTGCTGGGCACGGCGATCGTCGCGGCGCTGTTCTTCGGGGCGGTGCTGGTGGCGTGTCTCGCCGCGGTCGCCGGGTTCGCGCAGGCGCTGGCCAAGCTGGCGCTGGACGCGCTGATCCAGCGGGACGTGCCGGAGCTGGTGCGCACCTCGGCGTTCGCGCGCTCGGAGACGCTGCTGCAAATGGCGTGGGTGTTCGGTGGCGCGGTCGGCATCGTGCTGCCGCTCAACGGCCCTCTGGGCCTGCTGATCGGCGCCTGCTTCGTCGCTGTCGGCTGGCTGGCCACGCTGAAGGGGCTGCTGTCCTCCGCCCGGCACGGCGGCTATCCCCGGGGCCGGGTGACCTGACCGGGGGCGCGTGGGGCCGCCGGCCGGCAATGGCACGGGCACTCCGGCGGCAGCAGGCAGGGGCACTCCGGCCGGCACCAGGCACGGGCGCTCCGGCCGGCAGCAGGCGGGCGCTCCGACGAGGTGCAAGTCGGGCTCCGGCCGGCATAACGAACCGGCCACGGTTACGCCGCCCGGCCCCGCCCGGCGTAACGAACCGGGCACGCCGCACCCCACGTGGGCGGGCGGCTCCGGGCGACCGATAGCCTTCGGCCATGACCACGCTGCAATCCGCTGTGCGACGCCGCCGCGCCGTCGCCGCCGCCGGCGCCGTTTCCGCCGGACTGCTTCTGCTGTCGGCCTGCGACAAGCCGACGCCCGTCGCGACGATCACCGTCGGCGAGGACTCGGTCCACTCCGAGGCGGTCTGCTACAACGACGGGAAGGCGCTGGACACCAAGTCCCTGGTGCAGTGCGCCAAGAACTCCAACGACGCCAAGTCCATCAAGGTCGACCAGGACTCCACCGTCCGCTTCGGCGTCGACCCGAAGATCGCGGACAGCGGCTGGACGCTCCTGGTGAACGGCCGTCAGTTCACGGACACCAGCAAGAAGACCTACCGCACGATCCCCGGCAGCGCGTTCTTCAACGCCCAGTACGGCACCGAGGGCGACACCAACACCGTCCTGATCCAGATGGGCACCAGCCCCGCCAAGGGCGTGTGGGCCTTCAAGCTGAAGAAGGCCTGATTCCGACGTCCGCACGGAACCGGATCCTCGTCGCCACCGCCGTCCCGGCCGAACGGGACGCGGTGGCGCGTGCGTTTTTCCCACCGGGCTCGCCGGAGTCGCCTGAGTCCCCCGAGTCGCCGGAGTCGCCGGGGTCCCCCGACTCGCCGTTCGAGCAGGTGTGGCTGCCCGGCACGGGGCTGCTGCGCGCGACCTTCGGATCCGGGCGCTGGGACCTGCTCGACGCCGGCGTCGGCCCGGCCCGCGCCGCCGTCTCCGTCTCCGCCGCCCTCACCGCGGCCCGGCTCGCCGGCACCCCGTACGACCTGGTCGTCTCGGCCGGGATCGGCGGCGGATTCCTGCCACAGGCGCCCGTCGGGTCGCTGGTCGTCGCCGACCGGATCACCGTCGCCGACCTGGGCGCCGAGACCGCCGACGGCTTTCTGCCGGTCACCGAACTGGGCTTCGGGACCGTCCAGCACCACCCGCCGAGATCACTCGTCCGCGCCGCCACCCAGGCCACCGGCGCCCCGGCCGGCACCGTCCTGACCGTCTCCACCGTCACCGGCACCGCCGCCCGCGCCACCGAGCTGCGCGCCCGGCACCCGCGGGCGCTCGCCGAGGGCATGGAGGGGTTCGGAGTCGCGGAGGCCGCCGACGCGCACGGCACGGCCGTCCTGGAGATCCGCGCGATCTCCAACCCGGTCGGCCCCCGCGACCGCGCCGCCTGGCGCATCGGCGACGCCCTCGCCGCCCTGACCGAGGCCTTCGGGAAGCTCGCGCCCGCACTGGAGAGTTGGAACCAGCATGACGACCACTGAGCAGCGGTCCTTGCAGATCGCCTACTCCCCCTGCCCCAACGACACCTTCGTCTTCGACGCCCTCGCCCACGGCCGCGTCCCCGGCGCCCCCGCGCTGGACGTGACCTTCGCCGACATCGACCTCACCAACGGCATGGCCGAGCGCGGCGAGTTCGACGTACTGAAGGTGTCGTACGCCGTCCTGCCGTACGTCCTCGACGAGTACGCGCTGCTGCCGTGCGGCGGTGCGCTCGGGCGGGGCTGCGGGCCACTGGTGCTCAGCCGGGAGGCGGGCACGGACCTGACGGGCCGTACGGTGGCCGTGCCGAGCGAGAAGTCGACCGCCTATCTGCTGTTCCGCCTCTGGGCGGCGGACACCCTGCCCGGCGGGGTCGGCGAGATCGTGGTCATGCCGTTCCACGAGATCATGCCGGCCGTGCGGGACGGGAAGGTGGACGCCGGACTGGTCATCCACGAGGCCCGGTTCACCTACCGCGACTACGGGCTGCACAAGCTGGCCGACATGGGCGAGCACTGGGAGCACACCACCGGGCTGCCGATCCCGCTGGGCGCGATCATCGCCAAGCGCTCGCTGGGCGCCGAGGCGCTCGGCCGGCTCGCGGACGCCGTCCGCGCCTCGGTACGCGCCGCCTGGGACGACCCCGAGGCCTCCCGGCCGTACGTCATGGAGCACGCCCAGGAGATGGACCCGGCCGTCGCCGACCAGCACATCGGTCTCTACGTCAACGAGTTCACCGCCGACCTCGGCGAGGACGGCTACGCGGCGGTCCGCGGGCTGCTCACCCGCGCGGCGGCCGAGGGGCTGCTGCCGCCCCTCGGCCCGGATGCGCTCGCCTTCCCGGCGGTCTAGCTGCTGGTCAGACGTCCAGCTGGTCAGACGTCCAGCTGGTCGGCGACCGCGCGCAGCAGGCCGGCGATCTTCTTGCCGGAGGCCTTCTCGGGGTAACGGCCCTTCTCCAGCATCGGGGTGATGTTCTCGAGGAGGGTCGTCAGGTCCTGCACGATCGAGGCCAGCTCGTCCGGCTTCTTGCGCTGGGCGGCGGCGACGGACGGGGTCGGGTCCAGCAGGATCACCGACAGCGCCTGGTCGCCGCGCTGACCGGCGACGACACCGAACTCCACCCGCTGTCCGGGCTTGAGCGCATCGACGCCGGCGGGGAGAACAGAGGAATGGACGAAGACGTCACCGCCGTCGTCGCGGGAGAGAAAGCCGAAGCCCTTCTCGCTGTTGAACCACTTGACCTTGCCGGTAGGCACGTCTGTCCTCGTCCTCGTACTCGTTGGGAAAACTGCTCGGAAACGGCTCTTGATAGCACTAGAGCGGGTCGACCGTGACCCGCCGCTACCAAGGCTAATGGTCTTCGGGCGGGTGACAAGACGTCCCCCGGTTGTTCTCTCGCGCAGGGAACTACCCTGGTCCGGTGCGTGACAAAACCCAAACGAATTCCGCCGGACCCGGTGACGGACTGATCCGCGCCGGTGCCGTCGTCTTCTTCATCGGTGCCCTGGCCACCCTGGTCACGGTGGTTCCGCTGTTCCTCGGCGCGAAGCCTTTTCCGACCTATATGTACGGCCTGAGCATGCTCATGGCCGTCGGATTCCTGCTCGCCGGGGCGGGCGTACTCCGCTCGATCGCCGCGGGCCGCCGCCAGGCACGGGACGCCTCGGCCGCCCACTGAGCCCGCCGTGCGGTGGGCCCGGTATCCGGCGGGTGCCGGGCCCGGGCCGTGCTAGGCCGCGGCCGCCCGGTGGGCGGACAGCCATGCCGGGAAGGCGGACAGGTCCTCCAGGACCACGTCCGCACCGGCCGCGCGCAGCTCGTCGGCCGGGCAGGGGCCGGTGGCCACCGCCACCGACAGCGCGCCCGCCGCACGCGCCCCGCGCACATCGCCGGTGTGATCGCCGACGTACACGTCCGCGCCGTACTCGCGCAGCGCCTCCGCCTTCTGCTCGGCCCACAGGTCGCCCACGACCACGTCCGGCTCGAGGGCGAGGTGGGTCAGGTGCAGCTTGGCGTTCGGCTCGTACTTCGCCGTGACCACCATCGTCCGCCCGCCGGCCTCCCGCACCGCGGCGATCGCCTCCCGCGCACCGGCCATGGCGGGGGTCGCGGCGATGGCGTACGACGGGTACATCTCCCGGTACAGATCCGACATCGCGGGCACCTGCTCGGCCGGGAACCAGTTGGCCATCTCGTCGGCGAGCGGCGGTCCCAGCCGGGTGACGACGAGGTCCGCGTCGATGTACGTCCCCGTCCGCTCCGACAGTGCCAGATAGCAGGCGCGGATGCCCGGCCTGGAGTCGATGAGGGTCATGTCGAGATCGAAGCCGACGGTGAGGGTCATGGGGATCATTCTGCCGGGTCGCGCCGGGCGGGGTGACCGTTTATCCGGCCGGGCCGGTGCACGGTACAGCTAACGCTGCTTGCTTCCGCCGGGCCGGTGCACGGTACAGCCAACGCTGTTTGCTTCCGCCGGGCCGGTGCCCGGCACAGCCAACGCTGCTTGCTTCCGCCGGGCGGGTGCCCGGTACAGCCAACGCTGTTTGCTTCCGCCGGGCCGGTGCCCGGCACCGCTACCGCTACCGCTGCCGCTGGGAGCGCCAGACCAGATACAGCGCCGACGCCACCGCCGCACCCCGCACCACCCACGGCCAGGTCTGCCCGATCGCGTCGCTCATCTGCCCCTGGGCGATCGGCTCACCCCAGCGGCCCGTCTGCCTGCCCCACAGCCACACCATCCCGGCGGCCGCCGCCGTACCGGGCAGCACCAGCACCGCCCACTTGCTCTCCGCCGGGCTCAGCCGCCGGGAGCCGTAGGCGATCAGCCAGCCCAGGAGCAGCGCGATCCAGCTGCCGAGCACGGCCCCGGCCACCAGCGAGGCGGCAGCCAGCAGCAGAAGGGGGTTGGACCAGCCGCCGGCCGGAGCCAGGAGACGCCGGCGGGCCGGGGCCGCGGCCGGTTCGTCCGCGACCGCCGCGGCGGGGGGCGCGGCCGGGGTCCGGCGGCCGAAGAGGCCACGGCGCCGGACCGCCGCTTCCGGCTCCGGTGCCGCCTCCTCCGTGAGCTGCCCGTCCGCCTCCTCCTCCCGCTGCGGGGGCCGCCGGAGCAGCTCCGGAATCTCCACTCCCCCCACGAAGCCCGGAACCGAGTCGGTCTCGGCGAAGCCGGCCGGCCCCGGCGCCACCCGCCACCAGTCCGGCTGCACCGCGCTGCCCCCGAGCTCCTGCGCCCCGGCGAGATGCGGCGGGGACGGCACATCGCGCGGAGCGGACGGCGGGGCCGGCTCGGCGGGCTTCCGGCGCGGCCGCGGCACCCGGCGCAGTCCCTTCGGCCGCTCCTCACCCGAAGCACCCAAAGCGCCCGAAGCGCCCGATGTCCTTTCCCACGGCGCCGGCTGGACGGGCACCGAGGCGGCCGGCGGCTGCGGCACGCCCGCCCCGCCCGGCCCACCGGACCCGCTGCCCGCCGCCGTGACCACCTCGTCCGGGCTGCCGAGGCGCTCCAGGATGCGGCGGACGGCCGCCGGGGAGTCCACCGTCACCTTGGCCCGGTGCCGGTCGATCTCGTTCCGCAGCTCGGACACGAGCCGCATCCGCGTGGACGAGGGCAACTGCCGCTGCTGGGCGATGTCCCCGACGCGGCTCAGATACTCGTAGACGACCTGGTCGCTTTCGATCCCCAACGGACTACCCCTCCGGGGCGACGCCGACTGAAACCCCGTGAGGACCGTACTCCTTCTCGGCCACCGGACGGGCCGGGGCGTCCGCTACCGTTGACCGGATGAGCCCCGAGGCCCACGCCGCCCCTCGGTCCCTGGCGGAGGCACTCCGCGCCAGGGACGACGCCTCCCTGGCCGTGCTTCTGCGCAGCCGCCCGGACCTCATCACGCCCGTCCCCACCGACCTCACCCAGCTGGCCACCCGCGCCGGCACCCGCGCCTCGGTGCTGCGCGCCCTGGAACGGCTGGACCGGTTCGCCCTCCAGACCGCGGAGGCGCTGGCCGTCGCCCCGGACCCGGCCCCGTACCCGGTCCTGCTCGGTCTGATGGCGGGCGACAGCGGTGACCCCGCCGTGGCCGCCGCGCTCCCGCACGCCCTCGCCACCCTGCGCGAACAGGCGCTGGTGTGGGGCGACGACGACCGGCTCCGGCTCGTCCGCACCGCCCGCGAACTGCTCGCGCCCGCCCCCGGGCGGCCCTCCCCGACCGGGCTCGGACCCAGCGTGCAGGAGGCCACCTCCGGTATGTCGCCGGGCCGGATCCAGGAGATCGTCGCGGCGGCCGGGCTGCCCTCGACCCATGACTCGGTGTCCGCGGTGGGTGCGCTGTCCGCCCTGTTCGGCCACCGGAAGAAGATGGCCAAGCTGCTCGCCGGCGCACCGGAGGGCGCCCGCGAGGTGCTGTCCCGGCTGGTGTGGGGGCCGCCGTACGGCCAGGTCACCGCGGAACCGGCCGCCCATCTGCGCTGGCTGCTCGACCGCGGCCTGCTGCTGCCCACCACGCCGGGCACGGTCGTCCTGCCCCGCGAGGTCGCCCTGCACCTGCGCGAGGGCCGCGCGCACCGGGCGCCGGAGCCGCTGCCGCCCGCGGTCGAGGCGGCCGCCACGCACAGTCCCCGGATGGTGGACGCCACGGCGGCCGGGCAGGCGTACACCGCGCTCGCCACCGTCGAGGAGCTGCTGAAGGACTGGGACGAGGGCGGCCCCGCGGTGCTGCGGGCCGGCGGACTGAGCGTGCGGGACCTGAAGCGGACCGCCGTCGCCCTCGACGTGTCCGAACCGGTGGCCGCCTTCTGGGCCGAGCTGGCCTACACGGCCGGGCTGGTCGCCTCCGACGGCGAGGCCGACGAGCGGTACGCGGCCACCCCCGCCTACGACGAGTGGCTCGAACGGCCCCCCGCCGAACGCTGGGCCCAGCTCGCCGAGGCCTGGCTCACGGCCACCCGCACCTCCGGGCTGGTCGGCGGCCGGGACGCCAAGGACCGTACGCTCTCCGCGCTCGGCCCCGGCCTCGACCGCTCCGCCGCCCCCGAGGTACGGCACCGGGTGCTGACCCTGCTGGCCGCGCTGCCGGAGGGCGCCGCCCCCGACCAGGAGTCGGTGCTGGCCCGGCTGAGCTGGGAACGCCCGCTGCGCGGCCCGCAGCAGGACGGCGCCGACGATCTGCGCACCCGGCTCGCCCGCTGGACCCTCACCGAGGCGGAACTCCTCGGCGTCACCGGCCGCGGCGCCCTGTCGGCCCACGGCCGCGCCCTGCTCGGCGGCCCGCCGGGACACACGGAGGCCGGGCCGGCGGGGCATACGGCAGCCGGGCCGGCGGGACACCCCGGGGCTGGGCCGGCGGGAAGCCCGGCACCCACGGGGGAACCCTCCCCCTCCCCCTCCCCCTCCCTCGAACCCTCCGGTCCCGGCGACAAGCTCCCCGTCCATCACCGCCGGCCCGTCGCCGGGTCCGCGCCGCTCGCCCCAGCTGAGCAGGCCGTGGCGACGGCCGCCGCCGCCCGGCTTCTCGCCCCGCTCCTCCCGGAGCCCCTGGACCACGTCCTGCTCCAGGCCGACCTGACGGCGGTGGCCCCCGGGCCCCTCCAGCGCCCGCTCGCCGACATGCTGGGCGTGCTCGCGGACGTGGAGTCCAAGGGCGGGGCGACGGTGTACCGGTTCACCCCCGCCTCGGTCCGGCGCGCCCTGGACGCCGGCCGCACCGCCGCCGATCTGCACGCCTTCCTCAACCAGCACTCCCGTACGCCGGTCCCGCAGCCGCTCGCCTATCTGATCGACGACGTGGCCCGTAAGCACGGCCATCTGCGGGTCGGCGCCGCCTCCGCGTACGTCCGCTGCGACGACGACACCCTGCTGGGCGAGATCCTCGCCGACAAGCGCGCCGCCCCGCTGCGGCTGCGCCGCCTGGCCCCGACCGTGCTGGCCGCCCAGACCGACCCGGCGTCCCTGCTGGAGGGGTTGCGCGCGATGGGCTACGCGCCCGCCGCGGAGTCCGCCGAGGGCGACGTCCTGATCACCCGGGCCCACGCCCACCGCACCCCGCCGCGCACCGCGCCCGAGCCGGTGCCGGAGGGTCCGCCGCCGCCCGACCCCACGCTTCTCGCGGCGGCGATCCGCGCGATCCGGGCCGGCGACCTGGCCGCGACCACCCCGCGCAAGCCGCCCGGCTCCGCCGCCCCCCTCGCGGGCGGCGAGCTGCCCCGCACCTCCTCCGCCGAGACCCTGGCCACCGTCCAGGCGGCCGTCCTGACCGGCGAGTCCCTGTGGATCGGCTACGTCAACGCCGAGGGCGCCGCCAGCCAGCGGGTCATCGCCCCGATCCGTGTCGAGGGCGGCTTCGTCACGGCCTACGACCACACCGCCGACGAGGTCCGCACCTACCCCCTCCACCGCATCACGGGCGTGGCGGAACTGGCGGAGGACTGAGCCCTGTGGCACACATACGGCCCTGCCGCCGCCGGTGAGGCACACTGGACGTTTGGCCGTATCGAATGGCCGTGTGGAAAGGGTGTGCCGCGCGTGAATGGTCCGCTGATCGTCCAGTCCGACAAGACCCTCCTGCTGGAGGTCGACCACGAGCGGGCCGACGACTGCCGTCGGGCCATCGCGCCCTTCGCCGAGCTGGAGCGGGCGCCCGAGCACATCCACACCTACCGGGTGACCCCGCTCGGTCTGTGGAACGCGCGGGCCGCCGGGCACGACGCCGAGCAGGTCGTGGACGCGCTCGTGGAGTACAGCCGCTATCCCGTGCCGCACGCGCTGCTCGTGGACATCGCCGAGACGATGGACCGCTACGGCCGGCTCACCCTCAGCAAGCACCCGGCGCACGGACTCGTCCTCACCACCACCGACCGGCCGGTGCTGGAGGAGGTGCTGAAGTCCAAGCGGATCGCCCCGCTGGTCGGGGCGCGGATCGACCCGGACACGGTGGTCGTGCACCCCTCCGAGCGCGGGCAGATCAAGCAGACGCTGCTGAAGCTGGGCTGGCCGGCCGAGGACCTCGCCGGGTATGTGGACGGTGAGGCGCACCCGATCGAACTGCTGGAGGACGGCTGGACGCTGCGGCCGTACCAGAAGCAGGCCGTGGAGAACTTCTGGCACGGCGGCAGCGGCGTGGTCGTGCTCCCCTGCGGTGCGGGCAAGACGCTGGTGGGCGCCGGGTCCATGGCGCAGGCCAAGTCCACCACGCTGATCCTCGTCACCAACACGGTCTCCGCCCGGCAGTGGAAGCACGAGCTGGTGAAGCGGACCTCGCTGACCGAGGAGGAGATCGGCGAGTACAGCGGCACGAAGAAGGAGATCCGCCCGGTCACCATCGCCACCTACCAGGTGCTGACGACCCGGCGGAAGGGCGTCTATCCGCACCTGGAGCTGTTCGACTCCCGGGACTGGGGTCTGATCGTCTACGACGAGGTGCACCTCCTTCCGGCTCCGGTGTTCAAGTTCACCGCCGATCTCCAGGCCCGGCGGCGGCTGGGGCTGACGGCCACCCTGGTCCGTGAGGACGGCCGCGAGTCGGACGTGTTCTCGCTGATCGGGCCCAAGCGCTTCGACGCCCCCTGGAAGGAGATCGAGGCGCAGGGCTATATCGCGCCCGCCGACTGTGTCGAGGTCAGGGTCAATCTCACCGACTCCGAGCGGCTCGCCTACGCGACCGCCGAGGCGGAGGAGAAGTACCGCTTCTGTGCCACCACGGACACCAAGCGGAAGGTGACCGAGGCGATCGTCCGCCGGTTCGCCGGGCAGCAGATCCTGGTGATCGGCCAGTACATCGATCAGCTGGACGAGCTGGGCGAGCATCTGAACGCGCCGGTGATCAAGGGCGAGACCTCCAACGCCCAGCGCGAGAAGCTCTTCGACGCCTTCCGCGAGGGCGAGATCAGCGTCCTGGTCGTCTCCAAGGTCGCGAACTTCTCCATCGACCTGCCCGAGGCCACGGTCGCCATCCAGGTGTCCGGCACCTTCGGCTCCCGGCAGGAGGAGGCCCAGCGGCTCGGCCGGGTGCTGCGTCCGAAGGCCGACGGTCACCAGGCGCACTTCTACTCGGTGGTCGCCCGGGACACCATCGACCAGGACTTCGCCGCCCACCGCCAGCGCTTCCTGGCCGAGCAGGGGTACGCCTACCGGATCATGGACGCGGACGAGATCCTCGCCGACGGGTAGAGCCGGCTCACTTTCTGCGTATGCCCACGTCCTCGCCGTACTCACCGAGCACGACCACGCCGAACGCCGCCTCCGCGAACACCTTGATCGCGCGCAGGGCGCTGCCGATCAGGTGGCGGGGGGCGCCGTCCACCGCAGTGGCGCCGCTCGGGGGCCGGACAGGGGATGGGGAGATGGTTGCTGCGGTCATGTCTCCATGGTGGAACTTCCGGCGGGTAGTCCGCATCGGTCTGCGGAGCCAGTTCCGGACGGCTCCGCCTGCACCTCCGGGTGGAGGCGGCCCCCTACTCCGGGGGCCTTCCGTCCCCTAGGGGTCACCAGAGCGCCGACCTCCCCGGCAGGCCGGCGTGCAGCGGCCGCGGCCGGAAATTCGTTGGCCGCGGCCGTGCCGCCTCCCCTACAATCTCCGCTCTTGCCCGCCTCCCCCACGGAGCGCCGCCGCCCGGACGGAAACCGGACGGCACCGTCGTAGCCACCCCGCAGGTCCACCGGAGGCACTCCCTTGTCCGCGCCCGCCCAAGAACCGCTCGACGCCCAGCACTCCGACGCCCACAGCGACCCCCTCGGCCGGGAGCGCGCCCACCTCGCCGCGTCCCGCGCCGCCCTGCGCGCCATGCGCGAGGACGTGGAGTCCCTGGACATCCGCGACGTCACCGCGAACTGGGTCAACGCCGAGGTGCTCGCCCGCCAGATCGACGACCGCATCAAGGCGCTGGCGGACCTCAGCGACACCCCGCTGTTCTTCGGGCGGCTCGACTATCTGCACGCCCCGGGCGCGGCGCAGGCCGAGGGCGCGGAGGGCGAGCGGTTCTACATCGGGCGGCGGCATGTGCACGACGCCGACGGCGACCCCATGGTGATCGACTGGCGTGCGCCGGTCTCGCAGCCGTTCTACCGGGCGTCCAAGAAGGACCCCATGGACGTCGGGCTGCGCCGCCGCTTCGGCTACACCGGCGGCGATCTGACCGCCTACGAGGACGAGCATCTCTCCGACCCGGAGGAGACCGCCGCCACCAGCAAGCTGCTCCAGCGGGAGATCGAGCGGCCGCGTGTCGGTCCGATGCGGGACATCGTCGCCACCATCCAGCCGGAGCAGGACGAGATCGTGCGCTCCGGTCTGTCCGGCACGGTCTGTGTGCAGGGCGGCCCCGGCACCGGTAAGACCGCCGTCGGTCTGCACCGGGTCGCCTATCTGCTCTACGCCCACCGGGAGCGGCTCGCCCGCACCGGCACCCTGGTCATCGGGCCGAACCGCTCCTTCCTGCACTACATCGAGCAAGTGCTGCCCGCGCTGGGCGAGTTGGCCGTCCAGCAGGCCACCGTGGACGACCTGGTCGCGCATGTGGAGGTGCGCGGCACGGACGACGCGGCCGCGGCCGTGATCAAGGGCGACGCGCGGATGGCCGAGGTGCTGCGCCGGGCGCTGTACGCGCATGTGACCATGCCGACCGAGCCCGTGATGGTCGTACGCGGGTCGCGGCGCTGGCGGGTCCCGGCGTACGAGATCGAGGAGCTGGTACGGGAGTTGCTGGACCGGGACATCCGGTACGGCGCCGCCCGGGAGGCGCTGCCGCAGCGGATCGCGCACGCGGTGCTGGTGCAGATGGAGCGGGCCGGGGAGGCGCCGGACGACCGGGTGCAGGACGCGGTCGCGCGCAACGCCGCGGTGAAGGCGGCCGTGAAGGCGGTCTGGCCGGCCGTCGACCCGGCCAAGCTGGTGCTGCGGCTGCTGACCGACGCGGAGTTCCTCGCCGAGCACGCGGAGGGGATCCTGGACGAGGACGAGCAGAAGACGATCCTCTGGGCGAAGCCGGTGCGGAGCGTGAAGTCGGCCAAGTGGTCCTCGGCGGACGCGGTACTGGTCGACGAGGCCGCCGACCTGATCCAGCGCACGCACTCGCTCGGCCATGTGGTGCTGGACGAGGCGCAGGATCTGTCGCCGATGCAGTACCGGGCCGTGGGGCGGCGCTGTACGACCGGCAGCGCGACCGTGCTGGGCGACCTGGCGCAGGGTACGACCCCCTGGGCGACGCGGAGTTGGGCGGACGCGCTGGGGCACCTCGGCAAGCCGGAGGGGGTCGTGGAGGAGCTGACGGCCGGTTTCCGTGTCCCCACGGACGTCATCACCTACGCCTCCCGGCTGCTCCCGCACATCGCGCCGGGGCTCACCCCGGTCGCCTCCGTCCGGGAGAACCCGGGCTTCTTCGAGATCCGTCCGGTCGGCACGGAGGCGGAAGTCGTCGCCGCCTGCGAGGAGTTGCTGCGGCACGAGGGCTCGATCGGGCTGATCGCCGCGGACGCGCGGGTGCCGGTGCTGGCCGAGGCGCTGACGGCGGCGGGGATCGCCTATCTCGACCCCGGCGCGGAGACCACCCGCGAGACCCGGCTGACGCTGGTCCCGGCATCCCTCGCCAAGGGTCTGGAGTACGACTACGTGGTCCTGGACGAGCCGCAGGCGGTGGTCGACGGCGAGCCGGACGAACGGACGGGCCTGCGGCGGCTGTACGTGGCGCTGACCCGTGCGGTGTCGGGCCTGATCGTGGCGCACTCGGCACCGGTGCCTGCGGAACTCGGTGCGGCGGGCGATGAGTAGGGTGTCGGCCGTCCCGCTCGTCCCCTGAAAGGCCTCCCTTGAGCACGCCTCCGCCTTCGCACCCCGCGTACCAGCAGAACCCCGGCCCGTACCAGCAGGCGCCCGGCCCGTACCAGCAGGCTCCGGGCCCCTACCAGCAGGCACCCGCCGGGTACGCCCAGCCGCCGGCCGCGGCCCCCGTGGGGCAGCCTGCCGCGCCGTACCCGCACGCGCCCGGTGGCTACGGCCAGCCCCCGGCCGCCGTCCCGGCCCCGCAGGGCGCCACCGGCTACGCCCACAACCCGCAGGCCGCCGCGGCTCCTTATCCGCCGGCCCCCGGTGTCGGGTGCGAGGTGTGCGGGGCGGCGCCCGCCGAGCAGGTGACCGTCCGTGGCCACCAGGGCTTCATCGTGATGATGCGCTTCCTGCGGCGGCAGGGCGTCTTCTGCCGCACCTGCGGGACCGCGATATTCCGGAAGATGCAGTCGGACACCATGGCGCAGGGGTGGTGGGGTCCGGCGTCGTCGCTGATCACGCCGATCACGCTGCTGATCAATCTCTTCACCCTGAAGAAGCTCCGCAACCTCCCCGAGCCGGCCGGCGCCTGGCGCGCCCCGCTGGACCCGGGCGCCCCGGTCCTGCGCCGGCCGATGGGCATGGTGGGCCTGCTCCCGCTCACGGGCTTCGCCCTGTTCGTCCTGCTCATCATCATCGGCGCGACGGCAGGCTGACGCCGGACCCGCCCCACAGAGCCGCGCCGACCCGCAGCAGGGCTTCGCCCGGGAGGCCGGTGCCTGGGGGGGCGGGGCGCTCAGCCGGTGGCCGTACGGCCCGACGGCAGGGGCTCGGCCGGGCATGCCATCCCGGCCCGACGGACGTACGACCCGGCAGCAGGCGCTCGGCCAGGAAGGCAGGCGCCTCGGCCGTCATACGGCCCATCGGCAAGGGCTCAGCCGGGCGCCTCGGCAGTCGTACGACCCGACGGCAGGGGCTCGGCCGGGCATGCCGCCCCGGCTCGGCGGACGTACGACCCGGCAGCAGGCGCTCGGCCGGGAAGGCAGGGCGCCTCGGCCGTCATACGGCCCATCGGCAAGGGCTCAGCCGGGCGCCTCGGCAGTCGTACGACCCGACGGCAGGGGCTCGGCCGGGCATGCCATCCCGGCCCGACGGACGTACGACCCGGCAGCAGGCGCTCGGCCAGGAAGGCAGGGCGCCTCGGCCGTCATACGGCCCATCGGCAAGGGCTCGGCCGGGCGCCTCGGCAGTCGTACGGCCCGACGGCAGGGGCTCGGCCGGGCATGCCATCCCGGCTCGGCGGACGTACGACCCGGCAGCAGGCGCTCGGCCAGGAAGGCAGGGCGCCTCGGCGGGCGTACGACCCGACGGCAGGGGCTGCCCGGGCAGACCACCCCGGCCCGACGGCCGTACGCCCAGGCGACAGGCGCTCGGCCAGGAAGGCAGGGCGCCTCGGCGGGCGTTCGGCCGGGAGGGGGCCCGTGCGTCGGAGGGGGCCCGTGCGTCGGAGGGGTGCTGGGGCGGCCGGGGGTCAGGCGGTGGCCGTGATGCGTTCGTCCAGCAGGGAACGCCAGTGGGCCACCGCCTCCGTCGAGACCGGGCCCGCCCAGCCTTCGGGGCGGGCCGCGCCGCCGATGTGGAAGGCGTCGACACCGGCCGCCCGCAGCCGCGGCACATGCTCCAGGCGCAGGCCGCCGCCGACCATGATCCGCTGCTCGTACCCCGGGCGGCCGCTCCGCGCCGCCTCGGCGACCAGCGTGGCCAGACCGTCGTCCACGCCGGTGGCGGAGCCCGCCGTGAGATAGGTGTCCAGGCCGGGCAGTCCGGCGAGCCGCCTGCGCAGCGCGTCCCGGTCGGCGGCCCGGTCGATGGCCCGGTGGAAGGTCCACGGGCAGCCGTCCAGCGCGGCCACCACCTCTTCCACGGCGGCCAGGTCGACCCCGCCCTCGGCGTCGAGGAAGCCGAGGACGAACTGGTCGGCGCCCGCGTCCCGCAGCTGCCGCGCCACCCGGACCAGCCGGTGCGTGTCCCCCGCCGCGAACCCGTCCGCCAGCCGCAGCATCACGCGCAGGTCGATGTCGACGGCCGCCCGGATCGCCGCGAAGGTGTGCACCGACGGGGTCAGCCCGTCGGCCGCCATCTCCGTGACCAGTTCGAGGCGGTCCGCGCCTCCGGCCTGGGCGGCGACCGCGTCCTCGGGGCCGAGGGCGATCACCTCCAGGACTGCACGCTTGCTCATGAGACCCCATTCGTCGGCTGCGGGCACAGGTCTAGTCCAATCCAAGACTACGCCTCTCCCTGCTTCACCCGCTGCGCCTGCGGAGGGAGGGCCCGGGAGATTCACGGGAGAATGAGGACATGGCCGATCTCGACGCCCTGCGTCTGCGTTTCGCCCGCGCACTCGAAGGAGCCCGCACGCCGGGGGGCACCCCCGCAAGCGACGGCCCCGCGCCCGACCCGGCGCCGTACGCCGACAACCTCCTCGCCCGCTGGCAGGAGCCGCAGCGCCGGTATCACACGCTCACCCACCTCACCGCCGTCCTGGACCGGGTCGACCTCCTCCAGGAGCACGCGGCCGACCCGGACGCCGTACGCCTCGCCGCCTGGTTCCACGACGCCGTCTACCTCCCCGACCGGTCCGAGAACGAGGAGCGGTCGGCACGGCTGGCCGAGCGCGCGCTGCCGGAGGCCGGGGTGCCGGAGCCGACGACCGCCGAGGTGGCCCGGCTGGTCCGGCTCACCGTCGGCCACGACCCCGCCGAGGACGACCGCAACGGCCAGGTGCTGTGCGACGCGGATCTCGCCATCCTGGCCGCGCCTCCGTCGGCGTACGCCGTCTACACCGCCGAGGTCCGCGAGGAGTACCACTTCGTGCCCAACGACGCCTTCCGCACGGGCCGTTCGGCGGTCCTGCGCCAACTTCTCGCGCTGCCACGCCTGTTCCACACCCCGTACGGCCGGCGGAACTGGGAGGCCACCGCCCGGCACAACCTCGCCTCCGAGCTGGAAATGCTGTCGACCTGACCGCCGCCGGCCCATACCCTGCGCGCATGCGACCGACAGACGCTGACCATCTGACCGAGGCCGTGGCGAGCTGCACGGCGGCCCTGCGACCGGCACTGGACCGGGACTGGGAGGAGGCCGGCGCCGGGCGCCTGGAGTGGAGTTGCCGGAAGACGGCCGAGCACATCGGCTACGCCCTCCTGCGCTACGCGAGCGGACTGGCGGTCGGCGTCGAGGACGTCCGCGTCCCCTTCCACCTCGCCCTGGACGACGGGACCGACAACGCGGGCCTGCTGAAGGTCATCGAGTCCACCGGCACGCTCCTCGCCACCACCGTCCGCACCGCCGCGCCCACCGCCCGCACCTTCCACCCCTATCCCTTCGGCAGCGCCGACCGCACTGGCTGCGCCGCGATGGGCGTCACCGAGATCCTGCTGCACACCCACGACATCGCGCAGGGCCTCGGGATCGCCTACGAACCCCCCGCCGAGCTGGCCGAGTCCGTGCTGGCCTGGCTCTTCCCGCACGTCCAGCCCGGCCCCGCACCCTGGCCGACCCTGCTGTGGGCCACCGGGCGCGGCGAGCTGCCCGGCCGGGCGCCGGTGACCGAGTGGCACTGGTACAACAACCTCACCATCCGCACCGAGCGGGTCACCCTCACCGGTGTCCGCCCGGGCGCCGCCCACGATCTGCGGCTGGGCGGCGACGGCGGTTTCACCTGGCTGGGGGGCGAGCCCTACCAGGGCACCCGGGAGGCCTCCTCGTACCTGCTCAAGGCGTACGAAGCGGGCGTGCACCGGCCCGAGTTCGGCGTCTTCGCCCTCGTCCGGCACGAGGACGGCCTGGCGATCGGCGGCATGGGCTTCCACGGCGTCCCGGACGAGGAGGGCCGCGTCGAGATCGGCTACGACCTGGTCGAGGACGCCCGGGGTCAGGGGTACGCGACCGAGGCCCTCAAGGCGCTCGCCGAGTGGGCGCTGGCGCGCGACGACGTCCACATGGTGTTCGCGACCATCGAGCGGGACAACGTGCCCTCGCAGCGCGTGGTGTCACGGGCCGGGTTCACCCGGGCGACCGTGGCGGAGGAGCGGCTCGCCCACGAGGAGCACGGCATGGACGAGGGACTCCAGCTCTACATCCGCCACGCCTGAGAGCCACCCCTGAGAGCCACCCCTGAGGGCTGCCCCTGAGAGCCACCCCTGAGGGCTACGGCTGCCGCCGCCCCTTGCGCCGGCGCAGTCCGGACGCGTGCAGCAGCCGTACCACGTCACGGCTGCTGACCTCCACCGCGCCGGCCGCCACGACCTCCGCGTACCGGTGCGACGGAATGTCGTAGTGGTCGCGTTCGAAGGCCCGCCGGGGCACCCCCAAGGTCGCGGCGAACCGGTGCAGTTCGTCGTACGACACATCGCTGACCAGGTGCGACCACATACGGCCGTGACCGGGCCAGGCCGGCGGGTCGACATAGACCGTCACGGGCGCCTCACGAGGACGCCCCGCCGACGGCCGGCCCGAGCGAGCCCACCGCCGCGACCCGCACGCCCGCCTTGTGGCACACCCAGTGCGGGTCGGGGCCCAGTTCCGGCTCCACGTCCAGCGCGTGCGGGTCGCCGGAGCCGCACACCGAGCACAGCGGCCAGCGGCCGTACCGCTCCAGCAGGGCGTCCTGCACGTCCTGGGCGACCAGCCCGGCCACATACCCGGCGCCGTCCGGCCACTGCTCGACCCACCAGCGCCGCTGCGCGATCGAGTCCTCCACCAGCGAGACGACGTCCGCCTGGGCGACCTCCCGCGCAACGAGATCGGCGAGCACCAGCGCGCGGGCGGCGTGCAGGGCCTGTTCCAGGGGGCTGAGGGGGCTGACGGGCTCCATACGACCCATTGTGCGCACTCTTGACCCCGGCACCGAACCGAAAATAGCTTTCACCTGTGACCAAGGACGTGAAGGAAAGTTTCGGAAGTCCGGGCGGCTCCCTCGCCGCCAAGGTGCGCACCCTCGCCCCGTCCATGACCCGGTCCATGCAGCGCGTCGCCGAGGCCGTCGCCAACGACCCGGCCGGCTGCGCCGCCCTCACCGTCACCGGCCTCGCCGAACTCACCGGGACCAGCGAGGCCACCGTCGTCCGCACCGCCCGGCTGCTCGGCTATCCCGGCTACCGCGATCTGCGCCTCGCGCTCGCCGGGCTCGCCGCGCAGCAGCAGTCCGGGCGCGCCCCCGCCATCACCACCGACATCGCGGTGGACGACCCGATCGCCGACGTCGTCGCCAAGCTGGCCTACGAGGAGCAGCAGACCCTCGCCGACACCGCCGCCGGACTCGACACCGCCCAACTGGGCGCGGCCGTCTCCGCGCTGGCCGCCGCCCGGCGCACCGATGTGTACGGCATAGGGGCGTCCGGGCTGGTCGCCCAGGACCTCACCCAGAAGCTGCTGCGCATAGGCCTCATAGCCCACGCGCACAGCGACCCGCATCTGGCGGTGACCAACGCCGTACAGCTCCGCTCGGGCGACGTGGCGATCGCGATCACGCACTCCGGCTCCACCGGGGACGTCATCGAGCCGCTCCGGGTGGCGTTCGAGCGCGGCGCGACGACGGTGGCCATCACCGGCCGCCCGGACTCGCCGGTCACCCAGTACGCCGACCATGTGCTGACCACCTCCACCTCCCGGGAGACCGAGCTGCGGCCGGCCGCGATGTCCTCCCGGACCAGTCAACTGCTGGTCGTGGACTGCCTGTTCGTCGGGGTGGCGCAGCGTACGTACGAGACGGCGGCGCCTGCTCTGGCGGCGTCGTACGAGGCGCTGGCCCACCGGCACCGCTCGACCCGCAGGTGAGCGTCCGCACCCCCGGACGCCCCCGACGACACCCCCCGCACCTGAAAGAGCCGCCCCCCATGACCTCCTCCTCCGACCTGCGCAGCCAGCTGGACTCCCTGACCACCGAGGCCTTCCGGCCCGAGCTGGCCGAGATCGACGAACTGCCCACCCTCGAGATCGCCCGCCTGATGAACGGCGAGGACGCGGGCGTGGCCGGCGCCGTCGCCGCCCAGCTGCCCCGCATCGCCGCCGCCGTGGACGCGGTGGCCGAGCGTATGGGCCGGGGCGGGCGCCTGGTGTACGCCGGCGCCGGCACCGCCGGACGGCTCGGCGTGCTGGACGCCGCCGAGTGCCCGCCCACCTTCAACACCGACCCCGCCCAGGTCGTCGGCCTGATCGCGGGCGGCCCGGACGCCCTGCTGACGTCCGTCGAGGGCGCCGAGGACTCCGCGGAGCTGGCCCGCGGGGACCTGGACGCGCTGAAGCTCAGCCCGGACGACACCGTCGTCGGCATCTCCGCCTCCGGCCGCACCCCCTACGCGGTCGCCGCCGTCGCGCACGCCCGTGCCCTGGGCGCGCTGACCATCGGCCTGGCCTGCAACGAGCACAGCGCCCTCGCGGCCGCCGCCGAGCACGGCATCGAGGTCGTCGTCGGCCCGGAGCTGATCACCGGGTCCACGCGGCTGAAGGCGGGTACGGCCCAGAAGCTGGTCCTGAACATGCTGTCGACGATCACGATGATCCGGCTCGGCAAGACGTACGGGAACCTGATGGTCGACGTCCGCGCCTCCAACGACAAGCTGCGCGCCCGCTCCCGGCGGATCGTGTCCCTGGCCACCGGCGCGTCGGACGAGGAGATCGAGCACGCCCTCACCGCGTCCGGCGGCGAGGTGAAGCAGGCGATCCTCGCCCTGCTCGCCGATGTCGACGGCCCGACGGCCGCCCGCCTTCTGGAGGAGTCCGGCGGCCGGCTGCGTGCCGCGCTGGCGCACGCCGCCCGCTGACCCGCACGCTCGGGGTGTGCACACCGACCCCGCCCCCGCCGGCGGCTCCGCCACCGCGACCGCCATCCTCGCCCTCGTCGGCGGCCCGGCCAACGTCGTCTCCGTGACCCACTGCCTGACCCGGCTGCGCCTGGACCTCGCCGACCCGGCGGCGGTGGACGAGGAGGGGCTGCGCGCCCTGCCCGGCGTCCTGGGCGTGGTCGCCGCCGGCACCGGCCGGCAGATCGTCCTGGGCCCGGGGGTGGTGGACGAGGTCACGGCGGAGGTGAGGGCGGGGGTGGAGGCGGGGGCGGGGGCGGGGGCAGGGGCAGGGGCAGGGCTGACGGCAGAGTCTGAGGCGCGTGGGATGGCGCAGAGGGCGGAGTCCACGGCGCCCGCCTCAGCTGGCACCCCCCTCAAGAACCTCCTGCGCCGGATCGCGAACGTCTTCGTCCCGCTCATCCCCGCCCTCATCGGCTGCGGCATCCTCGCCGGCCTCGACGGCCTGCTCCGCAACGCCGGCTGGCTGCCCTTCCTCACCCCCGCGCTGTCCGCCCTCTCCGCCGCCTTCATGGCGCTGATCGCGGTGTTCGTCGGCTACCTCACCGCCCAGGAGTTCGGCGGCACCCCGGTGCTGGGCGGGGCGGTGGCGGCTGTGGTGGTGTATCCGGGCGTCGCGAAGGTGACGGTGTTCGGGACGCACCTGGTCCCCGGACAGGGCGGGGTGCTCGGCGCGCTGGCGGCGGCTCTGCTGGCCACCCGGGTGGAGAAGTGGGTCCGGGGCCGGGTGCCGGGCGCGCTGGACGTGCTGCTCACCCCGACCGTGACCGTCCTGGTCTCCGGCCTGGTGACGCTGTACGGCCTGATGTACGCGGCGGGCGCGGTGGCGACGGCGATCGGCACGGCCGCGAACTGGCTGCTGAGCACGGCCGGCGCCGTGGCCGGACTCGTCCTGGGCGGCCTCTTCCTCCCTCTGGTGATGCTGGGCCTGCACCAGGCCCTGATCCCCATCCACGCCACCCTCATCGAGCAGCAGGGCTACACGGTTCTGCTCCCCCTGCTGGCCATGGCGGGCGCGGGCCAGGTCGGCGCGGCCCTCGCGGTGTACATCCGGCTGCGCCACGACGTCTCCGCCGGTACGACCGCCTTGCGTACGACGATCAGATCGGCGCTCCCGGCCGGGCTGCTGGGCGTCGGCGAACCCCTCGTCTACGGCGTCTCGCTGCCCCTCGGCCGCCCGTTCCTGACCGCGTGCGCGGGCGGCGCGGCGGGCGGCGCGTTCGTCGGCTGCTTCGCGATGCTCGGCACCCGGGTCGGCGCGACGGCGATCGGCCCCTCGGGCTGGGCGCTGTTCCCGCTGCTGACCGGAAACCGCGGCCCGGGCTGGGCGACGGCCGTGTACGCGGGCGGCCTGCTCACCGCCTACGCGGTGGGCTTCACGGCGACCTGGCTCCTCGGCACCCCCACCGGCCGCCCCCGCTAGCGCCCTTCTCCCGCATCGCGCCGGGGCCGCGGCTTCCGTCCGGCCACGGCACCGCACCCCCCCCACCCGGCCGCACCCCCCACCCGGCCGCACCCGGCGTGACGCACCGACCCGGCTGTTCGTTCCCCCGGGCATGATGAAGAAGCTCCTGGCCACCGCCGCCCTGACGGCCACCGCCGCCGCCCTCGCCCCCGCCGCCCACGCCGACCCGCACTGGACCACCGCCGACACCGCCCGCTGCGCCACCGACCTGGCCGTGCTGCCCGCGCTCAAGGCCGTCTCCCCGCTGCCGCTGACCGGGGACCCCTCCGCGTGCGGCGAGGGCAGCCTCCTCCAGCACCACGCCCACTGAGGCGAGGCCCCGGAGAGCTTGCTTCGCCTCATCCGCCTCATCCGCCTCAGACAAGGACGCCCTTGGCCCGCAGGAAGGCGACCGGGTCGACCGCGGAGCCGTAGTCCGGGGTCGTACGGATCTCGAAGTGCAGGTGCGGGCCGGTGGAGTTGCCGGTGGAGCCGGACAGGCCGATGTGCCGGCCGGTGGCGACGATCCGGCCGACGCGTACGTCGACCCGGGACAGGTGCGCGTACTGCGAGTAGGCGCCGTCGCCGTCTGATGACGATCGCGTTGCCGTACGCGGGGCCGTCACCGGCGCCGCCCGGCCCGGCCTCGACGACGGTGCCGCGCGCGGAACAGCGGCGTTCGCCACCCCGGTCCCGAGCACGGCCAGGGCATCGGCTCCGGCTCCGGCTCCGGCTGCCAAGGGACGGTCACCGCGGTGGCCGTCCCTTGGCAGCCGAGCGTCTCGACCGCTCCCGGTAAAAGTGCTGCACGACTCTGTACTCCTACCGTTCAGTAACCCTACGGTTCCCCTCACGCCACCCACACCACACAGCATGTCCCTGACAGTCCACAAGATCAGGCCCGTGTACCGGACGTGAGAGGACCCCCACCGATGACCAGCCGCCCCTGGGCACGCCACATATCCGTCGCCGTGGTCACCGCCGCCGCGCTCACCGCGCTGACCGCCCCGGCCCAGGCCGCCGACACCACCACCTCGGTCACGTCCAAGACGACGGCCGCGGCGACCACCAAGGTCGACTACGCCACCTGGCAGAAGGACTGCCAGGCGGTCATGGACCAGGCACTACCATACCTGAAGGACCGCATCGCCGCCGCCGCGCCCGGCGAGAAGCCGGCGATCGTCCTCGACATCGACAACACCGCGCTGGAGACCGACTTCGGCTTCAGCTACCCCCAGCCGGCCAACAAGCCGGTCCTGAACGTCGCCCAGTACGCCCAGGAGCACGGCGTCTCGGTCTTCTTCGTCACCGCCCGCCCCGGCGTCCTCTCCTGGCCCACCGAGTACAACCTCGAGCACGACGGCTACCAGGTCTCCGGCCTCTACGTCCGCGGACTGTTCGACCTGTTCAAGGACGTCGCCGCCTACAAGACCGCCCAGCGCGAGAACATCGAGGACAACGGCTACACGATCATCGCGAACATCGGCAACAGCGCCACCGACCTGTCCGGCGGCCACGCCGAGAAGACCTTCAAGCTCCCGGACTACAACGGCCAGCTGTCCTGAGATTGCGCTGCCGCGGAGCGGATCCGCTGACTAGGCTCCACCCGTTGCTCGTTCGCGATCGTACGACCACGGGGGTGGCGGGTGGAGCCGACGGTACTGGGCGGCAAGCTGGCGTCCAGCCTGGTCGCACCGCTGGTGCGCAAGCTGTTCGTCCAGGACGGGCCGGGCGCGGGGGTGGTCGACAGACCCGTACGGCTGTCCTCGCTCGTGTCCTTCCGGGGAGAGAAGCGCACCCTCGGCGAGAAGGACGTCCACCGGCTGGCCGAGCGGATCGTGGCGCAGGCGGTCCGCTCCCCGGGCGAGCCCCCGTTCCCGGCCGACGAGGAACCGGCCGTCGCCGACGCCCTCGCCCGGCGGCTGCTCGCCCTCGGCGACCTGGACATGGACGACGTACAGGCCGTACGGCTGGGCCATGGCGAACTGGCCAGACAGCTGCGCCACGCGTGCGGCTTTCTGCACCAACACGGCCTCTCCGCGGACGCGCGCGACTTCCTCAACTCCGCCACCGAATGGGCCTGCCTCCAGATCCTGGAGTTCTTCACCCGGCGGTCCACCTTTGTCGCCCGCACCCTCGTGGAGCAGACGCGGGCGCAGGCGGAACTCATCGCCAGGGTGGACGAACTGATCGCCCGCACCCCGCGCCCCGACGCCCGCGACACCGCCTTCGAACGCCGCTACCTGGCCCATGTCGCCCACCAGCACAACCACATCACCATCTACGGCATCGACCTGCGCGACTCCCCCGACCGCTGGCCCCTGGAAGTGGCGTATCTCAGCCTGGAGGCCACGACGGCGGAGGACACCGTCCGCGACCCGGCGCCCGGTGAGCACCGGCCGGCCGCCCCCGGACGACTGCCGGCCGAGGAGGCCCTGCTCGCCGACACCCGGGTGCTGCTGCGCGGCGACGCCGGATCCGGCAAGACCACCCTCGTCCAGTGGCTCGCGGTCACGGCGGCCCGCGACGGCGACCGCGTCCCCTTCGTCCTGCCGCTGCGCACCCTGATCCGCACCGGCCCGCTGCCGCCGCCCGCCGGCTTCCTGCCCGCCGTCAGCTGCCCGCTGACCCCGCCGGACGGCTGGACCGAGCGCGTGCTGACGACCGGCCGGGGCCTGGTCCTGGTGGACGGCCTGGACGAGATCCCGGCCGCCGACCGCCACCGCACCCGCGACTGGCTGCACGCCCTGCTCGCGGCTTACCCCGGCAACCGCTGGCTGCTGACCTCCCGCCCCACCGCCGTACGCCCCGACTGGCTGGCCGAGCAGGGCTTCCGGGAACTGACCCTGGCCCCGATGCGCCGCTCCGAGCTGGCCACCTTCGTCCACCGCTGGCACCGGGCCGCCCAGGCACCGGAGTTCGAGAAACCGCTGCTGGACTCCCTGCGCACCAAGCGCGACCTGGCCCGGCTGGCGACCAACCCGCTGATGTGCGGCCTGATCTGCGCACTCCACCGCGAGCGGCGCGGCTATCTCCCCACCGGCCGCAAGGAGTTGTACGACGCCGCCCTCACGATGCTGCTCGCCCGCCGGGACCGGGAGCGGGGCATGGGCTCGGTGGACGGCTCGGAGCTGGGCGAGGAGGCCCAGCTGGAGCTGCTCCAGCGGCTGGCCTACGCCCTGGTGCTGGGCGGCCGTACCGAGATGGCCCGCGACACGGCCGAGGGGATCGTCGAGCGCTGCCTGCCCACGGTGGCCGCGGCGGCCGGGCACGGCGACGCGGCGACGGTCCTGGCCACCCTGCTGCTGCGCAGCGGTCTGCTGCGCCAGCCGGTCGAGGGCGTGGTCGACTTCGTCCACCGCACCTTCCAGGACTATCTCGGCGCCCGCTACGCCGTGGCGGAAGGCCACCTGGAGGTCCTGGTCAGCCATGCCGACGACACCCAGTGGGAGGACGTCATCCGCATGGCGGTGGCCCACGCCCGGCCCCGGGAACGGGCCTGGATGCTGCGCCAGTTGCTGACCGATGACTCACCCCGGCGCACCCTGCTCGCCCTGGCCTGCCTGGAACACGCCACGGCCCTGGATCCGGCGGTGCGGGCGCAGGTGGAGGCGCGGGCGGGGACTCTGATCCCGCCGCGGTCGACGGAGGACGCCCGTGCGCTGGCGGAGGCGGGACCGCTGGTGCTGGAACTGCTGCCACCCCCGGAAGGGCTGACCGACGAAGAGGCGCACGGCGTTGCCGTCACCGCCTCGCTGCTCGGGGACGAGGAACCCGAAGGCGCGCTGGCGGTGCTGCGCCGGTTCCGCGGGCATCCCGACCTGGAGGTCCGCCGGCAGCTCGCCGGGACGTGGCACCGGTTCGACACGGAGGAGTACGCGGCGGAGGTCCTGGACCATCTGGACCGTGACGACCTGTATCTGAGCTGCGAGACGCCCGAGCAGGTCGCTGCCCTCGCCGGGATGCGCCCCTGGCGCGTCCTCACCCTGCGGGGCCCCCATGACCTCGTCGATGTGCTGGCCGCCCTGCCCGAGCCGGATGCGGTGATCACGCTCGACCTACAGAACAATCCACGGCTCGACGATCTGACCGCCCTGCTGCCGCTGACCTCGCTGAGAGGGTTGTGGCTGCGCGAGTGTGCCGGGGTGCGAGGTCTGGCCTCGCTGGCGGAGCTGCCGGTCACCCAACTCGGCTTCAGTGAGATCGCCGACTTGGCTGGGCTGGGGTCCCTGCGTTCGCTGACCTGGCTCTCCGTGTTCCAGGAACTGCCAGGACGCGACCTCACCGAGGTCCTGCCCGTCGAAGCCCCGCTGGACAACCTCTTCCTCGGTCGGCACAGCACGGACCGCACCGGACTGCGTGGGCTCGAGCACTGGGCTGGACTCCGCGACCTCAGCCTCGGACGGTTGACCACGGCGCTCACGGCCGAGGACTGGCAGGCGGTCGCCGGACTGCCCGAGCTGAAGCATCTGTACCTGAATGCGTTTCTCAGCCGCGAATTTGCGGATTCCCTGGAACTCATGCCGGAAATGCCCGGAATTCAGGTGCTCACAGTGTCCAACATGCAGGGTTCCGAGAATCTGGCCGCCCTCGCGCTCAAGCTGCCGGGACTACGCTCGGTGATCCTTCAGAACGAGCCCGGACACTTCGTTCCCGCCCGCTTCGCCGATCTCTTCCCGGGCGCGGAGGTCCGCCTGGAGCGCCAATGAAATGCGAAAGGGGCCGGTGCTCGAAAGCACCGGCCCCTTTGCTTCGGCCTACGCCTTACGCGTCCTTGCTCAGGTTCGGCCCGGCACCGCCGGCCGCCTGCTCGATCGGCGGGACGTCGGGCAGCGCCGACTTCTCCTCACCGCGGAAGGTGAAGGTCTTGGTCTCGCCCTCGCCCTCGGTGTCCACGACCACGATGTGACCGGGGCGCAGCTCGCCGAAGAGGATCTTCTCGGAGAGCGTGTCCTCGATCTCGCGCTGGATCGTGCGACGCAGCGGACGCGCGCCCAGCACCGGGTCGTAGCCCTTCTTGGACAGCAGCTCCTTGGCGGACTGGGACAGCTCGATGCCCATGTCCCGGTCCTTCAGGCGCTCGTCCACCTTGCTGATCATCAGGTCGACGATCCGCAGGATGTCCTCCTGCGTCAGCTGCGGGAAGACGACCACGTCGTCGACGCGGTTGAGGAACTCGGGACGGAAGTGCTGCTTCAGCTCGTCCGACACCTTGTTCTTCATGCGCTCGTAGTTGGTCTTCGTGTCGCCCTGGGCGGCGAAGCCCAGGTTGAAGCCCTTGGAGATGTCCCGGGTGCCGAGGTTGGTCGTCATGATGATGACCGTGTTCTTGAAGTCCACCACCCGGCCCTGGGAGTCGGTCAGACGACCGTCCTCCAGGATCTGGAGCAGCGAGTTGAAGATGTCCGGGTGGGCCTTCTCGACCTCGTCGAAGAGGACGACCGAGAACGGCTTGCGGCGCACCTTCTCGGTGAGCTGGCCGCCCTCCTCGTAACCCACGTATCCGGGCGGGGAACCGAAGAGCCGGGAGACCGTGTGCTTCTCGCTGAACTCCGACATGTCGAGGGAGATCAGCGCGTCCTCGTCGCCGAAGAGGAACTCGGCGAGCGCCTTGGACAGCTCGGTCTTACCGACACCGGACGGGCCGGCGAAGATGAACGAACCACCCGGACGCTTCGGGTCCTTCAGACCGGCGCGGGTACGGCGGATCGCCTTCGACAGCGCCTTGACGGCGTCGTTCTGGCCGATGACCCGCTTGTGCAGCTCCTCCTCCATGCGGAGCAGGCGGCTGGACTCCTCCTCGGTCAGCTTGAAGACCGGGATGCCGGTGGCCGTGGCGAGGACCTCGGCGATCAGCTCGCCGTCGACCTCGGCGACGACGTCCATGTCGCCGGCCTTCCACTCCTTCTCCCGCTTGGCCTTGGCGGACAGGAGCTGCTTCTCCTTGTCGCGCAGCGAGGCGGCCTTCTCGAAGTCCTGCGAGTCGATCGCGGACTCCTTGTCCCGGCGGACGGCGGCGATCTTCTCGTCGAACTCGCGCAGGTCCGGCGGAGCGGTCATCCGGCGGATGCGCATCCGGGAACCGGCCTCGTCGATCAGGTCGATCGCCTTGTCCGGCAGGAAGCGGTCGGAGATGTAACGGTCGGCCAGGGTGGCGGCCTGGACCAGCGCCTCGTCGGTGATGGAGACGCGGTGATGCGCCTCGTACCGGTCGCGCAGGCCCTTGAGGATCTCGATCGTGTGCGGCAGGGACGGCTCGGCGACCTGGATGGGCTGGAAGCGGCGCTCGAGGGCCGCGTCCTTCTCCAGGTGCTTGCGGTACTCGTCCAGCGTGGTCGCACCGATGGTCTGGAGCTCACCGCGGGCCAGCATCGGCTTGAGGATGCTCGCGGCGTCGATGGCGCCCTCGGCGGCACCCGCACCGACCAGCGTGTGCAGCTCGTCGATGAACAGGATGATGTCGCCGCGGGTGCGGATCTCCTTGAGCACCTTCTTCAGGCGCTCCTCGAAGTCACCGCGGTAGCGGGAGCCGGCGACCAGGGCGCCGAGGTCCAGCGTGTAGAGGTGCTTGTCCTTCAGCGTCTCGGGAACCTCGCCCTTGACGATGGCCTGGGCGAGGCCCTCCACGACGGCGGTCTTGCCGACGCCGGGCTCACCGATCAGCACCGGGTTGTTCTTGGTACGGCGGGACAGCACCTGCATGACCCGCTCGATCTCCTTCTCGCGCCCGATGACCGGGTCGAGCTTGGACTCACGAGCGGCCTGGGTGAGGTTCCGGCCGAACTGGTCCAGGACCAGAGAGGTCGAGGGGGTGCCCTCGGCCGGCCCGCCGGCGGCGGCGGTCTCCTTGCCCTGGTAACCGGAGAGCAGCTGGATGACCTGCTGCCGCACCCGGTTGAGGTCTGCGCCCAGCTTGACCAGGACCTGGGCGGCGACGCCCTCGCCCTCGCGGATCAGGCCGAGCAGGATGTGCTCCGTGCCGATGTAGTTGTGGCCCAGCTGAAGGGCCTCGCGGAGCGACAGCTCCAGGACCTTCTTGGCACGGGGGGTGAAGGGGATGTGCCCGGACGGGGCCTGCTGGCCCTGACCGATGATCTCCTCCACCTGCTGGCGGACCGCCTCAAGCGAAATGCCGAGGCTCTCCAGGGCCTTAGCGGCGACACCTTCGCCCTCGTGGATGAGACCCAGGAGGATGTGCTCGGTGCCGATGTAGTTGTGGTTGAGCATCCGGGCTTCTTCCTGAGCCAGGACGACAACCCGCCGCGCGCGGTCGGTGAACCTCTCGAACATCGTTAATCGCTCCTCAGAGCGGTCAGGCAGTGGGGGGAACTTCCCCTCCCTGTCCTTCCGCAGCTTAGTCCCGCAAGCGGGGACCGCTCATTCCAACTGCCGACACCGTCCTTGGCCTCCTGACCCCGAACGCCGACATCTGCTCCAACCCGATGGTGCGAGACGATGTTCCCGCAGGCCAGGCAGTTACCCCAGTCGCCAGTACGCCGATGGCGAACGTGAGACGGCCCTTCCTGCGTGTCGCCCCCTCCCACTAGGCATGTCTTACCCGCAGGGACTGACACTCCATGCCGCGCGCACCGGTTCCCTCCGCTATGGGCGAACAACCTTGCGCCTCCCCGAGGCCCCACGCGCCCCCATTTCCGGCACCTTGTGCGATCGACTGGACACCCAGCGTAACGCGCGGGCTCTCGCGGCGGTTGCACCGGGCATGGTTGGCTCGGCCCCCATGGCCCACCCTTGCGCCCATACCGTCCCGCCTCCTCGCCACCCCCTCGACGGGGGGCCGGCATCCTCGTCCGCGCCGGCCGGCCCGGAGGACGCCCGGACCCGCCACTGGTACGAGAACGATCTGGGCTGGCCGACCGTGCCCGACGCGGCGAAAAAGCCGCTACGGCTGCTCACGGGGGTGCGCTTCGACGTCCTGGACGTGCCGGCCGAGGCGGGCAGGAGGGCGCTGCGGCATCTCGCGGCGGACTCCCCGGTGGCCCTGCGGGGCGACCGGACGGAGCTGCTGCTGGCCGCGGGCAGCGCGGAGGAGCTGCCGGGGCTGCTGGACTGGCTGGAGTGGGGCGCCATCGCCCTCGACCTGCGGGTCCTGGGGGCGGGCGAGGTGATGGAAGCGCCGCTTCCGCCCTGGGCGGTCACCGGGGCCGCGGGGGCCGCCGTACCCGGGCGAGGGGCTCCCGCTGAGGCCGCCGTGGGGGCCGCCGTGTGGCTGCGGCCCCCCGGGCCGGGGCGCGAGGTCGAGGACTCGCTGCCGGCGCTGCCGGCGCTGTCGGCCGTGGGACGCGAGGGGAGCGTCCCCGATCTCGTACGACTGCTGGACACGGTGGCAGCGGAGTGTCACCGCATCCGGCTGCGGCGCGGGTGCGCCGGGCCGTCCGCCCGTGAGCGCAGCCGGCCGGCCGCCTTCTCGTAAGCGCCGCGGAATCAGCCGTTGGCCTTCTCGTAGGCCTCGCGGATGTTCCCGGGAACGCGGCCGCGGTCGTTGACCTCGAGGCCGTTCTCCTTCGCCCAGGCGCGGATCGCCGCGGTGTCCTGGTTGCCGCCGGAAGCGGCACGCGCCTTTCCACGCCCGCCCGAGGTACGGCCTCCGGTACGACGGCCGCCCTTCACATAGGGCTCGAGAAGGCCGCGCAGCTTGTCCGCATTGGCGGTCGTGAGATCGATCTCGTACGTCTTGCCGTCCAGCGCGAACGTCACCGTCTCGTCCGCCTCGCCGCCGTCGAGGTCGTCGACAAGAAGGACCTGAACCTTCTGTGCCACCGGATTTCCTTTCATCGATAACGTTGAGGGTCAGGGGTGTGCGGCGTCCGCCGTTTCGCCGCCCCCTGTTATATGCAGTACTGCACTACGTCGGAAAGCAAACCGCTTTTGCCGGAAAAACACAAACCCCTGGGAGAGGGGAGCGCATCGGCCCCGCCCGGAAACATGCGCGTTTCGGACATAGGGCACCAGGGCAATGACGATCACAGATGCAGAAGCATCCGGCTGTTGCCCAAGGTGTTCGGTTTCACTCGTTCGAGGCCGAGGAACTCCGCGACGCCCTCGTCATAGGAACGCATCAGCTCGGTGTAGACATCGGTGTCGACCGGTGTCTCACCGATCTCCACGAAGCCGTGCTTCCCGAAGAAGTCCACTTCGAAGGTGAGGCAGAAAACCCGGCGAACGCCGAGCCAGCGCGCGGTCTGGAGCAACTTCTCCAGCAACTGATGGCCGACGCCGGCGCCCTTGAGGCCGGGCTTCACCGCCAGAGTGCGGACTTCCGCGAGGTCCTCCCACATGACGTGCAGCGCACCGCAGCCGACCACCTCGGCGTTGTCGTCGCGTTCCGCGACCCAGAACTCCTGGATGTCCTCGTAAAGCGTGACCATCGCTTTGTCGAGCAGGATGCCGTCACGGACGTACGCGTCGAGGAGACGGCGCACGGCCGGGACATCGCTGGTCCGGGCCCTGCGGACGGTGATGGCTTTTGCGGAGAGTTCGGGACGCTCTGCGGACAGACGCTCTGCTGACATGAGCGGACGCTATCGCCCGTCGCCGTCCTGGGCCGAGCCGGGGTTCTGCCCTTCGGCGGCTTCCCGGGGTTCGCGTCCTTCCCCGGCTTCTGCGGCTTCCCGGGGTTCCGTGGCTTCCGTGGCTTCCACGGGTTCCGCCGGTTGCGGGGGTTCCTGTGTTTCCGGTCCCTGGACGATGCGTACCGCGTCGCTGAGGGCCTGGCGCTGTTCCTCGCTCATCATCCCGAAGAAGGCGACGAGAGCGGCGGCCGGGTTGTCGCTCTGCGACCAGGCGTCGTTCATCAGGGCGGCGGCGTACGCGGCACGTGTGGAGACGGCCTCATATCGATAGGCCCGGCCTTCCGCTTCCCGGCGCACCCAGCCCTTCTGATGGAGATTGTCCAAAACGGTCATCACCGTGGTGTACGCGATGGACCGTTCCTGCTGTAGGTCTTCCAGGACTTCTCGAACGGTGACCGGGCGGTTCCACTTCCACACCCGCGTCATGACCGCGTCTTCGAGTTCTCCCAAGGGGCGAGGCACAGTTCAGAACAATAGTGGGAGATCCCGGCATCGGCCTGCCGACGTGCACCGACCGAATGAAACGATGACAAAAAGGGCGTGCGGTTCGAAGCGGGGCGATGCCCTCGCCGCCCTGAGAGGTTTCGAAGCGCCGGGATGTCTCAGGCGTCGCCGGCGGAGGCCTGGCGCGCGCTCTCCACGCGCGCGAGGGCGGCGTCGACGGCCGCGTCCTCCTTGGCCTTGGCGGCCCCGCCCTGGGTCTTCACGATCACCCTGACCACACCGATGAAGAACGCGGCCATGACGACGGGGGGCACGAGCGCGGAGACGTAGTCCATGCCACCAGAGTAGCCACGCCACCCCACCGAAATGCCCCGGGGTGTCCCCGGCGGGGCGCGCGCCGCCGGGGACACCCTCCGGAAGGACTCAGCCCGCGGCCAGCTCCCGATGCTCCACCGGCTCCGGCGGCTGCGCCGACTCGTCCGCCGACGCTCCCGGCTTGCGCCGCGGGAACACCTCTCCCGGCGTGGGAATGGGCCGCTTGGGCGCGGGCCGCTGCCCCGGCTCGGGCCCGGACTTCTCCCCCGGCTTCTCCGCGGGCCTCTCGGAGGGCCTCTCGGCGGGCTTCTCCGCGGGTTCCCGGGCCGGTTCGGCACTCTCCTCGCCCAGCCGGAGCGGGAGGTCCCCCGCGCCCCCGGGGAGGGCCAGCAGACGCGTCCGCGCGGCCGGCACGGCCGGCGCCGGAACCCTCCGCGCCCCCTGCGCGAAGCGGGCCCGCACATCCTGCTCGGCCAGCGCCTGGCACCGCTCCAGCAGCGCCGCCGCGGCGGGGTTCCCGCGCAGCGCCCGCAGCGCGGCGAGATCGTCCGGGGTGGGCCGGTGCCCGGCGCCCAGCGCCTCCTCCAGCAGGGCCAGGTAGCCGGCGGCCGTACCCGGCAGCGCGGCCCGGTACCGGCCGAGGTCGGCGATCAGGAAGGCGCGCAGTCTGGTCCCCTCGTGCATCGCCTCGTCGAGCGACTCGGCGAGCCGGAAGCAGTCCTGGACGTCCTCGGCGGACGCTCGGCCGGGGTGGAGGGCGAGGGCGAGGGCGCGGCGGAGCACACGCAGCTCCTCCACGCCGAACGCCATGCCGCCGCGGGATCCGTATGGCGTGGGCATGCGGCGACGCTACCGCTAATCGGACAAAAGTGACGGATCGGAATGCCGTGACGGCGCCGTGTCGCCCGAGGTTCCCCCGACCGGTCCCAGGACGCCGTCCCCCGGCCCGGTCCCCACGCGCGCGTGGGGACCGCCGCTCTCACATCCGCGCCACGTTCCGCTCGTACACCAGCCGCAGTCCGATCAGCGTCAGCCACGGCTGGTGCTCGTCGATCACCGAGGACTCGCCCAGCACCATCGGTGCCAGCCCGCCCGTCGCGATCACCGTCACGTCGTCCGGATCGTCCGCCAGCTCCCGCGCCATCCGGCTGACGACCCCGTCGACCTGTCCGGCGAACCCGTACACGATGCCCGCCTGCATGGCCTCGACGGTGTTCTTGCCGATGACGCTGCGCGGCCTGGCCACCTCGATCTTCCGCAGCTGCGCGCCCTTCACGCCGAGCGCCTCCACGGAGATCTCGATGCCGGGCGCGATGACCCCGCCGACGTACTCCCCGCGCGCGGAGACCGCGTCGAACGTCGTCGCCGTACCGAAGTCGACGACGATCGCCGGGCCGCCGTACAGCTCGACGGCCGCGACCGCGTTGATGATCCGGTCCGCGCCGACCTCCTTGGGGTTGTCGGTCAGGATCGGCACACCGGTCTTCACCCCCGGCTCGACGAGCACCGCGGGCACGTCGCCGTAGTAGCGCCGGGTGACCTCGCGCAGCTCGTGCAGCACGGACGGGACCGTCGCGCAGATCGCGATGCCGTCGATGCCGTCGCCCAGCTCCTCGCCGAGCAGCGGGTGCATGCCCATCAGGCCCTGGAGCAGCACCGCCAGCTCGTCCGCCGTACGGCGCGCGTCCGTGGAGATGCGCCAGTGTTCGACGATGTCCTCGCCGTCGAACAGGCCGAGGACGGTGTGCGTGTTGCCGACGTCGATGGTGAGGAGCATGGCCCTTACTCCGCCTCGCGCAGGTCCAGGCCGATGTCGAGGATCGGCGAGGAGTGGGTGAGCGCGCCGACGGCCAGGAAGTCCACGCCCGTGTCGGCGTACACGCGCGCGTTGTCGAGCGTGAGCCGGCCGGAGGCCTCCAGCAGCGCGCGACCGCCGACGATGCCGACGGCCTCCGCGCACTCGGTGGGGGTGAAGTTGTCCAGCAGGATCAGGTCGGCGCCCGCGTCGACCACCTCGCGCAGCTGGTGCAGGGTGTCGACCTCGACCTCGATCGCCACCTCCGGGAAGGCCTCCCGTACGGCCTTGAAGGCCTGCGCGACGCCGCCTGCGGCCACCACGTGGTTGTCCTTCACGAGGGCCGCGTCGCACAGCGACATGCGGTGGTTGACGCCGCCGCCGCAGCGGACGGCGAACTTCTCCAGCGAGCGCAGACCGGGGGTGGTCTTGCGGGTGTCGCGGACCTTGGTCTTGGTGCCCTCCAGCGCGTCCGCCCACGCGCGCGTGGTGGTCGCGATGCCGGACAGGCGGCACAGGATGTTCAGCGCGCTGCGCTCGGCGGTGAGCAGGTCACGCGTGCGCGTGGTCACCGACAGCAGCTTCTGCCCGGCCTCGACGCGGTCGCCGTCCTCGACGTGCCGCTCGACCTCGAACTCGTCGGTGCAGACCACGGAGAGGACGGCCTCGGCGACCCGCAGACCGGCCGCCACGCCCGCCTCGCGCGCGGTGAAGTCGCCGGTGGCGGTCGCCTCCTCGGGGATGGTGGCCACGGTGGTCACGTCGACGCCCCCGTCCAGGTCCTCCTGGATCGCGACGTTGGCGATGTCCTCGACCTCCACGGGGTCGAGCCCGGCAGCGGCCAGCAGCTCGGCGAGCGCGGGGTCGAGCCCGCTCTCCAGGTACTCCTCGTCGTCGCCCTCGGCGCCGCAGGCGCAGCCGTCGCCGCAGCCGCCGGTCGGGGCGAGGGGAAGGTCTTCGGTGCTCACGTCTGTCACTGCTCCTGGGCGCTGGGGGTTTCGCTGGGTGCTGGTTCGCCGGTGTTACCGGACAGGGGGGAAGTCTGCGGTGTCGGTGGTGTGCACGGCCAGCGACCGGTCGGGGTTCAGCCGTACGACGATGTGGCGCCGCCAGAGCGTGTCGTCCCGCTCGGGGCGGTCCTCGCGCCAGTGGCAGCCGCGGGTCTCCTCGCGCAGCAGCGCGGCGGTGACCAGGGCGCGGCCCACGCACAGCAAGTTGGTGGCCTCCCAGGTGTCGACGCCGGGCTCGGCGGTCTTGCCGTTCTCGGCGAGCGCGCCGCGGGCCTCGTCGTGCAGCCGCTGGAGCTGCTCGGCGGCCCGGGCGAGGCCTTCCTCGGAGCGCAGCACGCCCGCGCCCTCGGTCATGATCCGCTGGATGGCGAACCGGGCCTCGGGGGCCAGCAGCGGGTGCACCGGGGTGTCGGGGTGCTCGACGGGTGCGGGCACGCGCGCGTGCAGGCCGTTGGCCGCGTGCATGGCGGCGATGTCGTCCGCGATCCGCTCGGCGTAGACCAGGCCTTCGAGGAGGCTGTTGGAGGCGAGCCGGTTGGCGCCGTGCACGCCGGAGCAGGCGACCTCGCCGCACGCGTACAGGCCCGGCACGGTGGTCCGGCCGTGCGCGTCGGTGCGGACGCCGCCGGAGGCGTGGTGGGCGGCCGGAGCGATCGGGATGGGCTCGGTGATCGGGTCGATGCCGTTGGCCCGGCAGGCGGCCAGGATGGTCGGGAACCGGTGCTCCCACATGTCGGCGCCGAAGTGCCGGGCGTCGAGGTACATGTGCTCGGCGTCCTGCTCCATCATCCGCCGCAGGATGCCCTTGGCGACGATGTCGCGCGGCGCCAGCTCCGCCAGCTCGTGCTGGCCGACCATGAAGCGCACGCCGTCGCCGTCGATCAGGTAGGCGCCCTCGCCGCGCACCGCCTCGGAGACGAGCGGCTGCTGGCCCTCGGCGTCCGGGCCGAGGAACAGCACGGTCGGGTGGAACTGCACGAACTCCAGGTCGCTGACCTCGGCGCCCGCGCGCAGCGCCAGCGCCACCCCGTCGCCGGTGGACACGGACGGGTTGGTGGTCGCGGAGAACACCTGGCCCATGCCGCCGGTCGCGAGCACCACCGCAGGCGCGTGCACGGCCCCCACGCCGTCGTGCTGGCCCTCGCCCATCACATGCAGCGTCACACCGGCCGTACGGCCCTCGTCGTCGGTGAGCAGGTCCAGCACGAGCGCGTTCTCGATGGTGCGCAGACCGCGCGCGCGTACGGCCGCCACGAGCGCCCGGGAGACCTCCGCGCCGGTGGCGTCGCCGCCCGCGTGCGCGATCCGGCGCCGGTGGTGGCCGCCCTCGCGGGTGAGGTCCAGTTCGCCTTCGGAGGACTCGTCGAAGTGCGCGCCGGTGTCGATGAGCCGCCGTACCGCGTCCGGGCCCTCGGTGACGAGGGTCCGCACGGCCTCCTCGTCGCACAGGCCGGCGCCGGCCACGAGGGTGTCCGCCAGGTGCTCCTCGGGCGTGTCGCCCTCGCCGAGCGCGGCGGCGATGCCGCCCTGCGCCCAGCGCGTGGAGCCGTCGTCCAGGCGGGCCTTGGTGACGACGACCGTGCTGAGGCCCGCGGCCTCGCAGCGCAGGGCCGCGGTCAGCCCGGCCACTCCGGAGCCGACGACCACCACGTCGGCAGAGATCGCCCAACCGGGTGCGGGCGCGTGCAGTCGTATGCCTGTGCTGGTCACGAGGCGGCTCCGAAGGTGAGAGGGAGGTTGTCGATCAGCCGGGTCGTGCCGACCCGGGCGGCGACGGCGAGGACGGCCTCGCCGGTGAAACCATCACCGATCTCGGTGAAGTCGGAAGGGTCGACGAGGGCCAGGTAGTCCAGGTCGAGCGGGGGGTCGAGGCGGGCGGCGTCGTCCAGCACCTGGCGGGCGGCCGCGCGGACGGCCGCCGGGCTGGCGGGGGACGCCGTGGCGACCGCGTGCGCGTCGGCGGCGGCGCGGGACTCGCCTATGGCGCTCAGCGCCTCGGCACGCGCGTGCGTGGAGGGCACTTCGCGGGCCCGCGCGCGCAGCGCCTCCTGCGCGGCGTGCCGGTCCCGGCCCGCGAACAGCGCGCGGGACAGCGCGAGCGCGGTACGGCGCTCCGCGGGCGACAGGTAGCGGTTGCGGCTGGACAGGGCGAGCCCGTCCTCCTCGCGCACGGTCGGTACGGCGACGATCTCGACGCCGAAGTTCAGGTCGCGCACCATGCGCCGGATCAGGGCCAGCTGCTGGGCGTCCTTCTGCCCGAACAGGGCCGCGTCGGGGCGGGTGAGGTGCAGCAGCTTGGCGACGACGGTGAGCATGCCGTCGAAGTGCCCGGGCCGCGAGGCGCCCTCCAGCCGCGTGCCCATGGGGCCGGCGGAGATCCGGACCTGGGGTTCGCCGCCCGGGTAGACCTCGTCCACGGAGGGCGCGAACACGACGTCGGCGCCCGCCTGCTCGGCGATCTTCAGGTCGGCGTCGAGGGTGCGCGGGTAGCGGTCCAGGTCCTCGCCCGCGCCGAACTGCAACGGGTTGACGAAGACCGTGACGACGACCTCGCCGTCCGCTCCGGCGAGTTCCCGGGCGGAGCGGATCAGGGTCGCGTGGCCCTCGTGCAGGGCGCCCATGGTCATCACGACGGCACGGCGGCCACGGCGCACGCGCGCGTGCAGCTCGTCGGCGGTGCGCAGCAGGGCGGTGGTCATCGGTCGTTCCCCTCGGTGCCGTTCGTGCCGTTCGTGCCGGTGCCGCCGGATCCCTCGGCGAGCACGCCGAGCAGGTCCTCGGCGAGTTCCGGCTTCAGCAGGCCGTGCGCGAGCGCCCGGTCGGCGGTCGCGCGGGCCATCGCCAGATAGCCGGCCACGGCCTGCGGGGCGTGCCTGCGCAACTCGGTGACGTGCGCGGCGACCGTGCCCGCGTCCCCGCGCGCGACCGGGCCGGTCAGGGCGGCGTCGCCGGAGCGCAGCGCGTTGTCCAGGGCCGCCCCGAGCAGCGGGCCCAGCATCCGGTCGGGGGCCTCGACGCCGGCCGCCCGCAGCAGCTCCATGGACTGGGCGACCAGGGTCACCAGGTGGTTGGCGCCGAGCGCGAGGGCCGCGTGGTAGAGCGGGCGGTTCTCCTCGCTGATCCACTCGGGCTCGCCGCCCATCTCGATCACCAGGGCCTGGGCGGCCAGCCGCAGCTCCTCGGGCGCGGTGACCCCGAAGGAGCAGCCGGCGAGGCGCTGGACGTCCACCGGGGTGCCGGTGAACGTCATCGCCGGGTGCAGGGCCAGTGGCAGCGCGCCCGCGCGCAGGGCCGGGTCGAGGACCTTGGTGCCGTACCGGCCGGAGGTGTGCACGAGCAGCTGTCCGGGCCGTACCGCACCGGTCTCGGCGAGCCCGCCGACGAGGCCGGGCAGGACGTCGTCGGGGACGGTGAGCAGCACCAGGTCGGCACGGTGGAGGACCTCGGCGGGCGGCACCAGCGGGACGTCGGGGAGCATGGTCGCGGCCCGCCGCCGGGAGGCGTCGGAGACGCCGGAGACGGCCACCGGGCGGTGCCCGGCGAGCTGGAGGGACGCGGCCAGCGCGGGGCCCACGCGGCCGGCGCCGACGACACCGACGGTGAGCCGCGCGGGGCGGTCCTTGAGGTCTGGCTGATGGACTGTACTCACGCGACGGAGGCCTTCCCGTTCCAGTCCGCTCTGGGTACCGGACGATTTCTCGTCATGTTAACGCTATCCGCTCCGGGGCCGGCCGGTTGTCCACAGGCTGTGGGTTTCGCCACGCCGTCCACGATGCTTTCCGGCCGCCTCCGCCATCCCACCGGCCACGCCCTGGCCCGGGCGGAAATTCGGCTGCCCGCCCGCGCGCGGGACGGAATGATCCCGGGCATGACCGATACGGCACAGCAGGGCGCGGACCAGCAGGCGGAGGGGGCCGGGGAGCCCGGCCCGGCCGAGCAGGAGCAGGAGCAGATGCGGGAGCGCCGCCGGGCCGCCTTCCGGGCGGCGAAGCGGGTCCTCGCGCGTGAGGGCACCCGGCGCACGATGCGGGAACGGCTCACGGACCTGCTGGACGCCCCACCCGAGCTGTACGACCTGGACCAGCCGGGGGACTTCTACGGCACCGGGATCGTGGCGGACCTGGAGCGGCGGGTCGCGGACCTGCTGGGCACGGAGGACGCCGCGTTCTTCCCGACCGGCACCATGGCGCAGCAGGTGGCTTTGCGCTGCTGGGCGGGCCGTACCGGCAACCCCGCGGTCGCGCTGCACGCCCTGTCCCACCCGGAGGTGCACGAACGGCACGCGTTCAGCGCGGTCAGCGGGCTGCGTCCGGTCCGGGTGACGGCCGAGCCCCGGCTGCCCACGGCCGCCGAGGTACGGGACGTCGAGGAGCCCTTCGGCGCGCTGATGCTGGAACTGCCCCTCAGGGACGCGGGGTACGTGCTGCCCACCTGGGAGGAGCTGACCGAGGTGGTCGAGGCGGCGCGGGAGCGGGAGGCGGTGGTGCACTTCGACGGCGCGCGCCTGTGGGAGACCACCGTCCGCTTCGGCCGCCCCCTCGCGGAGATCGCGGGCCTCGCGGACAGCGTCTACGTGTCGTTCTACAAGTCCCTCGAAGGCATCGGCGGCGCCGCGCTCGCCGGCCCGAAGACCCTGACCGACGAGGCGAGGATCTGGCGGCACCGGTACGGCGGCATGGTCTTCCAGCAGTTCCCGACGGTGCTGTCGGCGCTCGCCGGGCTCGACCGCGAGCTGCCCCGGCTCCCCGACTACGTCCGCCACGCGCGCGTGGTCGCCGCGGCGCTGCGCGAGGGATTCGCGGCGGCGGACGTGCCGTGGGCGCGGGTGCACCCCGGGGAACCGCACACCCACGAGTTCCAGGTCTGGCTGCCGTACGAGCCGGACGCGCTCATGGATGCGGCGCTGCGCCAGGCGGAGGAGACGGGCACCTACCTCTTCGCCCGGCCCTGGGACCGCGGCGGCCCGGGTCTCGCCTTCACCGAGGTCAGCGTGCGCGAGGCGGGCCTGGAGTGGACGGCCGACGATGTGCGCACGGCCGTCGCGGAGTTCGCCGTACGGCTGCCCGCGGTGTAGCGGTGCCGATACCTACAGCGCACGCGGGCGCAACAGGCGTTGCGCGGCGTGCAGTCGGCGCCGCAGGGCGCGTAGCAGCCGTCCGTGCGCCGGGCGTTCGGCGACGACGGCGCGAAAGCGCCGGTACTCGCGCAGCTCGCGGACGACGTCCAGGTCGTGGCGGCCGGGCGCGGGCGGATCGGGCTCGCCGATCACCCGGGCACGGTAACTGTCCAGGAGGTACTGCTGGGTGATGCTCATGACGGATCGCCTTCTCGCAATCTCTCGGGACATGGACTGGCCACCGATTCGCTCGGTGCCGGTTCGGGCTCCGCGGCTGCCCCGGTGTCATCAGGTTGCGCCTGGTCACAGCCGATGTCCCGTGGATTGACGGGTGCCGTCAATCCACCGGGCGATGTCAGTGGGCCGGTGCACGATGGAGGCATGAGCGTGACCATCGACATCACCGGGCTGCCGGCCGAGCGGATCTCCGTCGTGCCCTCTCCGCTGGCGGAGCTGGGAAGGGCGCTGCACGCACTGAGCGAACCCGGGCACCACCCCGACCTCCAGGGCTGGGCGACCGCCGTTGCCAGCCGGCTGGACCCGAGACTGGCGGACCGGCTGTGCGAGGCGGAGTTCCTGTGGCGCACGACGTTCTCCGACGTGTTCGCCCCGTTCGGTGGCATCCCCGGCCGTCGGGCGCTGCCGGGCGCCACGCTCGCCGAGGATCTGGACCTGCTGGACAAGCTGACGGACGAACAGTTCGTGAACGCAGCGCTGGAGTTCACCTGCCAGCCCCGCTACTACCTCCGCGAGGAGGGCCCGCTCGAGGACCCGGAGGTGCGCCGCCGTTCCCTGGAGCTGGCCGCCGCGCGCGGTGCCACCCAGGAGCGGTTCGCCCGCCGGGTGCTGGAGGACCCGCCGGCCGTGCGCGCGTGGTTCCGGCAGCTGATGTTCGACTGCGAGGAGGCCTTCTTCGCCGACATCTGGGCGCGGGTGCAGCCCCAGCTCGCCGCCGACGCCCGGCACAAGACCGAACTGCTGCGCCGCAAGGGGCTGGGCGAGGCACTGGCCGCGCTCTCCGGCGCCGTCTCGCTGGACGAGGAGGCCGGGCTCGTCTCGGTCGACAAGCTCACGGTGGGCCACACCGCCACCGGCGACGGCGGCCTGGTCCTGATGCCGACCAGCCTCGGCTGGCCCCATGTGATGGTCCTGCACCGGTACGGCTGGCAGCCCGCGATCAGCTATCCCGTCAGGTCGCCGAGCCACCGGGCGCCGACCGTGGAGCAGCTCACCCGCCGTCTGGAGGCGCTGGCCCACCCGGCGCGGCTGCGGATGTGCCGGGACCTCGCGCGCGGCCCGCACAGCACCAGCGAACTGGCCGACGCGCACGGCCTGTCGGCCCCGGAGATATCCCGGCACCTGGCGGTGCTGAAGAAGGCCGGCCTCATCACCAGCTGCCGGCACGGCCGGTACGTCCGCCACCAGCTGGACCTGCCCGCGGTGGCCCGGCTGGGCAGCGACTTCATCGAGGGCGTCCTGCGCTGACCGGGCACCGCCGCGGTCCGGTCAGCCGTGATTGCCCGCGCGCACCAGCCCGGTCTCGTACGCCAGCACCACCACCTGCACCCGGTCGCGCAGCCCGAGCTTGGTCAGGATGCGGCCCACATGGGTCTTCACCGTCGCCTCGGACAGCACCAGCCGGGCCGCGATCTCCCCGTTGGACAGGCCCTGCGCGACCAGCACCATCACCTCGCGCTCCCGGTCGGTGAGCCGCTCCAGCTCCTTGTGCCGGGGCTCCTTGCCGGTGGACGGCAGCATGGGCGCGAAGCGGTCCAGCAGGCGCCGGGTGGTGGAGGGCGCCACGACCGCGTCCCCGCTGTGCACGGCCCGGATCGCGGCCAGCAGCTCGCCGGGGGGCACATCCTTGAGCATGAAGCCGGAGGCGCCCGCCTTCAGCCCCGAGAAGGCGTACTCGTCCAGGTCGAACGTGGTCAGGATCAGCACCTTCGGCGCGCCGGGCTCGGCACAGATCCGCCGGGTGGCCTCCACGCCGTCCAGCTTCGGCATGCGGACATCCATCAGCACGACGTCGACGGCCGTCGCGCGCAGCGCCTGGAGGGCCTCGACACCGTCGCCCGCCTCCGCGACGACCTCCATGTCCGGCTGGGCGTCGAGCACCATCCGGAACCCGGTGCGCAGCAGCACCTGGTCGTCGACGAGCATCACACGGATCGTCATCGGGCCTCTTTCGTTCGGAATTCGTTCGGAGCCGGAGGTATCAGTGCGCCGGTTTGAGCGGCAGCAGGGCGCTGATGCGGAATCCTCCGCCCGGGCGCGGGCCCGCGTCCAGGGTGCCCCCGACCATGCCGACCCGCTCGCGCATGCCGATCAGGCCGTGCCCCTGCCCGTCGGCGCCGCCCTCCTCGTACAGCTCGTGCGGCGCGCCCTTGCCGTCGTCCTCCACGAGCAGGCCGAGTCCGTCGTCGAAGTAGACCAGCCGGACGCTGGCGCCCGCGTTCGGCCCGCCGTGCTTGCGCGTGTTGGTGAGCGCCTCCTGCACGATCCGGTACGCGGTCAGCTCCACGCCGCTGGGCAGCGGGCGGGGCGTGCCCTCGACCCGGAAGTCGACGGGAAGACCGGAGGTGCGGCACTGCTTGATCAGCTCGTCGATCTGCTCGACGTCGGGCTGCGGGACGTACTCCCCGCTCTCCTGGTGCTCGCCGGTGCGCAGCACGCCGAGCAGGCGCCGCATCTCGGCGAGGGCCTGCCGGCCGGTCGAGGAGATCGTCTCCAGGGCGGTGCGGGCCTGGTCCGGGGCGGCGTCCAGGACATAGGCGGCGCCGTCGGCCTGCACCACCATCACGGACACGTTGTGCGCGACGACGTCGTGCAGCTCGCGCGCGATCCGGGCGCGCTCGGCGGCGACCGCGACCTTCGCCTGTGCCTCGCGCTCCTTCTCCAGGCGGGCCGCGCGCTCCTCCAGCTGGGCGAAGTAGGCGCGCCGGGTGCGCATGGAGTCGCCGAGCACCCAGGCGAGCGCGAAGGGCACCGTCTGGAAGACCACGATCGCGACATGGCCGAGGAAGCTGGCGTGCTCGTTCGGCCAGCGCAGCTGGGCCAGGGTGGCCGCGACCAGGCTCGCGCCCAGGGCAAGCCGGGAGGCCCAGCGCGCGCCGGTCGCCGCCACCGTGTAGACGATCACCAGCATGGCGAAGTCGGCGGCCGTCGTCTCGATGTCCGCGATCAGCTGGACCAGCCCCGTCGCGAGCGCGAGCAGCAGCATCGGCTCCGGGAACCGGCGGCGCAGCATGACGACGACGCACAGCACGGCGGAGACCGTCAGCCCGGCGGCCACCTCCATGTGGTGGTCGGGCTGTCTGCTGGCGCCGACCACACTCACGCCGGACACCCCGAACAGGACGACGGCCCAGAAGCTGTCGACCCAGGTCGGGTGGCGGCGGAGGAAGTCATAGAGGCGCTGCACGTAACCCAGAGTAGGGAAACCGGGTGGGTGCAGGGGTCAACCGGAGGGCCGATCCCCAGCCGGTGCGCGTACTCCGCAAGGTGGAGGGCGTGATCATTCGTGCGCCTAGTCTGTTCGCGTGGCGGAGGAGACGAGGGCGGAGGCCTTCCACGCGGAACACGGCTGGCGGTCGGCGGCCGAGGCGGCGCTGTACGGGCCCGGCGGCTTCTACCGGCGCCCGGAGGGCCCGGCCGGCCACTTCCGTACGTCCGTGCACGCGTCCGCGCTGTTCGCGCAGGCCGTGGCCCGGCTGCTGTGCCGGGTCGACGAGGCGCTGGGGCGGCCCCCGGTGCTGGACTTCGTCGATCTGGGAGCCGGCCGGGGCGAGCTGGTCACCGGGGTGCTCGCCGCCCTGCCGGCCGAGGTGGCGGCCCGCGCGCGCGGGTACGCGGTGGAGATCGCCGACCGCCCGCCCGGCCTGGACGCGCGGATCGCCTGGCTGAGCGAGCCCCCGGCCGCCGTGACCGGGCTGCTGTTCGCCAACGAGTGGCTGGACAACGTGCCGGTGGACGTCGCCGAGGTGGACTCCGCGGGCGTGCCCCGGCGGGTCCTGGTCGCCGCCGACGGCGCCGAACGGCTCGGCGAGCCGGTGACCGGGCCGGACGCGGACTGGCTCGCCCGCTGGTGGCCGCTGCCGGCCGAGGAGGGGCTCCGCGCGGAGATCGGCCTGCCTCGCGACGAGGCGTGGGCGGCGGCCGTGCGCCGGGTGGTGCGCGGGCTCGCGGTGGCCGTGGACTACGCGCACACCCGGGACACGCGCCCCCCGTTCGGCACGCTCACAGGCTTCCGGGAGGGGCGCGAGACGGCTCCCGTGCCGGACGGGTCGTGCGACATCACGGCGCATGTGGCGCTGGACGCGTGCGCGGCGGCACCCACGGCGCGCGGAGCCGGTGCACGCTCCGGCGCGCGCCTTCTCACCCAGCGCGCCGCCCTGCACGCCCTCGGCCTGACCGGCGCACGCCCCCCGCTCGCGCTGGCCTCCACCGACCCCGCGGCCTATGTGCGCGCCCTCGCGAGCGCCGGCGAGGCCGCCGAGCTGACCGCCGCGGGCGGCCTGGGCGACTTCGGCTGGCTGCTCCAGCCGGTCGGCATCACGGACCCGCTCGCCTGAGACCGGCCCCGCCGGTGCGGGTTACTTGTCGATGTCCCCGACCACGAAGAACATCGAGCCCAGGATGGCCACCATGTCCGCCACCAGCGTGCCGGGCAGCAGCTCGGTCAGCGCCTGGATGTTGTTGTAGGACGCCGAGCGCAGCTTCAGCCGGTACGGGGTCTTCTCGCCCTTGCTGACCAGGTAGTAGCCGTTGATGCCGAGCGGGTTCTCGGTCCACGCGTAGGTGTGCCCCTCGGGCGCCTTCAGCACCTTCGGCAGCCGCTGGTTGATCGGCCCGGGCGGCAGCTCGGCGAGCCGGTCCAGACAGGCGTCGGCGAGGTCCAGCGCGTTGTGGGTCTGCGCCAGCAGGCACTCGAAGCGGGCCAGGCAGTCGCCCTCGTCGCGGGTGACGACCTTCAGCACGTCCTGGAGGTCGCCGTACGCCAGGTAGGGCTCGTCGCGGCGCAGGTCGAAGTCGACGCCCGAGGCGCGCGCGATGGGCCCGCTCACGCCATAGGCGTGCACGATCTCGGGCGTGAGCGCCCCGACCCCGCGCGTGCGCCCCCGGAAGATCTCGTTGCCGAGCACCAGGTCGTCGAAGACGTCCATGCGCGAGCGCACGGCGGCCACGGCACCGCGCGCGCGGGTGGCCCAGCCGGCCGGCAGGTCCTCCTTGAGGCCGCCGACGCGGTTGAACATGTAGTGCATGCGCCCACCGGAGACCTCCTCCATCACGTTCTGGAGGACCTCGCGCTCCCGGAACGCGTAGAACATCGGCGTGATCCCGCCGAGCTCCAGCGGATAGGAGCCGAGGAACATCAGGTGGTTCAGCACCCGGTTCAGCTCGGCGAGCAGCGTGCGCGTCCACACCGCGCGCTCGGGCACCTCCATGCCGAGCATCCGCTCCACGGCGAGGACCACGCCCAGCTCGTTCGAGAACGCCGACAGCCAGTCGTGGCGGTTGGCGAGCATGATGATCTGCCGGTAGTCGCGTGCCTCGAAGAGCTTCTCGGCGCCCCGGTGCATATAGCCGATCACCGGTTCCGCGCGCACGATGCGCTCCCCGTCCAGCACCAGCTTGAGCCGCAGCACGCCGTGCGTGGACGGGTGCTGAGGGCCGATGTTGAGCACCATGTCGGTGCTCTCGGCCGCGCCACCGATCCCGACCGTGGTCTCCGTCGTAGGAGTCATGGCCCCAGTTTCCCTTACGTACGCTTGGCCCATGGAAACGGGGAGCCTGGAAGAGGGGGCGGCGGCCGCTGACGAGCCGCTGTGGCGGGGGCTGCCGCCGGGCCTGCTGCGCGTACGGCGACTGCTGCTGGTGGTGTGGACGGGAGCGCTCGCCCTGGCCACGGGGCTGCTGCTGGGCCTCCTGGTGGGGCCCGGGTGGGCGGCCTGGGCGCTGCTGCCGGCGGCGTTCGCCGGGTGGTGCTGGCGGCTGCTGGAGCGCAACTGGCGGTCGTGGCGGTACGCCGAGCGCGCCGACGACCTGCTGATCAGCCGCGGGGTCCTGTGGCGCGAGGAGACCGTGGTGCCGTACGGCCGGATGCAGCTGGTGGAGGTCACCTCCGGGCCGGTGGAGCGGCGCTTCGGGCTGGCCACCGTGCAGCTGCACACCGCGGCCGCCGCCACCGACGCGACCATCCCCGGCCTGGACCCGGCCGAGGCGGAACGTCTGCGCGACCGCCTCACCGAGCTGGGCGAGGCCCGATCGGCGGGCCTGTGACGGCCCCGGACCCCGGCGCGGGCATAGCGGAGGAGCGCGTGCCGGCGGCCGAGCGCCGGCTGCACCCGGTCACGCCGTTCCGGCGGGCGTGGGCGCCGGTCGCCGTCGTCATGGGCTGGGTCGTGCACGACCCGACCAGCGCCCAGGAGCAGCTGGCCCAGCTGACGGGCACCATGCTGGCGCTGGGGTTCGCGGTGCTGGTGCCGGTGGCCGGCCTCTACGGCTTCCTGTCCTGGTGGTTCACCCACTTCGCGGTCACCGACACCGAGCTGCGCATCCGCACGGGACTGCTGTTCCGGCGCACCGCGCACATCCGGCTGGAACGCATCCAGGCGGTGGACGTCTCCCGTCCGCTCCTCGCGCGCGTGGCCGGCGTGGCGAAGCTGCGGATCGACGTCGTCGGCACCGAAAGCAAGGACGAGCTGGCCTTCCTGGGCGAGCGGGAGGCGCGCGCCCTGCGCGCGGAGCTGCTCGCGCGCGCGGCGGGCTTCGCACCGGAGACGGCGCGCGAGGTCGGCGAGGCGCCGGCGTACGAGCTGCTGCGCGTGCCCCCGCGGATGCTGGTGTTCTCCCTGCTGCTGACGGGCGCCACCTGGGGCACGCTGTGCGCCGCCCTCGTCGTCCCGACCGTGCTGTGGCTCACCACCCACAACCTATGGACCGTCGTCGCCAGCGCCCTGCCGCTGTTCGGCGCGGCCGGCACGAGCAGCGCGGGGCGGTTCGTCACCGAGTTCGACTGGGCGGTGAGCGAGTCCCCGGACGGGCTGCGCATCGACCACGGGCTGCTCGACCGTGCGCACGAGACCGTGCCGCCCGGCCGGGTGCAGACCGTGCGGCTCGTGGAGCCGCTGCTGTGGCGGGGGCCCGGCTGGGTGCGGGTGGAGCTGGACGTGGCCGGGTCCAAGAACTCGGTGCTGATACCGGTCGCTCCGCGCGCCGCGGCCGAGTCGGTCCTCGCGCGCATACTGCCCGGGGTGACGGTGCCTCAGGAGCTGTCGCGGCCGCCGCGGCGGGCCCGGTGGTGCGTGCCGGTGTGGTGGCGCGGGCATCGCCTCGCGGTCTCCGGCACGGTGTTCGCCGCCCGGCACGGCCTGCTGCGCCGCCGGCTCGCGCTGGTCCCGCACGCCAAGGTGCAGAGCGTACGGCTCACCCAGGGGCCGTGGGAGCGGCTGTGGGGGCTCGCCGACGTCCATGTGGACACCGGAGCCGACAAGACCGTCACCACCCGCCTGCGGGACGCGGAGGACGCCGTACGCCTGCTGCGGGAGCAGGCGGAGCGGTCCCGCACCGGCCGCCGGGACGCCCGCCCGGACCGCTGGATGACCGGATGACACCAGGGGGCTGCCGGACGGTCCGGTGAGCCTCAGGAAGCCGCGCTGCGCAGCCTCTGGACGTCGATCTGCTCGGTCTCGTCGTGCGCCGTCAGGTCGATGACCTGGCCGACGGCCGGCGACTGCGGTCCGGCCGCCTTGTAGGCGGCCTCCGCCTCCGCCTTGTGCACGGCGAGCGCCTCCTGGCCGACGACGTCGGCGAGGTCCTCGTTCTGCACGGAGTCCAGCGCCGCCTTCGGGGCGCTCTTCTGGGTGCCGAAGAAGTCGAAGCCGCCCTCGGCGACCGGGCGCCGCGCGGGCGTCGCCGGTACGACGGCCACCGCGGTCGGCACGGCGAGGTGCCCGGCGGGCGCCTGCCCGGCGGACTTGGCACCCTCGGCAGGCGCAGCGGCGTCGTCGGCAGGCTCAGGAGCGTCGGCGGGCTCGGCCGGGGGAAGCGCCGGGAGGGCGACGGCAGCGGTCACGCGCGGGTGGCCGTCCTGCGCCGCGGAGTGCTCCTGCGGAGCGGCCGGCGTCATGTCTGCGGCGGCCTGTTCCCCTTTGGCGGCCCCTTGGGCGGCCGGACCGTCCTCCTTGGCCGCCGGGCCGTCCTCGACCGGCGTGTCCCCGGCCGGACGGTCCCCGGCCGGGCCGTCCTCGTCGGGGCCGTCCTCGTCCGGCGCGTCGGCGTCCGGGCCGGGCGCACCGGCGTCCGCCTCGGCGCTCTCCTGCCCCCCGAAGCGCGCCAGCGCCGTCAGGGCCCGCAGGTAGAGCCGGGAGCCCTCGGGCGAGAACACCGCGTACGACTCCGGCTGTGACGCGGCGGCGGCACCCTCTGCCGCGGCCGTCCCGGCGGACTTCTCGCTGCTCCGCGCGGGCGGCAGCGCGGGCACCGCGGCCTCTATCTCCAGCCGTCGGCGCCCCTCCAGGGCGCTCGCGCGCTCGGTCTCCGCCGTGGCGTACCGGCGCAGCAGGGCCGCGTGCTCGTTGCGCAGGCCCGCCAGCTCGGCACGCTTGGCGCGCAGCCGCTGCTCCAGCTTCGCGCGCAGCTCGCGGGACTCCTCGAGATCGGCCTCCAGCTCGGCGACCCGCTCCTCGAACCGCCACTCGTCACCGGCACGCGCGCGCGTGAGGTCGGCGACCTGCTTGCCCGCGTAGATGTCCCAGCGGCGCATCACGAACGCGCCGGTGACGGCCGTCACCGCGGCGACGGCGGCCAGCGCACGCACCGCCGCGGCCTCGGAGACCACCCAGGGACCCAGCGCGCAGACGATGGAGACACCGGCGATCGCCGACGGAGGCAACAGCCGGTGCAGGGGAGGGGAATGGCGGTGGCGTCCACGTGGCATGGCCAGAAACTTACCGCGCGTAGGCGAATCGCGGGCCCCCGCCCCGTAAAAACCCGGCCACGCAGCGGGGTTCACAGCGTGTCAGCCGTACGGCGGCTCAGCGGTCGGCGAGCCGGCTGCTCATCCATTGCAGCGTCGCCGGGATCTCGCGCCGCCAGGTGTTGAAGTTGTGCCCGCCGCTGTCGAGGATGATCGACGAGATCCGGGTCAGATGGGTGGCCTGCACCCGCTCTATGAACTTCAGCGTGGACTTGTAGTTGTGCTCGCCGACCTTGCTGCTGGTCACGAGCAGCGAGGTGTCCGGCGCGGCCTCGTGCTTGAGGAGCCAGAACAGGTTGGCACGGCTCTCCAGGGTCTTGTCGCCGTGGAAGAGGTCACCGGTGGTGGGGTCGATCGGCGCCTTGTAGTACGGCGACAGGCCCGCGGCCGCCGCGTACACGCCCGGGTGGTGCATGGCGATCTTGAGCGCGCAGTAGCCGCCCGTGGAGTCGCCGATGAGACCCCAGCTGCCGGGCCGCTTGCCGACCCGGTAGTGGGCGAGCACCGCCTCCGGAAGATCGTTCGCAAAAAACGTTTCCGTCTGCGGCCCGCCCGGGACGTCGACGCACTCGGTGTCCCGCGGCGGCGCCACGGTCGGCCGCAGCATCACCAGGATCATCGGCTGCATCTTGCCGTCCTTGGCCAGCTGCTGCGCGGTGTGCGGATAGCGCAGCTTGTCCACCAGCGCCTGGGCCGTCCCCGGGTAGCCGGTCAGCACCACGGCCGCCGGGAACGTACGCGTGCGGTACTGGGGCTGGAAGTACTCCGGCGGCAGGTAGACGTACGCCGGTGTCACGATGTGGCTCTTGCGGCCGACGATGTCCACCTTCTGGATCTCCCCGCCCGCCTCCGGGCGCGAGCCGCTCTGGCCCGGCACGGACGCCGTGGAGACCACCTGGACGGGACCGCCGGTGCTGCCGTTGGCCGAGTGGTCGACCACCACCCCCTGGTCGGTCTCCGTGCCCAGCAGGTCCCCCCAGCTCGCGTAGAAGCCGAAGGCCTGGTTGACCGCGAGGCCCAGGCAGGCGAAGAGGGCCAGCTGGGTGGCAAGGAGCAGGCCGACACGCCCGATGACGGTCCGCCAGCTCTGCCGGGCCAGCCGCGGCCACCGCCACACCGTGCCGACGAACAGCACAATGGCGAAGAGAACCGCCAGCAGCAGCACGTTGTTGCTCGTGAGTCCCATGGCTCTTCCTGCCTGCGCTTTCCGCCCGTTGCCGCCCGCGCCTCGTCGCGCGGGCTTGCCCGGGGCTTTCCTCGGCCTTTGACCCGACTTTCCGGAGGGGAGTGAACCTCTCTCCCCGAGACACCGTCCTAGAGGGCGCAATGTCGCCGGATGCCCGCTCGGGCCCGGGTTCAAGGTCTCTCGCAGAACTACGGGATGCGATGTCTGTCAGGATAGATGGGGAAATGTCGGGCGGGGTTCCGAGCCGATCAAGCCGGGCGCGGCGCATACTGCGCGGCCCGCGTCCCGAGGCCGTACCCGCTCTGGTCGGCAGGGCCGCCACTCTCGTGGGCGTCCTGGACATCGCCGGCGGAGTGTTCCCGCGTTTCCGTCACAGTCGTATGCACGCCATGGCCGAGGTGCTCCCCGGCTCCTTCGGCCCCTTCGCCGCGGCGCTGTCGCTCAGCTCCGGCATCCTTCTGCTGCTGCTCGCGCACGGCCTCAAACGGCGCAAGCGCCGGGCCTGGCGCGCGGCGGTGGTCCTGCTCCCCGCCGGCGCGGTGGCGCAGTTCGCGTACCGGCACTCGGTCGTCGGCGCGCTCATCGCGCTGGCACTGCTGGTGCCGCTGCTGGTCCACCGGAGCGAGTTCGCGGCCCTGCCCGACCCGCGCAGCCGGTGGCGCGCCCTCGCGAACTTCATCCTCATGAGCGCCGGTTCCCTCGTGCTCGGACTCATCATCGTCAGCGTCCACCCGCACCGGACGATCGGCGACCCGAGCCTGGCCGATCGGCTGACGCACGTCGTCTACGGCCTGTTCGGCTTCGAGGGCCCGGTCGACTACCAGGGCAACACCTCCTGGACCGTCGCCATGTCCCTCGGCGCCCTCGGCTGGCTGACCGCGGTCACCACCATCTACCTGGCCTTCCGCCCCGAGCACCCGGCCGCCCGGCTGACCGAGGAGGACGAGGCCAAACTCCGCGCCCTGCTGGAGAAGCACGGCGGACGCGACTCCCTCGGCCACTTCGCGCTGCGCCGCGACAAGGCCGTCGTCTTCTCGCCCAGCGGCAAGGCCGCCGTCACCTACCGCGTCGTCTCCGGCGTGATGCTCGCCAGCGGCGACCCGATCGGCGACGTCGAGGCCTGGCCGGGCGCCATCGAGCGCTTCATGGACGAGGCAAAGGCCCACTCCTGGACCCCCGCCGTGGTCGGCTGCTCGGAGACGGGCGGCGAGGTGTGGACCCGCGAGACCGGCCTGGACGCCCTGGAGCTGGGCGACGAGGCGGTGGTGGACGTAGCGGATTTCTCGCTCGCCGGACGCGCGATGCGCAATGTGCGCCAGATGGTCAAGCGCATCGAGCGGGCCGGCTACGAAACCCGGGTACGGCGTGTCCGTGACCTCGGCGAGACGGAACTGGAGCGGGTCCGCAGGGCGGCCGAGGACTGGCGCGGCACCGACACCGAACGCGGCTTCTCCATGGCGCTCGGCCGCATCGGCGACCCCTCCGACGGCGACTGCCTGATCGCCACCGCGCACAAGCAGGACGACGAGCCCGGCGAGTACGGCGACCTCAAGGCGATCCTGCACTTCGTGCCCTGGGGCACGGACGGCGTCTCGCTGGACCTGATGCGCCGCGACCGCAGCGCCGACCCCGGCATGAACGAGCTGCTGATCGTCGCCGCCCTCCAGGCCGCCCCGAAGTTCGGCATCGCCCGCGTCTCGCTGAACTTCGCCATGTTCCGCTCCGCCCTCGCGCGCGGCGAGAAGATCGGCGCCGGACCGGTGCTGCGCGCCTGGCGCGGACTGCTGGTCTTCCTCTCGCGCTGGTTCCAGATCGAGTCGCTGTACAAGTTCAACGCCAAGTTCCAGCCGCGCTGGGAACCGCGGTTCATCGTCTACCGCGCCACCGCCGACCTGCCCCGCATCGGCTTCGCCACCATGCAGGCCGAGGGCTTCGTCGACTTCGCCGTGCCGCTGCCGCGCTTCCTGCGCCGGCGCCGGAAGGCCGCCGCGCGCCCCTGCTCGCACGCCCTGGCCGAACACGACGTCCGAGCGGCCTGAGCCACGGCCCCGGGCCGCCGCGCGTTGCGGCGGCCTCCTGGGCCTACGCTGAACGTATGAACAACCTCAGCGGGCGCGGCCGAGTGGCGGGCCTTCCGGCATGGGACCGGTGCGCGGTCATGGGTGTCGTGAACGTGACCCCCGATTCCTTCTCCGACGGCGGCCGCTGGTTCGACACGACCCTCGCCGTCAAGCACGGCCTCGACCTGGCCGCCGAGGGCGCGGACCTGGTCGACGTCGGCGGCGAGTCCACCCGTCCGGGCGCCACGCGCGTGGACGAGGCCGAGGAACTGCGGCGGGTCGTCCCGGTCGTCCGCGGCCTCGCCTCCGAAGGCGTCGTCGTCTCCGTCGACACCATGCGCGCCTCCGTCGCCGAACAGGCCCTCGCGGCCGGTGCCGCCCTCGTCAACGACGTCAGCGGCGGCCTCGCCGACCCCGCGATGATCCCGGTGGTCGCCGACGCCGGCGCCCCCTTCGTCGTCATGCACTGGCGCGGCTTCCTCCAGGGCGGCAACGTCCGCGGCGCGTACGAGGACGTCGTCACCGAGGTCGTGGACGAACTGCACGCGCGCGTGGAGGCCGTTCTCGCGGGCGGTGTCACCCCCGACCGCATCGTCGTGGACCCCGGTCTCGGCTTCTCCAAGGAGGCCGACCACGACCTCGTCCTCCTCGCCCACCTCGACCGGCTGCGCGCCCTCGGCCACCCCCTGCTGGTCGCCGCCTCCCGCAAGCGGTTCCTCGGCCGTGTCCTGGCCGGCCCCGACGGAGCACCGCCGCCCGCCCGGGAGCGCGACGCGGCCACGGCCGCCGTCTCCGCACTCGCGGCGCACGCCGGCGCCTGGGCCGTCCGCGTGCACGAGGTACGCGCCACCGCCGACGCGGTACGGGTCGCACGGGCCGTGGAAGGGGCGCGTACGACGAGACCGGCGCCGGGCGCGAAGGACGAGCGTGGGGCGGAAGGAAAGCGGTGAGCGCCCCCCACACCGACGTCGAACAGGTGGAGGCCGCCAACACCGCCTTCTACGAGGCACTCGAGCGCGGCGACTTCGAGGAGGTCACCTCCCTCTGGCTCACCCCGGCCGACCTGGGCGTGGACGAGGAGTACCACGACCCGGCGGACACCGGCGTGATCTCCTGCGTACACCCCGGCTGGCCGGTGCTCACCGGCCGCGGCGAGGTCCTCAGGTCGTACGCCCTGATCATGGCCAACACCGACTACATCCAGTTCTTCCTCACCGATGTGCATGTCTCCGTCACCGGCGACACCGCGCTCGTCACCTGCACCGAGAACATCCTCAGCGGCGGCCCCGCCCCCGCGGACGGCTCGGAGCTGGGCCCGCTCGTCGGCCAGCTCGTCGTCGCCACGAACGTGTTCCGGCGCACGCCCTCCGGCTGGAAGCTCTGGTCGCACCACGCCTCACCCGTCCTCGCGGAGAGCGACGACGAGGACGAGAGCGACGGCGTGAACGGCGTGAACCCGGACGACGGCACCCTCGCCTGAGCACGGTCCGGGTGGGTAGACGGACCGGGAAGTGGTTGGAATCACCTACCCCGGGGTAGGAGCGGCTACCAGCCCTGGCACGGCCGGGTTTCCCGGGGGAAACACGAGATGAACGCTCGTGGTCGGACACGGCCCCGTCCCCCCGTCGCCCGGCTGTGTCGGCGCCCGCAGGTAGATTCGTCCAAGGCCGGCGTACCGCCCGCACGCGGTACGGCCCGGCCGTTCCCGACGATTGCAGGAGTGATTCGCGTGGATCGTGTCGCGCTGCGCGGCCTCAAGGCCCGCGGGCACCACGGTGTGTTCCCCAAGGAGCGCGAGGAGGGCCAGACCTTCATCGTCGACCTCGTCCTCGGCCTGGACACCCGGCCGGCCGCGGCCGACGACGACCTGACGAAGACCGCGCACTACGGCATCGTGGCCGAGGAGGTCGTGGCCGTGGTCGAGGGCGAGCCGGTGAACCTCATCGAGACGCTCGCCGAGCGGATCGCCCAGACCTGCCTGAAGCACGAAGGGGTCCAGGAGGTCGAGGTCTGCGTCCACAAGCCGGACGCGCCGATCACCGTGCCCTTCGACGACGTGACCGTCACCATCACCCGGAGCCGAGTATGACCCGACCTTTCGTCCAGGGTCACCCTGACCCGACCGTCCAGCCGGTGCCCGCCTCGGTCGTCGAGACGGTGGACGCCGCCGACACCACCCTGCACAACCCCCAGTGGGCCGTCATCTCCATCGGCTCCAACCTCGGCAACCGCCTGGAGACCCTCCAGGGCGCCGTGGACGCGCTGGAGGACACCCCGGGTGTGCGCGTGAAAGCCGTCTCCCCGGTGTACGAGACGGAGCCCTGGGGCGTGGCGCCCGGCAGCCAGCCCTCGTACTTCAACGCGGTCGTGGCCCTGAAGACCACGCTGCCCCCCGCCTCGCTGCTGGAGCGGGCGCACGCCATCGAGGAGGCCTTCAACCGGGTCCGCGACGAGCGCTGGGGCCCGCGCACCCTGGACGTCGACATCGTCGCCTACGCCGATGTCACCTCCGACGACCCGCACCTCACCCTGCCCCACCCGCGCGCCCACGAGCGCGCCTTCGTGCTCGCCCCGTGGCACGACGTGGACCCCGAGGCCCAGCTGCCCGGCCGCGGCGCGGTGGCCGCCCTGCTGACGTCCGTCACCCGCGAGGGCGTGGCACCTCGCGAGGACCTGGAACTCCGACTGCCCGAATAGTCGTTAAGGTCAAGACGGCAAGGTCGGGAAGGCCGCGGTCCGGGGCGGTCCGGGGGAACTGAAGGGACACCGTGAGAGAGCTGCGCATCAGGGTGCTGGTCGGCGTGTTCGTCGTGGCCGGAGTCCTGTCCTGGGCGGGCGCCCGCCTCTGGAACTCGATCGGGACCCTGCCCAGTGTCCCGCTGGCCGCCCCCATCGTCCTCGCCCTGATCGCGGTGGTGCTGCTGGCGACGGCCCTCTCGCTGCGCAGTCGGCTGAAGGCCCAGCGCGAGCGCCGCCCCGGCGCCAAGGCCGTCGACCCGCTGATGGCCGCCCGCGCGGTCGTCTTCGGCCAGTCCAGCGCCCTGGTCGCCGCGCTCGTCGCCGGTGTGTACGGCGGCATCGGGGCCTTCCTGCTGGAGCTGCTGGACATCCCCGCCCGCCGCGACCAGGCCTTCTACGCCGGCTTCTCGGTCCTGGCAGGCATCGGCGTGATAGCGGCCGCCCTCTTCCTGGAGCGCGTCTGCAAGCTCCCGGAGGACGAGGACCAGGACCGCCCCGGCGCCGAACCGGCGGCCTGAGCCGCCGGTCCCTTCGGGGAGGTTCAGCGCGCCATGATGAGGCTCATGGCCTCGTTCCGCGTCGCCGCGTCCCTCAGCTGACCGCGCACCGCCGAGGTTATGGTCTTGGCGCCCGGCTTGCGGATGCCGCGCATGGACATGCACATGTGCTCGCACTCGACGACCACGATGACCCCGCGCGGCTCCAGGATCTCCATCAGGGAGTCGGCGATCTGGGTGGTGAGTCGTTCCTGCACCTGCGGCCGGCGGGCATAGACGTCCACCAGCCGGGCCAGCTTGGACAGGCCGGTGATCTTTCCGGTGCCGGACGGGATGTACCCGACGTGGGCCACTCCCCGGAAGGGCACCAGATGGTGCTCACAGGTGCTGTACACCTCGATGTCCTTCACCAGGACCATCTCGTCGTGGCCCAGGTCGAACGTGGTCGTCAGCACGTCCTCGGGCTTCTGCCACAGCCCCGCGAAGATCTCCTTGTACGCCCGCGCCACCCGCGCCGGCGTCTCCCTGAGGCCCTCCCGGTCCGGATCCTCGCCGACCGCGATCAGCAACTCCCGTACGGCGTTCTCGGCGCGCTTCTCGTCGAACTCGCCGATGGGGCCCTCACCGTCCAGCGTCACTGGGTCGGTCATCTGGTTCCTCGCTCCTGTGCTGTCGCGCATGGCGGCGGCCATGCGTGCGTCTGCGGACATACGACGCCGCGCCCACCAGGCTAGAACCTGATGGGCGCGGCAGTCATTCCAGGCCGGTTTGGCCGAAAGCCGTCAGCTTTCGGGGCGGTCCTCCGGGGTCTGGTCCGTCAGCGGAGCGGACTCCGTGGCGGTGGACTTGACCGTGCTGATCGAGGCCGTCGAGCCGTTCGCACCGTTGGTCAGTGCCAGCTCCTTGGGGGAGAGCACCGGCGGGCGGGTGGACGGGGTACGGCGCGAGGAGCCGGTCCACGCGGGCCGCGGCGGGCGCTTGACGACGGGGGCGAAGATCTCGGCGATCTCCTCCTTGCCCAGCGTCTCCTTCTCCAGGAGGGCCAGGACCAGGTTGTCGAGCACGTCGCGGTTCTCGACCAGGATCTCCCAGGCCTCGTTGTGCGCGTTCTCGATGAGCTTCTTGACCTCTTCGTCCACCAGGGCGGCGACCTCTTCCGAGTAGTCGCGCTGGTGCGCCATCTCACGGCCCAGGAACGGCTCGCTGTTGTCGCCGCCGAACTTGATCGCGCCGAGCCGCTCGGTCATGCCGTACTGCGTGACCATCGCGCGGGCCAGGTTGGTGGCCTTCTCGATGTCGTTCGCGGCACCGGTGGTCGGGTCGTGGAAGACCAGCTCCTCCGCCGCGCGGCCGCCCAGCATGTAGCCCAGCTGGTCGAGCATCTCGTTGCGCGTGGTGGAGTACTTGTCCTCGTCCGGCAGGACCATCGTGTAGCCGAGGGCGCGGCCCCGGGACAGGATCGTGATCTTGTGGACCGGGTCGGAGTTCGGCGAGGCCGCCGCGACCAGGGCGTGACCGCCCTCGTGGTACGCGGTGATCTTCTTCTCCTTGTCCGACATGATCCGGGTCCGCTTCTGCGGGCCGGCCACCACGCGGTCGATCGCCTCGTCCAGCGCCTTGTTGTCGATCAGCTTCTGGTCGCTGCGGGCGGTCAGCAGAGCCGCCTCGTTGAGGACGTTCGCCAGGTCGGCACCGGTCATACCGGGGGTGCGACGGGCGACGGCCGCCAGGTCGACGTCGGGCGCGACCGGCTTGCCCTTCTGGTGGACCTTGAGGATCTCCAGACGGCCCTGGAGGTCCGGCGGGTCGACCGCGATCTGCCGGTCGAAGCGGCCGGGACGCAGCAGCGCCGGGTCGAGGATGTCGGGCCGGTTGGTGGCGGCGATCAGGATGACGCCGCCCTTGACGTCGAAGCCGTCCATCTCGACCAGCAGCTGGTTCAGCGTCTGCTCGCGCTCGTCGTGACCACCGCCGAGGCCGGCGCCGCGGTGGCGGCCGACCGCGTCGATCTCGTCGACGAAGACGATCGCCGGGGCGTTCGCCTTGGCCTGCTCGAACAGGTCGCGCACTCGGGAGGCACCGACACCGACGAACATCTCGACGAAGTCGGAACCGGAGATCGAGTAGAAGGGGACGCCCGCCTCGCCGGCGACCGCGCGGGCGAGCAGGGTCTTGCCGGTACCCGGGCGGCCGTAGAGCAGCACGCCCTTGGGGATCTTGGCGCCGACGGCCTGGAACTTGGCCGGCTCCTGGAGGAACTCCTTGATCTCGTGGAGCTCCTCGACGGCCTCGTCGCAGCCGGCGACGTCGGAGAAGGTCGTCTTCGGGGTGTCCTTGGTGATGAGCTTGGCCTTGGACTTCCCGAAGTTCATCACCCGGGAGCCGCCGCCCTGCATCTGGTTCATCAGGAACAGGAAGACGACGACGATCAGGACGAACGGCAGCAGGGAGAGCAGGACGCTGACGAACTGGTTCTGCTTGGTCGGCGAGACGGTGTACCCGTCCGGGACCTGCTTGTGCTGGTACTTGTCCTGGAGCATGCCGGCGATGGTCACGCCCTGGTCGCCGATGTAGCTCGCCTGGATCTTCGAGCTGCCGTCGACCTTGACGCCGTCCTTGAGCGTCACCTTGATGTTCTGCTCGTCACCAGTGGTGATCTTGGCCGACTGGACCTTGTTGTCGCTGATCGCCGCCACGACCTGGCCGGTGTCCACCGTCTTGTAGCCGCCGGTCCCGCCGACGACCTGCATCAACACGACCACGGCAAGGACGGCCAGCACGATCCACATGACCGGCCCACGGAAGTATCGCTTCACGTCCATCCATACGGAGCGGTGCCGCCCCGTCCCTCCTGCCATAGTGAGTTTGATAAGACAGTTCTTCTGACGGTACCCCAGCGTGGCGGTCCGAAGCTGCACGAAAGCGTTTCGAACGGCCTGGAGTTCCCGTCCCTGCATGCTTCAACGGGACGGAACCCGCCGGGGTTCCCGATCGTCCTACCGGGTTTGGGCCGACTGGCTCAGCGAGCGGCCGAACCAGTCCCTCCCGTGCCCCGGACGGGCTTCAGCCGCCGTAGACGTGGGGCGCGAGCGTCCCCACGAACGGCAGGTTGCGGTACTTCTCCGCGTAGTCGAGGCCATAGCCGACGACGAACTCGTTCGGGATGTCGAAGCCGACCCACTCGACGTCGATGGCGACCTTGGCGGCGTCGGGCTTGCGCAGCAGCGTGCACACCTTCAGAGAGGCGGGCTCGCGCGAGCCGAGGTTGTTGATCAGCCAGGACAGGGTCAGGCCGGAGTCGATGATGTCCTCGACGATCAGGACGTGCTTGCCCTTGATGTCGGTGTCGAGGTCCTTGAGGATGCGCACCACACCGGAGGACTGGGTGCCCGCGCCGTACGAGGACACGGCCATCCAGTCCATGGTGACGGGGGTGGACAGCGCCCGGGCGAGGTCGGCCATGACCATCACCGCGCCCTTGAGGACGCCGACGATCAGCAGGTCCTTGCCCGCGTACTCCGCGTCGATCTTCGCGGCCAGCTCGGCCAGCTTGGCGTCGATCTCTTCCTTGGTGATGAGTACCTGCTGGAGGTCGGCACCCATGTCTTTCGCGTCCACCCGCATCACTTTCGGTCGTCCCGCACTTACGGCCGTACGCACGGCCTCTGGCTCCGGCCGCGTGTGCGGCCGCCCGGCTGCCCCGGACCGGCCGCCGGAGGATCGCTCCGCGGGGTCGGGATTCAGCCTTGCCGAATCACCAGTCTGCCACCCTGTCGCTGAGCCACGACTTTGCCCGGGAGATTGATGGCCCCCTGGCCGCGCCAACCGGTGATCAGCCGGTCGACCTCCTCGATGTGGCGGGCGAACAGCGACCCGGCCGGGGCACCGGCCTCGATGGCGGCCCGGCGCAGGATGCGGCGGCGTACGGCGGGCGGCAGGGCGTAGAGCTTGGCGCACTCCAGCAGGCCGGTGGCGTCGCGTACGGCGGACTCGGCCTGGCTGGCCCAGGCGTCGAGGGCGTCGGCGTCGTCGCGGGAGAGCTGGGCGGTGCGGGCGAGCGCCTCGACGACGCCCTTGCCGAGGGCCTTCTCCAGGGCGGGCAGGCCTTCGTGGCGCAACCGGGACCGGGTGTAGGCGGGGTCGGCGTTGTGCGGGTCGTCCCAGACCGGCAGGGACTGGACCATGCAGGCCTTGCGGGCGGTCTGCCGGTCCAGTTCCAGGAAGGGGCGCCGGTAACGGCCGCCGGCCCCCGAGACCGCGGCCATCCCGGACAGGGAGCGGATGCCGGAGCCGCGGGCGAGCCCCAGCAGGACGGTTTCGGCCTGGTCGTCGCGGGTGTGGCCGAGCAGGACGGCGGCGGCGCCGTGGCGTTCGGCGATCGTGTCGAGGGCGGCGTAGCGGGCGTCCCGGGCGGCGGCTTCGGGTCCGCCTGCGCGGCCCACGGTGACGGCGACGGACTCGACGGGGTCGAGGCCGAGGCCGCGCAGTCGCAGGGCGACCTCGTCGGCCCGCAGGTCGGAGCCCGGCTGGAGGCCGTGGTCGACGGTGACGCCACCCGCGCGGATGCCGAGCCGGGGGGCCTCGAAGGCGAGGGCGGAGGCGAGGGCCATGGAGTCGGCGCCGCCGGAGCACGCGACGAGGACGAGCGGGGAGGGGGGCCGCTCGGCCGTCCGGTCCGGGTGTGCGCCGGGGGCGTGCGGGCGGGGAAGCGCGCCGGAGGTCTGGTGGTCGTTCAGGATGTCGTGGAGCACGCGGCGAACCGCCAGGCGTATCGCCGCGACCGCAGGATGGGGACCCATGTCCGGTTCCCTTCATGGTTTTTTCGGGGGGTGAGCCCGAGGCCGTCACTCAGAGTGTGTAGATGGTGACAGAACCGGGGCGTTCCCTGAGCATCGCACGCCTACGCAAGCCCCACGGTCCCTCGGACGGGTGATTGAAGGGGCGTTCGCCTGCCGTCGGCCGGATTCGTGTCACCCCGCTCACGGAGGTTCACGACTCGGCCTTGCGGTGCACCCGCGCGACCCAGTCCGCCGGTTTGGCGATCTCCGCCTTGGTGGGAAGGGTGTTGGGCGAGGTCCACACGCGGTTGAAGCCGTCGACGCCGACCTGGTCCACGACGGCCCGGACGAAGCGTTCGCCGTCCCGGTACTGCCTCAGTTTGGCATCCAGACCCAGCAGCTTGCGCAGGGCCATGTCGAGCCGGGAGGCGCCCTTCGCGCGGCGCTGCTGGAACTTCTCGCGGATCTCCGCGACGGTCGGTACGACGCTGGGTCCGACGCCGTCCATGACGTAGTCGGCATGGCCTTCGAGCAGGGACATCACGGCCGTGAGGCGGCTGAGGATCTCCCGCTGGGCGGGGGTCTGCACCAGCTCGACGAAGGAACGGCCGCCGTCGTCCTCCTCGGCCTCGGGGCGGCCGCCGGCGAGGGACTGCGCGGCCTCCCGGATGCGCTCCAGGAAGGTCATCGGGTCGACGTCGGTCTCCGCCAAGAACGACTGGATTTCGCCCTCGAGATGGTCGCGCAGCCAGGGCACAGCCGTGAACTGCGTGCGGTGGGTCTCCTCGTGCAGACACACCCACAGCCGGAAGTCGTGCGGCTCGACGTCGAGTTCGCGCTCCACGTGGACGATGTTGGGCGCGACGAGCAGGAGCCGGCCGCCGCCGTTCTCGCCGGCCGGGAGGTCGCGGGTGGCGGGGGCGAAGGTCTCGTACTGGCCGAGGACCCGGGAGGACAGGAACGACAGCAGCATGCCCAGCTCGACGCCGGTGACCTTGCCGCCGACGGTGCCGAGGACGGCGCTGCCCGGGCTGCCGGAGCGGCGTTCCTGCATCTTCTCCAGCAGCGGCCGGAGGATCTCCCGGAAGCCGGCCACATTGGCCCGGACCCAGCCGGGGCGGTCGACGACGAGGACCGGGGTGTCGTGGGTCTCCTCCGTGCCCAGACGGGTGAAGCCCCGGACGTGTTCCTCCGAGGCCTTCGCGTGCCGGCGCAGTTCCGCGACGACGGCCCTGGCCTCGTCGCGGCTGACGTCGGGGCCCGGTCGTACGAGCCGTGTCGCGGTCGCGACCGCGAGGTTCCAGTCGACCATCCCGGGAGATGCGGTGCCACCGAAGCCAGTCATGGTGTCAACCGTACGGGAGGCCCGCCGTCGGGGGCAGGCCGTGACGTCGGCGACGTCGGCGACATCGGACCGCGCAGGCGGAGTTGGCGGACGCGCCCGCCCTCCATCCCGGGGGGCTACCGGCAGCCGCACGCGGCCAGCGCCGTCGCCGTTCGGTCCAGGGCGGCCTGGGCCGCCTGGGGGTCGGTCGTGCCCGAGGCCATGAAGGCGAAGGCCAGGAGCCGGCCGTCGGCGTCCACGACCGTGCCGGCCAGGGTGTTCACGCCGGTCAGAGTGCCGGTCTTGGCGTGTACGAGACCGGCCGCGCCCTCGGTGTAGCGGTCGGCGAGGGTGCCGGTGAAGGCGGCCACGGGCAGGCCGGTGAGGACGGGGCGCAGGCCGGGGCGGTCGGGGTCGCCGGCCGTGGCCAGCAGGCCGGTGAGCAGCTCGGGGGTCAGCCGGTCGGCGCGGTCGAGGCCGCTGCCGTCGTGGAAGGACGCGCCGGCCATGGGCAGGCCCAGCTTGGTCAGCCGGGCGGCGATCGCCTTCGCGCCGCCGGTGAAGCTGCCGGGCTGCCCGCTGGTGAGGGCCGTCTGGCGGGCCAGCGCCTCGGCGATGTCGTTGTCGCTGTTGGTGAGCATGCGCTCGACCACGGCGGACAGCGGGGGCGAGGCGACCGCGGCGAGGGTCTCCGCGCGCGTGCTGGCCTTGGAGGGGCCGGGCGGGGTGGTCGCGATGCCGGCGTCCTTGAGGAAGCCGGCGAACCGGGAGGTCGCGTCCGCGGCCGGGTCGGCGACGCGGGCCGCCGGGCCGCTGGTGGAGTCGTCGGTGCGGCCCTCGTCGGCGGCGAGGGCGGTGACGGGAGCGAGGTTGTCGTTGACGCCGATGGGGTGCAGGGCCGGGCCGCTGTAGAGGGTGGTGTCGTAGGACAGCGTGACCTTGCGGATGCCGCGCTTGTGCAGGGCCGTGGCGGTGTCCGCCGCCAGGGTCCGCAGGCTGGCCCAGCCGTCGGCGTTGCGGTGCGCGGTGAGGGTGGGGTCGCCGCCGCCGACCAGGACGAGTTCCCCGGTGTCGGGTTCGAGGGCCGCGCGCGTGGTGAAGCGGTGGTCGGGGCCGAGGGCGGACAGAGCGGCGACGGCGGTGGCGATCTTGGTGGTGGAGGCGGGGGTGAGGGCCTTGCCGGGGTCGCTGCCGTAGAGCAGCTTGCCGGTCGTCATGTCGAGGACGGCGGCCGCGTGGCTGTCGCCGAGCGCGGAGACGCCCAGAAGGGGCCTCAGGACGTCCGGGAGGGCCTTACCGCCCGGAGGGGCCTCCCGGGTGTCCACGGCGCTCGTGGGGCCGTCCAGGGCCACCAGGACGGGTGGGGCGCTCGGGGCGGGCCGGGGCGCGCCCACGGCCGTACCGGCGCCGTGATCTGCGCCACCTGCCCGCTCCAGGGCGACCGCCCGGTCCCGCTCGGCCGTACGCTGACCGTTGGCCTCCCAGGGGCCCGCTGCGGTCACCACACCGGCGGCCAGTGCCAGGCCGGCGGTGGCGGCGCCCGCGGTGTACTGCCAGGTCCTGAGGGTGCGTGTCCGGGGGAGGCCGGCGAGCAGCGGCCGTACCGACCGCGTCAACCGCGCGAGCCGCGGTTTCGTGGCCGTGACGGCGCGTACCAGACGTGGTCGTACGGCGTTCGCGACCCGCGCCATCTGCGGTCTCGCGGCCCGCCACGGCCTCAGCTCTGGCACGACCACCAGCCCCTTTCGCGATCACACACCTGCGTGAGGGACACTTAACCACCAGAACGATGTGCTGATCATGGAGGAGCCACCGGTGGAGTTCGACGTCACGATCGAGATCCCGAAGGGTTCGCGCAACAAGTACGAGGTGGACCACGAGACCGGTCGGATCCGCCTGGACCGTCGCCTCTTCACCTCGACCGCATACCCGACCGACTACGGGTTCGTCGAGAACACCCTCGGCGAGGACGGTGACCCGCTGGACGCGCTGGTCATCCTGGACGAGCCGACCTTCCCGGGCTGCCTCATCCGCTGCCGCGCCATCGGCATGTTCCGGATGACGGACGAGGCCGGCGGCGACGACAAGCTGCTGTGCGTGCCGTCCACCGACCCGCGCGTGGAGCACCTGCGGGACATCCACCACGTGTCGGAGTTCGACCGCCTGGAGATCCAGCACTTCTTCGAGGTCTACAAGGACCTGGAGCCCGGCAAGTCGGTCGAGGGTGCCAACTGGGTGGGCCGCGCGGACGCCGAGGTGGAGATCGAGCGGTCGTACAAGCGCTTCAAGGAGCAGGGCGGCCACTGAGCCCCCGCTCGCGTAAGGAGACGGGCCGTACGCGCACGCGTGCGGCCCGTTCGCTTGTCCGTGCGCATACTGGGGCAGGCGGAATGTGTCGTTCAGGGAGCGGTGCGAGGTGACGGAGGCGGAGGACCGCAAACCCCGGTCCGACGAGGCGCGGTACGACCCGGAGATCACGTCCGAGTTCGCCCTCCCCAAGGGCCTGGACGTCCCCAAGGCGGTCACGGAGCCGGAGACGACCTCCGAGTTCGCCGTGCCGAAGGGTCTGGAGCCGCCGCAGCCGCCGGGGGCCGAGCCGGAGGGGTCGGCGTTCACCCTGCCGAGCACCTACAGCAGCAGGAACGCGCCGGCCGCCTTCACCCCGGCCGCCGGGGTGCCGCTGGTCAGCCTGGTCAAGGACGCCCCCTGGCAGGACCGGATGCGCACCATGCTGCGCATGCCGGTGGCCGAGCGGCCGGCGCCGGAGCCGGTGCAGCGGGAGGAGGAGGGCGGCCCGGCGGTCCCGCGCGTGCTCGACCTGACGCTGCGTATCGGGGAGCTGCTGCTGGCGGGCGGCGAGGGCGCGGAGGACGTGGAGGCCGCGATGTTCGCGGTGTGCCGCTCCTACGGCCTGGACCGCTGCGAGCCCAACGTCACCTTCACGCTGCTGTCGATCTCGCACCAGCCGTCCCTGGTGGAGGACCCGGTGACGGCGTCCCGCACGGTACGGCGGCGGGGCACCGACTACACGCGTCTGGCCGCCGTGTTCCGGCTGGTGGACGACCTGACCGACGCGGAGACCCATGTCTCCCTGGAGGAGGCGTACGGGCGCCTGGCGGAGATCCGCCGCAACCGGCACCCCTACCCGGGCTGGGCGCTGACCCTGGCGAGCGGGCTGCTGGCCGGTGCCGCCTCGGTGCTGGTCGGCGGTGACCTGCTGGTGTTCGTCGCGGCGGCGGTCGGCGCGATGCTCGGCGACCGGCTGGCCTGGCTGTGCGCCGGGCGCGGGCTGCCGGAGTTCTACCAGTTCACGGTGGCCGCGATGCCGCCCGCCGCGATCGGGGTGGCGTTCGCGGTGGCGAGCGTGGACGTGAAGGCGTCCGCCGTGGTCACCGGTGGGCTGTTCGCGCTGCTGCCCGGGCGGGCGCTGGTGGCGGGCGTCCAGGACGGCCTGACGGGCTTTTACATCACCGCCTCCGCCCGCCTGCTGGAAGTCCTGTACTTCTTCGTGGGCATCGTCACCGGGGTACTGATCGTCCTGTACTTCGGCGTGAAGCTCGGCGGCCAGCTCAACCCGGACGCGGCGCTGAACCCCACCCAGCGGCCGCTGATCCAGATCGCGGCCTCGATGGTGCTGTCGCTGACGTTCGCGGTGCTGCTCCAGCAGGAACGATCCACCGTGCTGTGGGTGACCCTGAACGGTGGGGTCGCCTGGTCGGTGTACGGCGCGATGCACTATGTCGCCGACATCTCACCGGTGGCGTCGACGGCGGTGGCGGCCGGTCTGGTGGGGCTGTTCGGGCAGCTGCTGTCGCGGTACCGGTTCGCCTCGGCGCTGCCGTTCACGACGGCGGCGATCGGTCCGCTGCTGCCCGGCTCGGCCACCTATTTCGGGCTGCTGAACATGGCCCAGAACCAGGTGGACAAGGGGTTGGTGTCGCTGGCCAACGCGGCGTCCCTGGCGATGGCCATCGCGATCGGCGTGAACCTGGGCTCGGAGGTGTTCCGGCTGTTCCTGCGGGTCGGCTCCGCCGGCAAGCGGCGGGCCGCCAAGCGCACGCGCGGCTTCTAGGCGCGGTCGGGCGCCCGGCGCCTACTGCTGGCGGTAGCCGTAGGGCTGCTGGCCCTGCTCGTACTGGCCCTGCTCGTACTGGCCCTGCTCGTACTGATCCTGCTCGTAGGGATTCGGCTGGTACTGGTTCTGCTGGTACTGGTTCTGCTCGTACTGCTGCTGGCCGTACTGCTGCTGCCCGTACTGATCCTGACCGTGCTGGTTCTGGCCGTACTGCTGCTGCGGATGCTGCGGGTACTGCTGCTGGTCGTAGTACTGCCGGTCCCAGTCCTGCTGCTGCGGCTGCGACTGCTGGGGCGACTGCTGCTGCTCGTACTGGTAGCCGTACGGCTGCTCGTAGGACTGCTCCGGCTCGATGCGGCGGAGCTGGGTGGTGGCGGCGTCCATGGCCGGGGCCTGCTGGTACTGCGGGGCGGGCGGCTGCTGGGCGGACTCGGGTTCGGCCGGGGCGTTGCGCTGTTCCTTGCGGGCGCGCATGACCTCGAAGATCACCGGGATGACCGAGATCAGGACGATCAGGACGAGGATGCCCTCGACGTTGTTCTTGATGAAGTCGATCTGGCCCAGGAAGTAGCCCGCGACCGTGACGCCGGTGCCCCACATGGCGCCGCCGATCACGTTGTACGTGAAGAACGTGCGGTACTTCATGCGGCCGGCGCCGGCGATGATCGGGGCGAAGGTGCGCACGATCGGCACGAACCGGGCCAGGACGATGGCCTTGGGGCCGTGCTTCTCGACGAACTCGTGCGCCTTCTCCAGGTTCTCCTGCTTGAAGATCTTGGACTTGGGCCGCTTGAACAACTTGGGCCCGAAGAACTTGCCGATCAGGAAGCCGACCTGGTCGCCGAGGACCGCCGCCGCCACGATCAGGGTGCACACCAGCCACAGGGGCTGGTGGATCCACTTGCCGTCGGCGACCAGCAGACCCGCCGTGAACAGCAGGGAGTCGCCGGGCAGGAAGGCGAACAGGCCCGACTCGGCGAAGACGATCACCAGGATGCCGACCAGGCCGAATGTCGAGATCAGATAGTCCGGCGTGAGCCACGCGGGGCCGAGGGCGAGTGTCATCACGGGTCCGGGCTCCTGAAGGGGATGAAAGGCGGCTGCGGCGTCCAGGTACAGCCGCTAAAGCTATCAACGTGAGGTGACCGCCCCGGGTTCCACCGGTGTCTCCAGGATGCACTGTGGGACGACTGGGCCGAACCTGTGAGTCATGGGACTCGAGGACTACGGCGGCGGGCAGGAGCCCCAGCCGGACGTACTGGTCGTGACGACGAACGACATGCCCGGATTCCGGGTGCAGAAGGTGATCGGTGAGGTCTTCGGACTCACCGTCCGCTCCCGGCACCTGGGCAGCCAGATCGGCGCCGGACTGAAGTCGATGATCGGCGGCGAGCTGAGGGGGCTCACCAAGACGCTCGTGCAGACCCGCAACCAGGCCATGGAGCGCCTGGTGGAGCAGGCACGCGCGCGTGGGGCCAACGCGGTGCTCGCCTTCCGGTTCGACGTGACGGAGGCCGCGGACACGGGCACCGAGGTGTGCGCCTACGGCACCGCGGTGGTCGTGGCCCGGGAGTGAAGGACCCGGAGTGAAGCCCCGGGTGTGATCCCGTCCGTGCCCGGGCCCGGACCGGTCAGGCGGTGTGCCGGTCGGCGTTGGCGAGGATCGCGTCGCGCAGGTGCTCGGCCAGGCCGGGGCGCATGGCGTCGTAGTACGCCTTGAAGCGCTCGTCGGTGACGTACATCTCGCCGAGGCAGCGGTGCATCTCGTACGGGACCTCGAAGTACCACCGGGTGATGTGCTGCCGGTGTTCCTCAGCGAGGTCCATGGCCGCCCCGCCACCGGGCTGCTCGTCGGCGGCCACCAGCGCGGTGTACCGCTCCTGCCAGTCGTCCATCTCCGCCTGGACGCGTTTCCAGTCCTCCTTGGTGTAGCGGGCGGCCCGGCGCTGCGACTCGGCGTACGCCTCGGTGCCGCCCCAGCGAGCCTCGGCCTCCTCGGCGTACTGCTCGGGGTCCTTGTCCCCGAAGACCTCGAACCGCTCCTCGGGGGTGAGGTTGATGCCCATCTTGCGTGCCTCCATGGCGTGTTCCACGGCCTCGGTCATCTTCCGGAGCTTCTCGATCCGGGCGGTCAGCACGTCGTACTGGCGGCGCAGGTGCTCCCGCGGGTCCGCGTCCGGGTCGTCGAGCAGGACCGCGACCTCGTCGAGCGGAAAGCCCAGCTCGCGGTAGAACAGGATCTGCTGGAGCCGGTCGAGGTCGGCGTCGGTGTAGCGCCGGTGGCCGGCGTGGGTGCGCTCGCCCGGGGCGAGCAGCCCGATCTCGTCGTAGTGGTGCAGGGTGCGCACCGTGATCCCGGCGAACCCCGCGACCTGTCCCACGGAGTAGCTCACTTTCCGCTCCTTGTCGTCGGTACGCGCTCCACCCTGCGGCCTCACGCCGCGTGAGGTGCAAGTCCGGGGCGTCCCTGATCCTCGGTCCGGGGTCGTCACCGGGCCCCGGTCCGGGTCATTCCGGATGTCCGGGTTCGCGCCGTCCGCCTATGGTGGCCGAGAGGAGGCGCTGATGGCCCTGCACAAAGGTCCCGAGAAGCACCAGCAGCGAACGATGTCGGTCAACCCGTTCTTCGGGGAGGCCGACCCGGTCGGCGGCATGATCGAAGCCCCGCCCACGCACCGGCTCCCGGACGCTCCGCTGACCCCGACCACGGCGTACCAGCTGGTCCACGACGAACTGATGCTGGACGGCAACTCCCGGCTGAACCTGGCCACCTTCGTCACCACCTGGATGGAGCCGCAGGCCGGGGTGCTGATGGCGGAGTGCCGCGACAAGAACATGATCGACAAGGACGAGTACCCGCGCACCGCCGAACTGGAGCGGCGCTGCGTGGCGATGCTCGCCGAGCTGTGGAACGCACCGGACCCGGCGGCCGCGGTGGGCTGTTCGACCACCGGGTCGAGCGAGGCCTGCATGCTCGCCGGGATGGCGCTCAAGCGGCGCTGGGCCAGGAAGAACGCCGACCGGTATCCGGGCGCCCGCCCGAACCTGGTCATGGGCGTCAATGTGCAGGTGTGCTGGGACAAGTTCTGCAACTTCTGGGAGGTGGAGGCCCGGCAGGTGCCGATGGAGGGCGACCGCTTCCATCTGGACCCGCAGGCGGCGGCCGAGCTGTGCGACGAGAACACCATCGGGGTCGTCGGCATCCTCGGCTCCACCTTCGACGGCTCCTACGAGCCGATCGCCGAGCTGTGCGCGGCCCTGGACGCGCTTCAGGAGCGGACCGGCCTGGACATCCCGGTGCACGTGGACGGGGCGTCGGGCGGCATGGTGGCGCCGTTCCTGGACGAGGACCTGGTGTGGGACTTCCGCCTCCCCCGCGTGGCCTCCATCAACACCTCCGGGCACAAGTACGGGCTGGTGTACCCGGGCGTCGGCTGGGCGCTGTGGCGGGACTCGGAGGCGCTGCCCGAGGAGCTGGTCTTCCGGGTCAACTACCTGGGCGGCGACATGCCGACCTTCGCGCTGAACTTCTCCCGGCCCGGCGCGCAGGTGGTGGCGCAGTACTACACGTTCCTGCGGCTGGGCCGCGAGGGCTACCGCGCGGTGCAGCAGTCCACCCGGGACGTGGCGCGCTCGCTCGCGGACCGGATCGAGGCACTCGGCGACTTCCGGCTGCTGACGCGCGGGGACGAGCTGCCGGTGTTCGCGTTCACCACGGACGGCGGCGTCTCGGCGTACGACGTCTTCGATGTCTCCCGGCGGCTGCGCGAGAGCGGCTGGCTGGTGCCCGCGTACACCTTCCCGGCGAACCGGGAGGACCTGTCGGTGCTGCGGATCGTGTGCCGCAACGGCTTCTCGCACGACCTGGCCGAGCTGTTCGTGGCGGACCTGACCAGGCTGCTGCCGGAGCTGCGCCGGCAGCAGCATCCCCTGACCCGGGACAGATCGGCGGCCACCGGCTTCCACCACTAGGGCCTCTCCGGAAGAAAAGCCCGAGGCCGCGGCCGGACCCGTCTCCCGGCATCCGCGCACCCTGTGCGTCAGCGGTCGTCGTCCGGGTGCCGCTCCCCCGTCGCGTACGGGTTCTCCTGGCCCTCGGTGAGGACGCCGACGAACGGCTCGCCCTCACCGGCGAAGGTGTAGGCGCCGCCTTCGACGCGCTCGATCAGGCCCTGGGTCCAGGCGGCCTCGCCGTCGGCCGTGTGGAGCCACATGTTCATGATCTCGCCGATGTGGCCCAGTTGCTCCGGGCCGTCGGCGGGCAGGTAGTGCCCGGTGACGGAGGCCCGCCACTCGGCGAGGCGGCGCAGGCGTTCGCGGAGCAGGTCCAGGACCTCCGCGCGGTCCAGGTCGACCATGAAGCCGAGCGCGGTGGAGAGGAGGTCGATGCCGCGGTCGTGGGTCACCAGCGCCTGTCTGAGGAGGGTGAAGTACTCCTCGGTGCCCCGCTCGGTGATCTCGTACTCCGTGCGCGGCGGCCCGCCCGCCGTGGACGGCGCGGTCTCGTGCGCGTGCAGCAGCCCCTGCTTGGCCATCTGCTTCAGCGCGTGGTAGATCGAGCCCGGCTTGGCGTTGGACCACTCGTGCGCGCCCCAGTACTCCAGGTCGTTGCGGACCTGGTAGCCGTGGGCCCGCCCGTGCCCGCGGACCGCGCCGAGCACGAGCAGACGGATCGCTGACATGCCCCCAGGTTATGGCCGCCCGGCCTGGGCCTGTGCCTCGGCCACCAGCTCGAAGGCGGTCTTGCCGTCGAGGGACTCCCGGATGATGTCGGCGTGGCCGGCGTGCCGGGCGGTCTCGCGGATGAGGTGCAGACACAGCCAGCGCAGGGAGACCCGGCCCTCCGGCGGGAACCAGGGGTCGGGCGGCAGCGGGAAGGTGTCGTCCAGGCTCGGCGCCGAGCGGATGAGCTTCTCGGTCTCGGCGGCGACCTGCTCCCAGTACGCCAGCTGCCCGGCGACCGTCTCGTCGTCGCCCAGCTGGAAGCACTCGTGCCAGTTCGACTGGTCGCGGTGGACCGCCGGGGGTTCCTGCCGGGCCCGGGCGATCCAGCTCTGCTCGACCTCGGCGACATGCTTGAGCAGGCCGCCGAGGGACAGTTCGCTGGCGCTGGGACGGGTGCGGGCCTGCTCCTCGGTGAGCCCGAGCAGGGAACGGCGGATCCCGCCCCGCTGCTCCTCCAGGAACGCCAGCAGCGCCCCCCGCTCGTCGCCCTTCGCCTCCGCCGGTACGTGCATGACCATGGCCTGCCGCCCTTCATGGGGTTCTTCCGCCTGACACGAACGACGCTACGGGCCCTTTAGGTCAGATCCTGTCCGCTGTGCGGGATCAGAACGGGAACCGGCTGCGGCCGTGCTGCACGGAGATCCACTTGAGGGTGGTGAAGGCCTCCAGCGTCGTCTCGCCGTTCAGCCGGCCGATGCCGGAGTGCTTCTCGCCGCCGAAGGGGACGAGCGGTTCGTCGTGGACCGTGCCGTCGTTCACATGGAACATGCCGGTCTCGATCCGCTGGGCGAAGGCGACACCCCGCTCGATGTCCCCCGTGTGTACGGCACCGCTGAGGCCGTACGGGGTGTCGTTGACGATCCGGACCGCCTCCTCCTCGCCGTCGAAGGGGACGAGGAAGACGACCGGGCCGAAGATCTCCTGCTGGAGCAGGGAGGAGCCGGCGGGGACGTCGGTGAGCACGGTCGGCTCGACCAGGTTGTTGTCGGTGCGGCCGCGCACCAGGGCCGTGGCGCCCTCGGCGAGCGCCTGCTCGACCGCGCCCGAGACGGCGTTGGCCTGGGTGCTGTTGATCACCGGGCCGATGACGGTCTCCGGGTCGCGCGGGTCGCCGACCTTGAGGGTGCGGACCTTGGCGACGAACTTCTCGGTGAACTCCTCGGCGACGGACGCGTCCACCAGGACCCGGTTGGCGGCCATGCAGACCTGGCCCTGGTGGACGAACCGGCTGAAGACCGCCGCGTCCACCGCGTAGTCGATGTCGGCGTCGTCCAGCACCACCAGCGCGCTGTTGCCGCCCAGTTCGAGGACCGAGCGCTTGAAGTTCGCGGCGCACACCGTGGCGACGTGCCGGCCGACCTTGTCGGAGCCGGTGAAGGAGATGACCTTCGGGATGGGGTGCTCGATGAACGCGTCGCCGATCTCGGCGATGTCGGTGACGACGACGTTGAGCAGGCCGCCGGGCAGCCCGGCCTCCTCGAAGATCCTGGCGATCAGGGTGCCGCCCGCGATCGGGGTGTTCTGGTGCGGCTTGAGGACCACGCCGTTGCCGAGCGCGAGCGCCGGGGCGACGGACTTCAGCGACAGCAGGAACGGGAAGTTGAACGGGCTGATCACGCCCACGACACCGACCGGCACCCGGTAGACGCGGTTCTCCTTGCCGTCCTCCGGCGAGGGCAGGATCTTGCCCTCGGGGCGCAGCGCGAGGTGGATCGACTCGCGCAGGAACTCCTTGGCGAGGTGCAGCTCGAACCCGGCCTTCACGCGTGTGCCGCCCAGTTCCGCGATGATCAGGTCGGCTATCTCCTGCTCGCGGTCCTCGATCAGCCTGAGCGCCCGCTCGAAGACCGCGCGGCGGGCGTAGGGGTTGGTGGAGGCCCACTGCTGCTGGGCGCGGGCGGCCGCCCGGTAGGCCTGGTCCACCTCGTCGACGGTGGCCACGGTGATCGAGGCGAGCTTCTCGCCGTCGTACGGATTGAAGTCGATCACGTCCCAGGAGCCGGTACCCGGGCGCCACTCGCCGTCGATGTACTGCTGGGCCAGGTCGGTGAAGTAGGACGACATGTGATCCCTCAATCGCTAGCGGACACCAGGGCTGCGCCGGGCCTGATCACACGTCATCGTACTTATGTATCAAGAGAGTTGGAGCAGTCCCCGGAGAAGATCCCGGCTCTCGTCGGGGCCCGGGCTGTCCTGCTGGAGCTCCTTCAGCGCCTGCTCGTACTGGGTGACGTCCTCGCGCTTGTCGAGGTAGAGGGCGCTGGTCAGCTGCTCCATGTAGACCACGTCGGACAGGTCGGACTCGGGGAAGCTGAGGATGGTGAACGCGCCGCTCTCGCCGGAGTGCCCGCCGAAGCTGAACGGCATGACCTGGAGCCGCACGTTGGGCCGCTCGGAGATGCCGATCAGGTGCTGGAGCTGGCCGCGCATCACCTCGCGGTCGCCGTACGGCCGGCGCAGGGCGGCCTCGTCCAGGACGATGTGCAGCTCGGGGGCGTTGGCGCCGAGCAGGTGCTTCTGCCGCTCCAGGCGCAGCGCGACCCGCCGTTCGATGTCGTCGGCGCTCGCGCCCTTCATGCCGCGCCGGACGACCGCGCGGGCGTACTCCTCGGTCTGGAGCAGGCCGTGCACGAACTGCACCTCGTACACCCGGATCAGCGAGGCCGCGCCCTCCAGGCCCACATAGGTGGGGAACCAGCTCGGCAGGACGTCCGTGTAACTGTGCCACCAGCCCGCCACGTTGGCCTCCCGGGCGAGGGACAGAAGGGACTCGCGCTCGGCCTCTTCGGTGATGCCGTAGAGCGTCAGCAGGTCTTCGACGTCTCTGGTCTTGAAGCTCACCCGGCCCAGTTCCATCCGGCTGATCTTCGACTCGGAGGCGCGGATCGAGTACCCCGCCGCCTCCCGCGTGATCCCGCGCGCTTCCCGCAGCCGCCTGAGTTGCGAGCCGAGCAGCATCCGCCGCACCACCGATCCGGGCTCTCCCGCGCTCACCTTCGCCAGCCTCCCCAACCGTCCTCAGGGCCCGCAGTCTGCCACTAAAACACTCCGAGCAGTACTCGCACGGTTACGGAAACGGAAAGAGGTCGGCCGTTTCCGCTCGGTCATGACGGGGCAGAGGTCGTGACCTCTGGCGGAACAGGCCGTCAACATGGCGGAAAAAATGGCCAAGAAGCGGTACGGGCAAACTCATTTCGGTCACGTGCACGTGCATCTGCCCTTGCATCTGCTCTTCGCATCCGAAACCATGGTCCCGCACCACCGCCGCATCGCTACGACCGCGAATTACCGGGAGTGCCTCGCATGGGGACGAATGGATCGACCATGCTCAAGCCGTTACGGCAGGGCCTTCCGCCGCTGGATCCCGCGGCCGTGTCCGATGCCGCCTCCTGTTCCCTCCCCGCCCGCTACGAAGCGGTGCGCGAGGCGCGGCACTTCACCCGCGGCACGCTCGACCAGTGGGACGTCGGCGACCGCTTCGACGACATATGCCTGGTCGTCTCCGAACTCGTCACCAACGCCCTGCGCCATGCGCTGCCCGACGCGGCGGGTACCGAGCAGCAGTCCTCGGTACGGCTGCACCTGATGCGCTGGGCGGAGCGGCTGGTGTGCGCGGTGCGCGACCCGAGCCATGAGACGCCGGTGCCGGGCGACTCGGACGACTTCTCGGCCGAGTCGGGCCGGGGCCTGTTCCTGGTCGACTCCTTCGCCGACAGCTGGGGCTGGCACCCGCTCGCCGGCACGCTCGACGGCAAGGTCGTCTGGGCGATGTTCCGGCTGGACACGGCGGCCTGAGAGCACGCGCCGCACCGCCGCCGACAGCCCGGGCGGCCGTTCCGACATCGTTGCCACCCGAGAACACCGGCGCCCCACGGACCTTCAGGACGCTACGACCCGACCAGGTGGTCGAACTCCCCGTCCTTGACACCGAGAAGCATGGCCTCGATCTCCGCCCGCGTGTAGACGAGCGCCGGTCCGTCCGGGAAGCGCGAGTTGCGTACGGCGACATCGCCGCCGGGCAGTCGCGCGAACTCCACACAGGATCCCTGTGAGTTGCTGTGCCTGCTCTTCTGCCAGGCCACTCCGTCCAGCTGCGTGGCAGCCATGCCGTTGTACACGTCGTACCCCCCGTACACGCCGTCAACGTCGCGGTCCACAGGTCGCTCCCCGCTGGTGCACTGGCTGGTGTGGCCATAGATGCTGTAGTCAACTGTTCCGGATCATAGCTGTGTTCACGTGCAGCCGCATGAGCAGATGCACGTGCACGCGGGGTGTTCCTCCGGTTACAGCTTTGACGTCCGCTTTACCGAAACCGGACCGGCATCCTCACCGGAGCCGCTCCAGCACCTGCCCCAGAGCGGGCAGGACACGCCCGCGCCAGCCGCCACCCATGATGGTGCGGGCCAGTAGCTGCGCCGGGTCGTCCGGATCGAACCCCTCGTGCACAAGGAAGAGACGCGTACCGCGCCCTTCCTGTTCCAGGGTCCAGGTGATCGTCCAGTCGGCGGGATTGGCGGGATCGGCATCCGTCCACCGGACGCACAGCATCCGCTCGGTGTCGTAGGCCAGGACCTGCGCCTCTACGACGCCCGAGAACGCCGTGCGGGGACGCGGGACGGAGGTCATCCGGTACCGGTGCCCCACCTCCAGCCGGAAGTCCTCGGCGCCGGGCATCTGCCACCGGGCGAGCAGCTCCGGGTCGGTCAGGGCGCGCCAGACCTTGGCGGGCGGGTGCGGGAAGAACTGGTCGACGCGGAGGGTCGTCAGATCGTCGTCGGGTGCGGTGGCGTCGGGTTCGGTGCTCATGAGGGGTGATCGTCGGGCATCCGGTCGAGCAGATCGCCGAGGCCCTTCAGCTGTGCGCGCCAGAACCGCTCGTACGGATGGAGCCAGTCCTGCACCTCGGCGAGCGGGGCGGCCCGCAGGCGGTAGATGCGCTGCCGGCCGGAGCGCTGCTCGGCGACGAGGCCGGCCTCCCGGAGCACCTTGAGGTGTTCCGACAGGCTCGGTCGGCGCATGTCGAAGTGGTCGGCCAGGGCCTGGACGGGCTGCGGACCGCGCTCGCGCAGCAGCCGCAGCACCTCACGGCGGGTGGCGTTGGCGAGCGCGGCGAAGACGCGGTCCTCCGCGGTGGTGCCCGTCCCGGTCCCGGTGCTCATGGCGTGGTCAGCGGCCTTCCTTCTCCGTCAGCAGCATCAGACCGTTGCCGTCCGGGTCCCGGAAGGAGGCCATCCGGCCCCAGGGGAGCTCGTCCGGGCCCCGCACCTCGGTGCCCGCCGCGGCGAGCCGCGCGCAGTCGGTGTCGACATCGGTCGTCGCCAACATGATCCCCCGCGCCGAACCGGGCTCGAAATCCCCCATCCCGGGCCCGGCGAGCGTGAAGACGGTCTGCGCCCCCGCGGGCGCGACCTGGAGCCAGCGCCCCTGCGGCAGGTGCAGGTCGGCGGTCACCTCGAAGCCGAGGACGTCCCGATAGAAGGCCAGGGCGCGGTCCTGGTCGGCGACGGGAAGAGTGACGAAGGAGGCGTGCGTGATGGTCATACCGGCGACGATAGGTAGGCATTCACCTACCAGTCAAGCGTAGGGAAATACCTACCTGTTTTCTGCCTCACATCGGATTCCTGCCCGGTGTACGCGAGCCCTCCCGGTGCGGTGCGATAGCTTGCTGCGGGCCGTCCGGCCGACGACATTCCGCACGACAGCTTGGGAGCTTCCGGTGGGTTCTGACACTGCTTCCGCGGCCGCCCGGGCGCGGACCGCGGCCGTCGCCGCAGGTCTGGTGGGTGCGCTGGCCGCGCTGACCGGGTGCGGGGGCGGCGGCTCGACGAGCGGCTCCCCGGCCACGCCGAGCGCCACCGCGTCCCCCACCGGCACCTCGGCCTCCGGCTCGGTGACCGGCGCCTCCGGCAAGCTCCAGGGCAGCTGGATCACCACGAACGGCGGCACGATCGTGGCCCTGGTGATCAGCGACCGGAAGGCCGGGCTCTTCGTGACCGGCCAGAAGAGCTGGTGCCAGGGCACGGCGGGCGAGGAGTCGGGGATGCAGATGATCCATCTGACCTGCCCCGACGGCGACAAGGAGCGGGTCACCGGCATGGTCGACTCGGTGAGCGGTACGGCGATGAAGGTGACCTGGTCGGGCAAGGCCGGCCAGGAGACGTACACCAAGGCGGAGGGCGGCAAGCTGCCGACCGCGCCGCCGGCCCGGCTGAAGGGCTGACAGCTCCGCCGCCGCGGCCCCGGCAAACCACCTGAAGCGGTGATTCGGCAGGGGCGCGCGCACGGGGGCCGGGCGCAGGCGCCATGATGCAAGGGCACCGTCACGACCTCGATGGGACCTGCCTCATGCGCGCCATGCCGCTCACCGTCTCCGTTCTCGCCGCCGCCGTCCTGCTGACCGCCTGCAACGGCGGCGGTGGCACGAGCGGGAGCAAGAACAGCTCGGCCTGCGCGATCGGCACCGTCTCCGTCCAGGTGGGAGCGGCGAGCGTGGCCCCCAGCGCGGGTGACACGGGTGAGATCCCGGTGAGCATCACCAACCAGAGCGCGCCCTGCACCCTGGACCACTTCCCCGGCGTCACCCTGGAGCAGCAGGGCGTCTCCGCGAAGCTGTCCGCCCAGAAGGGCGCGAAGGCGCAGAAGCTGAAGCTCGCCAAGGGCGACTCCGCGACCTTCACGATCACCTATGTGCGCGGCAAGGAGGGCGACCCGGGCAGCCTCGCGGCCACGGCGATGAAGGTCTCCCTGCCGGGCTCCGACACCGTGCAGAGCTTCCCCTGGAAGTACGGTCCGGTCGCCGGCCAGGGCGGCCGGAGCCACCCGAACGCCTCCGTCAGCGCCTTCCAGCAGGTCGGCGACTGACCCCCGGCGGGCGCCGGGGGCCCTCCGTGCCCGGGCGCCGGGGGCCCTTCGTGCGCCTCATTCGAGCCGGCGGCGGGCTCTGACCTGGGCCTGGTCCGCCGCCCGTGCGCCCTCCGCCCAGCCCGCGGCGTCGCTCACCCCGCGCAGCCGGGTCGTGGTGGTCTCCGGGAACATGCGCTCCAGGCGGCCGGTCACGGCTATCGCGCGGGTGGCCAGCACCGGCAGCAGGTCCTGGGTGACCTGGGTCTCGGCCGCGGCAGCGAGCCGGTCGCCCACGCGGTGGGCGTAGGCCGCGAGGAACGACTGCCTGAAGGTCTTGGTCCGCTTGCGCCCGCCGGCGCGCTGGGCGGCCTCCGCCTTGGTCATCGCGTGCGTGGCCTGCACCAGCAGGGAGGTGTAGAGCAGCTCGACCGCCTCGAGGTCCGCCTCGAAGCCGACGACCGTGGAGAAACCGAACGGTTCGTTCCACACCGCGCGGCAGTGGTTGGCCGTCGCCACGGCGTCCAGCAGGACCGCCTTGGCCTGTTCGTACGGCGGCTCGACGCCGATCCGGCAGGCGCCGGGGGCGTCCGGGGCGGGCGCCTCGGCGGCGAGCAGCGCCTCGTCGATGCTGTGCCGGGCCATCAGCTCCTGGGCCTTGGCGCTGAGCGCCTCCGCCTCCTCCGGATACCCGGTCGCCTCGGCCTTGGCGAGCAGGGCGCGGATCCGGGCGAGCATGCGGGAGGCCGCCGGGGCCGTGGCGTGCGGGCGGGGGCGCTCCTCCTCCAGGGGCTCCAGCGCGGGCAGGCGGAGCAGCAGGCGGTACAGCTCCAGGACCGCCGTGGCGTGCGCGAAGCGGTCGCCCGGGCGCGCCGGGTCCCCGGGCAGGGCCGCCAGCTGTCCGGCCCAGCGGTGGCCGCGCGGCCGGTCCCGGCCGGACTGCGCCCGGATCAGCGCGGCGGCCAGCCGCACATGCGGGTCGTCCAGCTCGCGGCGCACCAGCCGTACGACGTCGGCGGGCTGCCAGCCGCGCTGCCAGGCCGTGGCGACGAACTCCTCGCCGCGCCGGTCGAGTTCGGCATCGGCGGCGGGGTCGGCGGCGAGCAGGGAGGCACCGGTGTCGAGGCCGGTGTCGGTGTCGTCGTAGAGGGCGGCGCGGAAGGCGCGCTCGACGGTGGCGGCGGAGCTGGTCACGCTGTCGATCGTGCCACGGGCCGCCGACAGCGCCGTAGCGCTGTCCACAGCCTGTGGACAGCGGCGGGCGCACAAGGAGCGGCCCCGGCGGCGGCGTCCCATTGTCCGAGTGCGGCACTCAGGCGCGAAACCGACTGTCAACCATTGGTTGACATCCCGGGGGGTGCAACCTACGGTTGACACATGGCGACCCATCCGAACATCACGGCATCCGTACGCCTCGACGACCTCATCGAGGCCATCAAGAAGGTCCACGCCGAACCCCTCGAACAGCTCCAGGACGCGGTGATCGCCGCCGATCACCTCGGCGACGTGGCCGACCACCTGATCGGCCACTTCGTCGACCAGGCCCGCCGCTCGGGCGCGTCCTGGACCGAGATCGGCAAGAGCATGGGCGTGACCCGGCAGGCGGCGCAGAAGCGGTTCGTGCCGAAGGAGTCCGTCGACCTCGACCCCAGCCAGGGGTTCAGCCGGTACACCCCGCGCGCGGCGAACGTGGTCATGGCCGCGCACAACGAGGCGGTGGCCGCCCGCAACCCCGAGGGCCGCCCCGAGCACCTGGTCCTCGGCCTGCTGAGCGAGCCGGACGGCCTGGCCGGGAAGGCGGTCACCGCACAGGGCGTATCGCTGGACGCCGTACGGCAGGCGGCGACCGCCGCGCTGCCGCCGGCCGCGGACGAGGTCCCCGACCTGATCCCCTACGGCCCCGAGGCCAAGAAGGTCCTGGAACTCACCTTCCGCGAGGCGCTCCGGCTCGGCCACAACTACATCGGCACCGAGCACATCCTGCTGGCGCTCCTGGAGCACGAGAACGGCCAGGGCGTGCTCAGCGGCCTCGGCATCACCAAGCCCGCGACCGAGGAGTACGTCGGCAGGGTGCTGGCGATGCTCCGGGAGTCCCAGAAGGTCGAGGCCGAGCCCCCGGCCGACGGCACCGGTTCCTGACCCGCCGAGCCCCCCGCCGATGGCACCGGATCCTGACCCGCAGAGCGGGAAACCCGCAGGTCAGGGCGATTGTCAGAGCCGCCTGCCACACTCGCAGTCATGACCGACCGGTGGGCTCTCGCACCGGCCGAGGACGGTGGCGTGGAGCTCGCCCCCCTCGGCCCGGACGGGCTGCCCGCCGGGCCGGTGCGGCGGGAGAGCGATCTCGCCGCGGCGGTGCGGAGCCGCCCGGAGGTCACGCGCTGGGTGTGGCGGTCGACCCCCGAGGTCTACCCGCGTCTGCTCGCCACGGGGGTGCGAGTGGAGCGGTGCTACGACATCGAGGACGCCGAGACCCTCCTGCTGGGCCACGAGGGGCGGCACGGCGAGCCACGCTCGGCCGCCGCCGCCCTGGCCCGCCTCCGCGGCGGCCCCGTACCGCCCGACCCGCCGCAGCGCGCGGCCGAACCGGGCGCCCAGTCCCCGCTGTTCGAGCCGGCCGGCAGCCGGCTGCCGCTGACCGACCTGCTCGCGGTCTACGCCGACCAGCAGCGGCGGCACGACCGGACCGCCCAGCCCGACCGGATGCGGCTGCTGACCGCCGCCGAGTCCGCCGGGATGCTGGTGGCCGCCGAGATGAACCACGCGGGCCTGCCCTGGAGCGCCGAGGTCCACCGCGAGCTGCTGCACCGGCTGCTCGGCGAGCGGTATCCGGGCGGCGGCGAGCCGCGGCGCCTCGCCGAACTGGCGGACCAGGTCTCCGCCGCCTTCGGCCGCCGGGTCCGGCCCGATCTGCCCGCCGACGTGATCAAGGCCTTCGCCCAGGCCGGGATCAAGGTCGGGTCCACCCGCCGCTGGGAGATCCAGTCCGTGGACCACCCGGCCGTGGCACCGCTGCTGGAGTACAAGAAGCTGTACCGCATCTGGGTGGCGCACGGCTGGTCCTGGCTTCAGGACTGGGTGCGCGACGGCCGTTTCCGTCCCGAGTTCCTGGCCGGCGGCACGGTCACCGGGCGCTGGGTGACCAACGGCGGGGGCGGTCTCCAGATCCCGAAGGTGATCCGCCGCGCCGTGGTCGCCGACCCCGGCTGGCGGCTGGTGGTGGCCGACGCCGACCAGATGGAGCCGCGGGTGCTGGCCGCGATCTCCCGCGACCCCGGGCTGATGGAGGTCGCCGGCCGCGCGAGCGACCTCTACCAGTCCGTCTCCGAGCGCGCCTTCTCCGGCGACCGCGACCAGGCCAAGATCGCCGTCCTCGGCGCGGTCTACGGCCAGACGTCCGGCGACGGCCTGAAGAACCTCGCCGCGCTGCGCCGCCGCTTCCCGAAGGCGGTCGCCTATGTCGACGAGGCCGCCCGCGCGGGCGAGGAGGGCCGGCTGGTCCGCACCTGGCTGGGCCGGACCTGCCCGCCCGCGGCCGGGTCCGGCGAGGACACGGCGGAGGAGGCGGGCATCCCGGTCGGCGACGACGACACCGGGGCCCCGCCCTGGTCGACCGGCCAGAGCTCCTCCAGCTCCCGCGCGCGGGGCCGCTTCACCCGCAACTTCGTCGTCCAGGGCAGCGCCGCCGACTGGGCCCTGCTGCTGCTCGCCGCGCTGCGCCGGACCCTGCGGGACATGGCGGCCGAGCTGGTGTTCTTCCAACACGACGAGGTGATCGTGCACTGCCCCGCCGAGGAGGCCGAGACCGTCGTCCGGGCCATCAGCGACGCCGCCGACCTCGCCGGCCGGCTGACCTTCGGCGAGACACCGGTGCGGTTTCCGTTCACCACAGCGGTGGTGGAGTGCTATGCGGACGCCAAGTGAGAGGCCACGGGGGTGACTTCAGTGCTCCAGCAGTCCCCAGTGCTCCAGGAGGCCTCAGTGGTCCAGGAGGCCTCAGTGGTCCAGGAGTTCGCACAGCTCCGCCACCACCGCCTGCGCGTCCGTGCCGACCAGCGCCGTGAGCGCCCCGCGCCAGGCGTCGTCCGCCTCCGCCCGCCGCCCCTGCTCGCTCAGCAGCAGCCCGTGCTGGTGGCGGGCCAGGCCGCCCATGTAGCGGTCGGCGCGGGCGTCCGCCCGGTGCAGCAGCTCCGCGCACTCGTCGGCCGCCCGCTCGGTCTCCCCCAGCCCCCGCAGCGCGCGGACCAGGCCGAGCCGGGTCTGGGACTCGCCGTGCCAGTCGCCGTGGCCGCCGAGGATGCGCAGACTCTCCTCGAAGTGCCGCGCCGCGGCGGCGGGTTCCCCGAGGGTGAGATGGGCGTACCCGATGTTGCAGTGCGCCGAGTGCTGCACGATGACCGCGCCGATCTCGTCCCCGATCGCCAGCGAGCGCCGGTGCTGCTCGATGGCGGCGCGCGGGTCGGTGTGCTCGTAGAGGTTGCCGAGGTGGCTGTGGGTGACGGCCTCGCCGTACGGGTCGTTGAGCTGCCGCGAGTAGGCGAGGCTCTGCCGCAGCGCCTCCCCGGACTCCTCGAAGCGTCCGAGGCCCTCCAGCAGCAGCCCCCGGTTGTTCAGACAGCGCCGGATCCTGGAGGCCCGGCCGAGCCGCCGCCAGATGTCCAGGGACTGGTCGGTAAGGGTGAGGGCGTCGTTCTGCCGCCCGGTCAGGAAGTACAGGCCGGCGAGGTCACCGAGGGCGTAGGCCTCGGCCGCCGGGTCCCCGAGCCGGCGCGCCGTGCCGAGCGCGGCCTGCCCGAGCACCTCCATCTCGGCGACCCGGCCGCCGCGCTGCACATAGGGGAAGAGCAGCCGCGCCAGCGCCGAGAGATGCGCGGCCCGGCGCGGGTCGTCGGTGTCCGCGTTCCGCTCCACCAGGGCGACGACGTTCTCCAGCTCCCCCTCGCCCCAGGCGAAGGCGTCCTCGGCGGACTCGAAGGGCGGCACCCCGGCCACGTCCGCGGCGTGCTCCGGCGGCTGCGCGGAGGTCGGCCGCCGCCGGTCCTCCAGATCGAGTCCCGGCTCCACGACGGCCCTCAGCACCCGTTCGGCGACGGCGGCGTACCAGCGCAGGGCGGCGAGGTCGGGAGCGGTCTCCGGGGGCGTTGCCGCGGTCGTCTCCGCCAGTTCGCGGGCGAAGTCGCGGACCAGGTCGTGCGGGGTGTAACGGCCGTACGCCGTCTCCTCCAGGAGGGCCACGTCGACCAGGCGGTCCAGGGCGGCCTCGGCGCGGCGCTCGTCGGTGCCGGTGAGCCGGGCGATCAGCGGGGCGCCGTAGGTCGGCAGATCGAGCGCGCCGATGCGGCGCAGCGCCCGTGCGGCGTCGTGGTCGGCCTCGCGCCCGGCGGCGGCGAGCGCGTCATGGGCCACGGCCAGGGAGCGCCGGACGCTCAGGTCGTCGTACTCCAGGTGGTGCAGCCGGCCGCCGGTCGCGGCCAGTTGGCCCGCCAGCACCTCCGGGGTGAGCGCGCGGCGGGCGGCGAGCCGGGCGGCGACGACGCGCAGCGCCAGCGGCAGCCGGCCGGTCAGCTCGACCAGGGCGTGCCCGGCGTCCAGCCCCTCGCGTCCGCTCACCGCGCGCAGCAGGGCCGCGCTGTCCTCGCCGGTCAGCGGGGAGAGCGGGAAGCGCCGGGCGCCGTCGAGGGCGGTCAGCGGGGAGCGGCTGGTGACGATCACCGCACAGCCCGGCCCGGCCGGCAGCAGGGGCCGTACCTGGGCCGCGTTCGCCGCGTCGTCCAGCACCAGCAGGATGCGCGCCGGGGCGAGCAGGGAGCGGAGCAGGGCGGCCGCCGCGTCGGGGTGTTCGGGGATGTTCCGGGGCTCGGCGCCGAGGTCCCGCAGCAGCGCGGCCAGCGCCTGGACCGGGCTGAGCGGGGTCATGCCGGGAGTGGCGCCGTGCAGGTTGACGTAGAGCTGGCCGTCGGGGAAGCGCTCCCGCAGGGCGTGGGCGACATGCAGGGCGAGGGCGCTCTTGCCGACGCCCGCCATCCCGCTGATCACCGCGACGGCGGGTGCCGGGGCGGGCGGCTCGGTCAGCGCGTGGCACAGCCGGCGGCTCACCTCGACCCGGCCGGTGAAGTGCGCCGGCGGGGCGGGGAGCTGGGCGGGCCGCGGGGTCTGCCGGGCGGCCGCCTGCGCGGGGGCGGCGGACGGCGGCGCCGCTTCGCCGACGGGCACCGAGGCTCCGGCGGGAGCGTCCGTCTCCTGCGCCTCGGCAGCCGGGCGCCGCTGGTCGGCGGGGTGCTCCTCCGGGTGCCGCGGCTCCCCGGCCGACGCGGCCTCCTCGCCCCGCAGCACCTCCACATGGGCGTCGCGGACGGCCGGGCCGGGCTCGATGCCGAGTTCCTCGACCAGGCGGGTGCGCAGGTCGCGGTGGACGGCGAGCGCCTCGGCCTGGCGTCCGGTGCGGTGCAGGGCGAGCATCAGCTGGCGGTGGTACGCCTCGCGCAGCGGATGCTCGGTGACGAGCGCCGCCAGCTCCGGGACGAGCGCCGCCAGCCGGGCGCCGCCGAGGGCGAGTTCGGCCTCGTAGCGCCACTCCAGCAGGAGCAGCCGGGCCTCTTCCAGGCGCTGTACGAGGGCATAGCCGCCGAGGTCGGTGGGGAGCCCGCTGAGCGGGGTGCCGCGCCACAGCCCGAGCGCGGCCACGCAGGCGCGTACGACACCGGGCCAGTCGCGGCGGCCGTGCGCGGCGCGGGCCTCGGCGACCCGGGCGTCGAAGACGTGGATGTCCAGCTCGCCGTGATCGACGCGGAGCAGATAGCCGGGCGGTACGGCCCGCAGCCGCTCGGGGTCGTCCAGCAGCCGGCGCAGCCGGGCGACGTGGTTGTGCAGGGAGGCCTGCGCGGAGACGGGGGGCGCCCCGCCCCACAGGGCGTCCTTCAGGGAGTCGACCGACACGACCCGGCCCGGCTCCAGCAGCAGGGCCGCGAGCAGGGCCCGCACCTTGGGGCTGCCGATGGACCGGATGGGCTCGTCGGCGCTGTGGGGTGACGCCTCGTACGACCCGCCGTGAGCGTCTTCGTAAGAGCCCTCCTGCGCGTCCCTGTGCGACTCCTCGGACGGCTCCTCGGACGACTCGCCGTACGGCCGTACGTCGTACAGGACCGGCGGCCCCAGCAGTCCGAACCGGAGCGTGCACCGCCGCCGCATCACGCCGCTCCACTGCCTTCCCGCCCGGTCGTCCCTGACCGCGCTCCGCGGCGGGCGCGTGCCCGCCGTTCCCTGACGGGGATCCGCCTTGTCCACAACGGTTTCCCGCCACCTTCCGCCTGCCGGCCCGTCCCGGAACCGCCGGTCCGGCGACCCGTCTCCACTGCCGTCGGCGACTTCCGGCCGGCCGGTCCGCGACCCGCCGACGAACCGTTGGCCACATGTTAGCGATCCGTTGGCGAACCCTGATCTGATCATCGCATCGGACCCGGCGCTACGGCGCGCGCGTATGTCGCGTAACTCGGGGGAGTGTCGCCGCAGGCCTGGTCCGGGGATGTGCAGGGCCCCGGTCGGCGGAGGTGAACGACCGGGGCCCCGTCCCGCTTCCCTGCCCTGACCCCAAGAGGCCCCCGGTCAGATCACCGGTGGACGCCCCAGCCGGCTCAGCCGCCACACCGTCCGCCAGCGCATCGGCCGCCGCTCACCGGCCGGCTCCCGCAGCCCCTCCAGGAACCCCGCGAACCACGCCTTCAGCCCCGCCGCCGACCGGGTGCGGGCGAGCGTGAGCAGCGTCCACACCCCGAGGTGCACCGGGACGAGCGGCAGTGGCAGCCGGCGCCGGGCGAGCCAGACCCGGTTGCGGGCGTTGACCCGGTAGTAGATGGCGTGCCGGGCCGGCGAGGTCTTGGGGTGCTGGAGCAGCAGCTCGGGGGCGTACAGGATCTTCCAGCCGGCGTCGGCGGCGCGCCACGCGAGGTCGGTCTCCTCGTGCGCGAAGAAGAACTCGGCGGGCCAGTCCCCGGTCTCGGCCAGCATCGACATGCGCAGCGCGTGCCCGCCGCCGAGGAACCCGGTGACGTACCCGCCGCGCATCGGGTCCGACCTGCCGACCCTCGGCACATGCCGCTGCTGGGTCTCGCCGTGCTCGTCGGCGATGCGGAAGCCGACGATGCCGAGGCGGGGGTCGGCGGCGTACAGGTCACGGACGCGGCGCAGGACATCGGCGTCGACGAGCAGTCCGTCGTCGTCCAGTTCCACGACGACGTCGACGTCGCCGTACTCCCGCAGCCGGGCGAGGGCGACATTGCGCCCGCCGGGACAGCCGAGGTTCTCGTCCACGTCGATGGCGGTGACCTCGCCGGGCAGGGAGAGGCGGCGGGCGAACTCGGGCAGCCGGCAGCCGTTGCCGACGATCACGATGCGGGCCGGGGCGAGGTCCTGCTTCGCCACGGACTCCAGCAGGGCGTCCACCTCGGCGGGCCGGTTGCCCATGGTCACCACGGCGACGGCGATCCTCGGCTCCACCACGTCCCTCATCCCATCCGGCCGACGACGGCACCCCGCCCTGACCGCGCGGTGCCCGTCGTTCACCAAGATGTTGCCTCGGCTACGGCGGTTGCCCCGGCACCGATCCACTTTGCACCTCTTTTGCGATGCTTCGCCCGAGGCAACGGGAAGGGCGGGGCCCCTGCCGGGCCACCCATCGCGTTCGTACAACCTTTGCCCGGAGTTGGTGATCTGAGTGGGCGATCGGATCACCTGTGATCGCGGACCTGCCGAAGGAGCACCGTGCCGAGACCTCTGCCCCGCAACGCCCTCCGGGCCGGCGCCACCGCCCTCGCGGCGGGCCTGCTGACCCTGGGCGCGCCCTCCGTCGGCCAGGCCACGGAGACCGCGCAGACACTGGAGTTCACCGACTCCCAGTACGGCAAGCCGCTCCAGGTGAAGCCGTACGACGACCCCGCCTACGACTTCATCAACGTCCGCAACACCGGCGCGCAGCCGCTGACGGACTTCACCCTGACGTTCGACGCCACGGCCCTCAAGGGACAGCTGACCCTGTCGGTCGACTCGCCCTGCGTCGAGAAGCAGGATCTGGTCTTCGTCTGCGACGGCGAGAAGCTGAACGGGAACAGGCCGCTCCAGCCGGGCGAGAGCCTGAGCCGCGGCCTGCATTTCAAGACGCTCGCGACCTCCCAGCCCGGTTTCACGGGCGAGGTCCGGGCCTCCGGTGCGGCGGGGAGCACGTCACTCGGCGATGCGACGTTCCAGGCCGGCGTGGCGGACGCGGGTCCGCTCCTCGACCGGAGCAGCCCCTCCAGCACCTGGTCGAAGCCCGGCAAGACGCTGCACCCCTCGATCGGCTTCACCCACTACAGCCGCCGGCCCCTGAAGGGCGTCTACGTCGGCATCCAGCTCACCCAGGGACTCTCCGTCCCCGAGGAGTTCAGCAACTGCGAGTACGGCCACTTCGCCAACCGCGACACGGGGATCCGCTGCTACATCGAGACCCCGGTCACCGCGGGCGGCTCCTACGACCTCGACGAACTCGCGCTCAAGGTGGGCAGCACCGCGGCGGACGAGATCTGGAACGTGGGCGTGTACGAGACGACCGACGGCTACCTGTACAAGAACCAGAAGCTGACCGGCGTCCACCGCGGCACCGGCCGCGCGATGCGTCTGGTGGCGCGGGCCGGCGGCCCCGGGACGTTCGACATGGACAACGGGACCGGCAGGGTCATCGTGGAGAACTCCTTCGACCTCCAGGCGCTGGGCGCCACCGTGCACGGCAAGGCCGGCCAGGTGGTGCAGGCGAAGCTGGGCGTCCGGAACAACGGGCCCGCCTCCATCGACCAGTACGACCGCAGCGACGGCCCCGCCGACGGCCCGTCCTCCGTGACGCACGTGACGGTCCCGCGCGGTACGACGGCGGTGAAGGTTCCGCAGCTCTGCCGCTCGGACGACGACTGGAAGCAGGGCAAGCCCGGCGCCCGGCACTACAGCTGCTTCCAGGACGTGCACGACTGGTACTTCGACGCCGGCCAGGTCACCCCGTTCGTCTTCGGCCTGCGCATCGACAGGCCGGCCGACCTCGCCCCCGGCTCGATCAAGGTGACGATGTCGTCCCCGGACAGCAACACCAAGAACAACACCGCGCCGATCAAGGTGACCGCCGACGGCACCAAGGGCCACGGCTCCGCTTCCTCCTCCGGTGGCAGCTCCACCACCGGCGGCAGCTCCGCCTCCGGCGGCACCGCGGCCTCCGGCGGCACCTCCGGCTCCGCCACGACCGGCTCCGGCACGACCGGTTCCGGCACCGCGGCCGCGGGCGGCACCGCTCAGGGCTCCATGGCCGACACCGGCACCGGCGCGCTGCCCTGGTACGCGGCCGCGGCGGCCGCCGTCGCACTGGTCACGGGCGGCACGCTGTTCGTCGTCGCGCGGCGCCGCAAGAACTGAGACCAGGTGGGAGACCGGACAGCCGGGGCAGCGGGGCAACATCCCGGCTGCCCCGGCTGTCCCGCGTCGCATCCGACCGGAGCGCTGTCAGACCCCCAACCTCCGTGCCAGAGACCGAGCCCCGAGAAGCAGCGCCACCCCGGCTGCCACGGCCACCCCGCCCAGCACCAGAAACAGTCCGGCTCCCGGGGTCGACGTCCCCGCGAGCTTCATCGCGTTGCCGCCGAGCCCCGCGCCCAGGGCCGCGGAGAGCCAGAAGACACCGACCACCTGGCTGAGGAAGGGCGCCGGCGCGATGGCTGTGGCGACGCTCATGCCCACCGGGGCGAGGGCCGCCTCGGCGGCGCCGGTGAGGAGGTACGTACCGATGAGCCACAGGGGGGAGACCCGGCCGGCGGAGTGGGCGTGCCAGGCGGCCAGGGCCATCAGGAGCATGGAGGCGCCCATGGCGAACATGCCGAGCGCGAACTTCGCGCTGGCGCTGATGCGCGCGCCGAGACGCAGCCAGAGCCACGCGAAGAAGGGCGCGCACAGCAGGATCGCCAACGGGGTGGCCGACTGGAACCAGCTGGCCGGGAGGCGCAGGCCGAGGATGTCGCGGTCGGTGGCGTCCCGGGCGAACAGGCTGAGCAGCGAGCCCCCTTGGACGTGCAGGGCCCAGAACAGGGCGGAGGCGAGGAAGAGCGCGATGTAGGCGCGCAGGCGGGTCCGTTCGGGTGCGGAGATGTCCCGGTGGCGCAGGAGGGTCCAGAAGCAGCCGACGGGCACGGCGAGGCTGAGGACCGCGACCAGGGCGAGGACGTGCCGGAGGGTGAAGGTGCCGGCCAGCGCGTCCGCGGTGAGGAGCGCGGCCGGTACGGCGATCGCGGCCGTGGAGAGGCGGAGGACGCGGCGGCGCTCGGCCGGCGGGAGCGGGCGGGTGGCCGCGCGGCCGACCTCGCCGAAGGAGGCCGAGCCGCGGACGTACTGCCAGACCCCGAGCCCCATGCCGACCGCCGCGACGCCGAACCCCGCGTGCCAGTTGAGGCCCTCGCCGACGCCGCCGACGACCAGGGGCGCGATCAGGCCGCTGATCTGGATGGAGGTGTAGAAGACGGCGAAGCCCGCGTCCCGCTCGGCGGCCGCCTCGCGCGGGTAGAAGGCGCTGAGCAGGCCTGCCATGTTGGGCTTGAGCAGGCCGGTGCCGACGGCGATGAGGAGCAGCCCGACGTAGACCGTCGGCACCGTCGGCAGTGCCATCAGCAGGTGTCCGGCGGCGATGACCACGGCGCCGTACAGGGTCGCCCGGTAGCTGCCGAAGACGCGGTCGCCGAGCCAGCCGCCGGGCAGGGAGGCGAGGAAGATGGCGGCCGTGTAGACGCCGAAGAGCATGCCGGCGTCGGAGTTCGACAGCCCGAGGCCGCCTTCGGCCGCCGGGGCCGAGGCGAACAGGAAGAGGATGGCCAACATCCCGTAGAAGCTGAACCGCTCCCACATGTCCGTGGCGAACAGGGTGACGAACCAGCGGGGTCTGCCCAGCAGGGTGGGCGTGGGGGTCCCGGACGGTCCGACCGCGGGCCGGACCGTTGCGGACGATGTCATGGCGCGCTCCGTCAGTAGCGGTAGTGGTCGGTCTTGTACGGGCCGTCGACGTCGACGCCGATGTAGGCGGCCTGCTCCGGGCGCAGCTTGGTCAGCTTCACGCCGAGGGCGTCGAGGTGGAGGCGGGCGACCTTCTCGTCGAGGTGCTTGGGCAGCACGTACACACCGGTCGGGTACGCGTCGGGCTTGGTGAACAGCTCGATCTGGGCCAGCGTCTGGTCCGCGAAGGAGTTCGACATCACGAAGGACGGGTGGCCGGTGGCGTTGCCCAGGTTCAGCAGACGCCCCTCGGACAGTACGATGATCACCTTGCCGTCGGGGAACGTCCAGGTGTGGACCTGCGGCTTCACCTCGTCCTTGACGATCCCCGGGATCTTCGCCAGACCGGCCATGTCGATCTCGTTGTCGAAGTGACCGATGTTGCCCACGATCGCCTGGTGCTTCATCCTCGCCATGTCCGAGGCCAGGATGATGTCCTTGTTGCCGGTCGTGGTGATGAAGATGTCCGCGCTCTCCACGACCTCGTCCAGCGTGGTCACCTGGTAGCCGTCCATCGCCGCCTGAAGCGCGCAGATCGGGTCGATCTCCGTGATGATCACCCGGGCACCCTGACCCCGCAGCGACTCCGCACACCCCTTGCCGACATCGCCGTAACCGCACACGACAGCCGTCTTGCCGCCGATCAGCACATCGGTGGCACGGTTGATCCCGTCCACCAGGGAGTGCCGGCAGCCGTACTTGTTGTCGAACTTCGACTTCGTCACGGCATCGTTGACGTTGATCGCCGGGAACAGCAGCACACCGTCACGCTGCATCTCGTACAGCCGGTGCACACCCGTGGTGGTCTCCTCCGTGACACCACGGATCTCGGAGGCCAGGGCGGTCCAGTCCAGGGTGCTGGCCTCCAGCAGCGCGCGCACCGCGGCCAGTTCCTCGTTGTCGGCGGTGGGCAGCGCACCGGTCTTCTGACGGTCGACGCCCTTGTGGACGAGGAGGGTGGCGTCGCCGCCGTCGTCCAGGAGCATGTTCGGACCGGCGTGGCCGGGCCAGGTGAGGGCCTGCTCGGTGCACCACCAGTACTCCTGGAGGGTCTCGCCCTTCCAGGCGAAGACCGGCACGCCCTGCGGGTTGTCCGGGGTGCCGTTCGGGCCGACCGCGATGGCCGCGGCCGCGTGGTCCTGGGTGGAGAAGATGTTGCAGGACGCCCAGCGGACCTCGGCGCCCAGGGCGACGAGCGTCTCGATGAGGACGGCGGTCTGCACGGTCATGTGCAGCGAGCCGGTGATACGGGCACCGGCCAGGGGCTGCGCCTCGGCGTATTCCTTGCGGATCGCCATCAGGCCGGGCATCTCGTGCTCGGCGAGGGTGATCTCCTTGCGGCCGAACTCGGCCAGGGAGAGGTCGGCGACCTTGAAGTCGGTAAAGGCGGACGGCATCCGGCACTCCTGGGGATCGGGTCGGGCGGGGCTCGGGGCGGGGGTCACGCGGCGGTCAGGGCGCCACGGCTCACCTCGCGTTGAAGTACGTGGCCTCGGGGTGGTGGACGACGAAGGCGTCGGTGGACTGTTCGGGGTGCAGCTGGAACTCCTCGGAGAGGGCGACGCCGATCCGCTCGGGGCGGAGCAGTCCGGTGATCTTGGCCCGGTCCTCGAGGTCGGGGCAGGCGCCGTAGCCGAGGGAGAAGCGGGCGCCGCGGTACCTGAGGGCGAACATGTCGCGGATGTCCTCGGGGTCCTCGTCGCCGAAGCCGAGTTCACGGCGCACCCGGGCGTGCCAGAACTCGGTCAGGGCCTCCGTCAACTGGACGGACAGACCGTGCAGTTCGAGGTAGTCGCGGTAGGAGCCGGCCTCGAAGAGCTCGCCCGCGGCCTGGGAGACCCGGTTGCCCATGGTGACGATCTGGAGGCCGATCACGTCCTGTTCGCCGGACTCCTCCGGGCGGAAGAAGTCGGCCAGGCACAGCCGCCGGCCCTGGCGCTGGCGGGGGAAGACGAAGCGGGTGCGTTCGGAGCCGTCCTCGTCCAGGAGGATCAGCTCGTCGCCCTTGGAGTGGACCGGGTAGTAGCCGTAGACGATGCCCGGCTCCAGCCAGCCCGAGGTCTGCAACCGGTCCAGCCACATCCGCAGCCGCGGCCGGCCCTCGGTCTCGACCAGCTCCTCGTACGAGGGGCCCGTCCCGGCGCGCGAGGCCTTCAGCCCCCACTGGCCCTTGAACAGCGCGTCCTCGTCCAGCCATGCGGCGTAGTCGGTGAGCGGGACGCCTCGGACGATCCGGTCGCCCCAGAACGGCGGTACCGGCACCCGGTTGTCCATCGCCACATCGGAGCGGACGTGTCCGCGACCGGGCTCCTCCGGCTGGGCGACCCGGGCCCGTGCGTGACGCCGCTGCCGCAGTTCGGGCAGGGCCGCGCCCGGGACGCCGCGCTTGACGGCGACGAGGGCGTCCATCAGCTTCAGGCCCTCGAAGGCGTCGCGGGCGTAGCGGACCTCGCCGTCGTAGATCTCGTGCAGGTCCTGCTCCACGTAGGCGCGGGTGAGGGCGGCCCCGCCGAGGATGACCGGGAAGCGGGCGGCGAGCCCGCGCCGGTTCAGCTCCTCCAGGTTCTCCTTCATGATCACCGTGGACTTCACCAGCAGGCCGGACATGCCGATCACGTCCGCGTCGTGCTCCTCGGCAGCGTCCAGAATGGCCGACACGGACTGCTTGATACCGAGGTTGACCACGTCGTAGCCGTTGTTGGACAGGATGATGTCCACGAGGTTCTTGCCGATGTCGTGGACGTCGCCCTTGACGGTGGCCAGCACGATCGTGCCCTTGCCCGCCGCGTTCCCGCCGTCGGCCGTCTTCTCCATGTACGGCTCCAGGTACGCGACCGCGGTCTTCATCACCTCGGCGGACTGGAGCACGAACGGCAGCTGCATCCGGCCGGAGCCGAACAGCTCGCCGACGGTCTTCATCCCGGACAGCAGCGTGTCGTTGATGATCTCCAGCGCCGGCCGCTCGGCCAGCGCCGCGTCCAGGTCGGCTTCCAGCCCGCCGCGCTCGCCGTCGATGATGCGCCGTTCCAGGCGTTCCCCGAGCGGCAGCGCCGCCAGTTCCTCGGCCTTGGACGCGGCCGCGGAGGACGCGGAGACCCCCTCGAACAGCTCCAGCAGCCGTTGCAGCGGGTCGTACCCCTCCCTGCGGCGGTCGTGGATCAGGTCGAGCGCGGCCTCGCGCTGGTCCTCCGGGATGCGGGCGACGGGGAGGATCTTGGAGGCGTGCACGATCGCGGAGTCCAGGCCGGCCCGCACGCACTCGTCCAGGAACACCGAGTTCAGGACCTGCCGGGCCGCCGGGTTCAGGCCGAAGGAGATGTTGGACAGGCCGAGGGTGGTCTGCACCTCGGGATGACGGCGTTTGAGCGTGCGGATGGCCTCGATGGTCTCGATGCCGTCGCGGCGGGACTCCTCCTGCCCGGTGGCCAGGGTGAAGGTCAGGCAGTCCACCAGGATCGAGGACTCCTCGATGCCGTACTCGGTGGTGAGCTGCGCGATGAGCCGCTCGGCGATCGCCGTCTTCTTCTCCGCGGTGCGGGCCTGCCCCTCCTCGTCGATCGTGAGCGCGATGAGGCCGGCGCCGTGTTCGCGGGCGAGTGCGGCGATGCGCCCGAACCGGGTGTCCGGGCCGTCGCCGTCCTCGTAGTTCACCGAGTTCAGCACGGCCCGGCCGCCCAGCATCTCGAGGCCCGCGCGCAGCACCTCCGGTTCGGTGGAGTCCAGTACGACCGGCAGCGTGGACGCGGTGGCCAGCCGCCCGGCGATCTCCCGCATGTCCGCCACGCCGTCACGGCCGACGTAGTCCACGCAGAGGTCGAGCAGGTGAGAGCCGTCCCGGATCTGTTCCCGGGCGATCTCCACGCACTTCTCCCAGTCGCCGGCCAGCATGGCCTCGCGGAACTTCTTGGACCCGTTGGCGTTGGTGCGCTCGCCGATCGCCAGATAGGAGGTGTCCTGGCGGAACGGCACCGGCTGGTAGAGCGAAGAGGCGGCCGGCTCGGGGCGGGGCCGGCGCGGGGAGACGGCGCGCCCCCGCACCCGCCGGACGACGGCGCGCAGGTGCTCGGGGGTGGTGCCGCAGCAGCCGCCGACGAGCGAGATGCCGTACTCCTTTGTGAACGCGTCGTGGGCGTCGGCGAGTTCGTCGGGTCCGAGGGGGTAGTGGGCGCCGTCCTTGCCGAGCACGGGCAGGCCCGCGTTCGGCATGCACGACAGGCCGACCCGGGCGTGCCGGGCCAGATGGCGCAGGTGCTCGCCCATCTCGGCCGGGCCGGTGGCGCAGTTGAGGCCGATCAGGTCGATACCGAGCGGCTCCAGCGCGGTGAGCGCCGCGCCGATCTCCGAGCCGAGCAGCATGGTGCCGGTGGTCTCCACGGTCACCTGCGCGAAGACCGGCAGGTCGAGCCCGGCCTCGGCGAGGGCGCGCTTGCAGCCGAGCACCGCGGCCTTGGTCTGGAGCAGGTCCTGGCTGGTCTCCACGAGCAGCGCGTCGGCGCCGCCGGCGATCAGGCCCGCCGCGTTGCGCTGGTAGCCGTCGCGCAGGGTCGCGTACGGCACGTGGCCGAGGGTCGGCAGCTTGGTGCCCGGTCCGATGGAGCCGAGCACCCAGCGGACCCGGCCGTCCTGGTGGGCGTCGGCGGCCTCGCGGGCCACGGCGGCGCCGGCCGCGGACAGCTCGAAGATCCGGTCGGCGATGTCGTACTCGCCGAGCGCCGCGTGGTTGGCGCCGAAGGTGTTGGTCTCGACGCAGTCGACGCCGGCCGCGAAGTACTCCTGGTGGACGGCGCGGACGAGGTCGGGACGGGTGACGTTGAGGATCTCGTTGCACCCCTCCAGCTGCTGGAAGTCGTCCGGCGTCGGGTTGGCGGCCTGGAGCATGGTGCCCATCGCGCCGTCGGCGACGACCACCCGGGTGGCGAGGGCCTCGCGCAGCGCGTCGGCGCGCTGCGCCTGGCTGAGGGGGCTCATGGGGCACCCACCGGGCTGGGGGCGATCCGGCCGATCAGCTCCGCGGCGCTCACCCGGTACTCCTGGGTGCCGACGGTCCCCAGGACCTCCGTGGCGAGGGCGCAGCCCAGCCGGGCGGCGCGCTCCGTCGGCCAGCCGCGGCTGTGTCCGGCGAGGAACCCCGCGCGGAAGGCGTCACCGACGCCGGTGGGGTCGACCACGCGGTCGGTGGCCACGGCGGGTACGACGACGGGCTCGGTGCCGGCGCGGGCGATGACGACGCCGTCGGCGCCCCGGGTGGTGAGCCAGGTGCCGACCTGGCCGAGGACCTGGGCCTCGGTCCAGCCGGTGCGGTGTTTGAGCAGTTCGGCCTCGTACTCGTTGGTGAAGAGGAACTCGGCGCCGGTGAGCAGGCGCCGGATCTGCGGCCCGTCGAGGCGGGCGAGTTGCTGGGAGGGATCGGCGGCGAAGGGCAGCCCGAGGGTGCGGCACTCGTCGGTGTGACGCAGCATCGCCTCGGGGTCGTCGGGGGCGATGACGACCAGGTCGAGCCGGCCGACGCGGTCGGTGACGGCGGCGAGCCGCAGCTCGCGGGCCTCGGTCATCGCCCCGGCGTAGAAGGTGGCGATCTGGTTCTGGTCGGCGTCGGTGGTGCAGACGAACCGGGCCGTGTGCCGGGTGCGGCTGATCAGGACGGACCCGGTGTCGACTCCGGCCGCCTCCAGCCAGTCCCGGTACTCGCCGAAGTCGCGGCCGGCGGCGCCGACCAGGACCGGGCGCAGGCCCAGCCGGCCGAGGCCGAAGGCGATGTTGGCCGCCACCCCGCCGCGGCGGACCTCCAGTTCGTCGGCGAGGAACGACAGGGACACCTTGTCCAGGCTGCTCTCGATCAGCTGGTCCGCGAAGCGCCCGGGAAAGACCATCAGATGGTCGGTGGCGATCGAACCGGTGACGGCGATGTGCACGGCGGTGCCTCCTTGGGGCAACGGCGACATGGCGGGAGGTCAGGCCAGCGCGATGGCGCGGAGCTTGTCCGCCCGGTCGGTGCGCTCCCAGGTGAACTCGGGCAGTTCCCGGCCGAAGTGGCCGTAGGCGGCGGTGCGGGCGTAGATGGGGCGCAGCAGGTCGAGGTCGCGGATGATCGCGGCGGGCCGCAGGTCGAAGACCTGGTCGACGGCGTCCTGGATCTTCGCCACGGGGACGGTCTCGGTGCCGAAGGTCTCCACGAACAGACCGACCGGCTCCGCCTTGCCGATCGCGTAGGCGACCTGTACCTCGGCGCGGCGGGCGAGTCCGGCGGCGACGATGTTCTTGGCGACCCAGCGCATCGCGTACGCCGCCGAGCGGTCGACCTTGGAGGGGTCCTTGCCGGAGAAGGCGCCGCCGCCGTGCCGGGAGTAGCCGCCGTAGGTGTCCACGATGATCTTGCGGCCGGTCAGCCCGGCGTCGCCCATCGGGCCGCCGATCTCGAACCGGCCGGTGGGGTTGACCAGCAGGCGGTGGCCGGTGGTGTCGATGCCGGCGTCGGCCAGGACGGGTGCGACGACGAACTCGCGGATGTCGGGGGCGAGCATCGTGTCGAGGTCGATGTCGGCGCAGTGCTGGGTGGAGACCACGACGGTGTCGAGACGGACCGCGCGGTCGCCGTCGTACTCGATGGTGACCTGGGTCTTTCCGTCGGGGCGCAGGTAGGGGATGGTGCCGTCCTTGCGGACCTGGGTGAGACGCTGGGCCAGCCGGTGCGCCAGCGAGATGGGCAGCGGCATCAGTTCGGGGGTGTCGTCGCACGCGTAGCCGAACATCAGGCCCTGGTCGCCGGCGCCCTGCCGGCCGAGTTCGTCCTGGACTCCCTCGACCCGGTGCTCGTGGGCCTGGTCGACGCCCTGGGCGATGTCGGGCGACTGGGCGTCGATCGAGACGGAGACGCCGCAGGAGGCGCCGTCGAACCCCTTGACCGAGGAGTCGTAGCCGATGTCGAGGACGGCCGCCCGGACCAGGCCGGCGATGTCGGCGTAGGCCGTGGTGGTGACCTCGCCGGCCACGTGGACCTGGCCGGTGGTGATCAGGGTCTCGACGGCCACGCGGGATGCGGGGTCCTGCGCGAGCAGGGCGTCCAGGACGGTGTCGCTGATCCGGTCCGCGATCTTGTCGGGGTGACCTTCGGTCACGGACTCCGAGGTGAAGAGACGACGGGACACGATTCCTCCGGGTGCTCGGCGGGGCCGTGGGCGCTTGGGTCCGCACAGGGTGGGCGGGAATTCTTCAAGCAGGCTCGAGTTCCGCTCGACGCGGTGGCGGAGCGGGCGCCTCCAGCCAGACCTGAGCGGGACGGCACATGCTGCCCGGGTGCGTACGCGGCAACCACGCGGCGACTTCACGGCGACGAGAGAGGTGTCCATGGCGGTGACGACGAGCCGATCACCCATCCGGGTCCTGGTCATCGGCGGCGGTATCGGTGGGCTCTGCCTGGCCCAGGGGCTGCGGCGCGCCGGTGTCGACGTCCAGGTGTACGAGCGCGACGACTCGGCCGACGGGCGGCGGCAGGGCTACCGGCTGCGGATCAGCCCCGAGGGCGAGGCGGCGCTCCGGGCCTGTCTGCCGCAGCGGCTGACCGAGCTGCTGGCGGCGACGGCGAACGCCCGCGACGACAGCGGACTGGCCGCCTACGACGAGCACCTGACGGCGCAGTGGGCGCCGGCCTTCGAGGACCCCCGGGCCGGCCGGGACGACAAGATCGATGCCGTGGACCGGGTGACGCTGCGGCGGATCCTGCTGGCCGGTCTGGAGGAGGTCGTCCACTTCGGGAAGAACTTCGAGCGGCTGGAGCGGACGCCCGACGGGCGGGTGACCGCCTATTTCGCGGACGGCAGCGAGGCCGTCGGCGATGTGCTGGTCGCGGCGGACGGCACCAACTCGCGGGTGCGTGGCCGGCTGCGGCCCTGGGACGTGCCGCAGGACCTGGGCATCCGGACGATCTTCTCCCGGATCCCCCGGCGGGAGGCCATCGAGGCCGGGCTGCCGGAGGCACTGCGGGACCGCTTCAGCTATGTGATCGGCACCGACGGCCACCACCTGGGCCTGATGCCGATGCTGTTCCGCGAGCCCCCGTCGCGGGCGGCCGCCCGGCTGTGGCCGGACGCCGGGCTGGAGGACAGCGACGACTACTACATGTCGGTGTTCAACGTGCACCTGGCCGACCTGGGCCTCACCGACGAGGAGTTCTTCGCGCTGAGCGGCGAGGCGCTGTGCGCGCTGGTGGTCGAGCGGACCCGGGCGTGGCACCCCGACCTGCGGGAGATCTTCCGGTTCGCCGACCCCTCGACGTCGTTCGCGGTGGCGCTGCGGGCCACCACGCCCGTGCAGGCGTGGGACGCCTGCCCGGTGGTGCCGCTCGGGGACGCGGTGCACGCGATGCCGCCGTCCGGGGGCGTGGGGGCGAACACCGCCGCGCGGGACGCTGCGGCGCTCAGCGCTCTGCTGACCGCGGTGGACCGCGGGGAGCGCGAACTGGCGGAGGCGGTGCGCGACTACGAGAAGGCGATGGTGGAGTACGCGACCGAGGGGGTGGAGTTGTCCCTGCGGATCGCGGAGTGGTCGATCAAGCGGGCGCAGGGCTGAGACGACGGCAGAGCATCGCCCGGGTACGGGAGGTACCCGGGCGATGCTCCGTGGTGTCAGCGCCTGGTCGCCGGGCCGGTGTCGCCGGCCGGGACCTGGGTGATGTTGCGGTAGACGTTGTTCTTGAAGATGCCGACGGGGTCGTTGATCGTCGAGCCGCCGGGCGCGCCCACGAACGTGTTGTCGTGGTAATTGACCACGCTCTGGCCGTTGTTGCCGATCAGCGCCTTGGCCACCGAGGTGCGGACGGTGTTGCCGTAGAACTCCAGGTTGGTCATGGTGACGCCGCAGCCGTTGAAGATCACCGGGAAGGTGAAGCCGTTGTAGGTGGCGTCGTGGTCGTTGACGCTCTTGTTGTACCGGACGACGACACCGTCGCTCAGCTGGCCGGGCGCGGTGCAGAAGGCCAGGAAGCCGCCGCCGTTGTCGTGGCTGTAGTTGTACTGGTAGGTGACGTCGGAGTTGGCGCCGTCCGCGTCGAAGGCCATCATCGGCGGCGCGGAGGCGCCGTGCGAGACGTCGTTGTGGTCCAGCACGGCCTTGTCGGAGTTCCACACCCAGACGCCGGCGTGGTAGACGGTGGCGCGCAGACCGAAGCCGTTGACGACGTTGTGGTCGATCCTGGGGGCCGTACCGTTCTGCACCACGATGCCGTCGCCGCCCTGGTCCGACAGCCGGTTGCCGGTGATGCGGACGTTGGTCATCGGCACATAGCTGTTCTCGCCGGCCGGGAACAGGGCGCGCTTGGACCACTGGGACTCGGTGGCGATGCCGTAGCCGTCGGTGCCGGAGACGGTGCTGCCGGACACCGTGATGCCGTCGAAGGTGGTCGGCGTGGCCGACCCGGCCGCCTTCAGGACGATGCCGCCGCTGTCCTCGTTGTCCGGACCCGTGCTGTCGATGCCGGTGACGTCGTGCACCTTCACGTTGTCGATGACGTAGTGACTGCCGGTGCCGTAGTCGCTGAGCAGCACGTAGATGCCGGTGCGCGCGGTGGAGTCCGGGGTGGTGGTGTCCGAGACGTCGAGGTTGCGCAGCTCCCAGCCCTGCACGTTGTGCAGATAGACCGTGGCGCGGGCGCCGCCGCCGGCGAGGAACGCGCGGGCGGTGCCGCCGTAGGTGCTGACCGTGATCGGCGCGGCGGCCGTGCCGGAGCCGTGCGGCGCGAGTACGCCGTTGCAGGTGACGCCGCTGCGCAGGAGGATGGAGTCGCCCGGGCGGAAGGTGGTGTCGCCGACCTTGGCGAGCGTGCGCCAGGCGGTGCCGGGAGACGCGCCGTCCGCGGAGTCGTCACCGGCGGAGCAGTCGACGTAGTACTGCCGGCCGTCGGCGTGCGCGGGGGCGGCCGCGGCGAGCGGGGCGGCGCCCAGGGCGAGGACGGTCGCCGCACTCATCACCGCTGTTCTCGGTATCCGGGTGGATCGCATGCTTGGTGCTCCTTCTGCTTGCGTGCGTGACGCTGTCTCAGCGTGGCTGAGATGGTGTGGTCGCCCGGCCGAGAACCGCTCGAGCCGCAGTCGAACCGCCCTTGAACGCTCTGCCCTTCACCGTCCGCCGGCAGGGTGGATGATCTGGCCGTTGATGTTCCCGTTCGCCGCCGAACCGAGGAAGACGATCAGCCTGGCCACGTCGTCCGCCGTGCTCAGACGGCCGCTGGGGGTGTCCGCGACCGCCTTCTCCAGGAGTGCCGGGTCGACCGCGTCGAGACTCTCGGTGAGCGTGCCGCCGGGCGCGACCACGTTGGCGAGCACGCCGTCGCCCGTCCACATCAGGCCACGCACGAAGCCGTGCAGGGACGCCTTGGCGGCGCTGTAGATCTCCGAGCCGGGATTGCCGTACGTCGCCGTCACCGAGGACAGCAGCACGATGCGGCCCCAGCCGCGTTCGCGCATGCCGCCGAGGGCCTGACGCACCGTCCACAGGTGGCCCTCGACGTTCTCCCGGTAGCGGCCCAGCCAGAAGTCCATCGGGAACTGGTGGTACGGCACCATCTCCTCGGGGTTCATCCACACCCAGGTCTGGGCGTTGGCGACCACCACGTCGACACCGCCCCAGCGCTCCTCGACGGCGCTCACCGTCGCGGCGATCGACTCCGGGTCGGCCAGCTCGTAGTGGAGCGCGCAGGCGCGGTCGTCGCCGCCGAGTTCCCCGACCAGTTCCTTGGCGGCGTGCTCGGACCGGTGGTACGTGACCGCGACCCGTGCGCCCTCGGCGGCGAAGATCTTCGCGGTGGCCCGGCCGATACCTTTCGTGGCGCCGGTGACCAGTACTCGTTTGTCCGCCAGTCCCAGATCCATGGCATTTCCCCTCGTACTTCGTGCGACGCGGCCCCGTCAGCCGGTCCCGCCCCCACCTTCGACAACGGTGCTTGAGCGCGGCTTGACCGGTTCTGGAGCTGTCGGCCGCACAGTTCGCGCCACATTCGCGTCATCGATCCCGAAAGGTTCGGCCATGGATCCCACTCCCGCGGACAGACTGCGCTGGTACGCCCTCGCGGCGATCCTGACCACCCACTGCATGGACCTGCTCGACGGCATGATGGTGAACACGGCCGCCCCCGCGATCGGCAAGGGCCTGCACGGCAGCTACACCGACCTGCAATGGATGGGCGCCGGCTACGCCCTGGCGTTCGCCTCCCTGCTGATCACCGGCGGCCGGCTCGGGGACATCGCCGGCCGCAAGCGGATGCTGCTGATCGGCACGGCGGGGTTCACCTGCGCCTCGCTGCTGGCGGGGCTGGCGGTGAACCCGGAGATGATCATCGTCGCGCGGATCGCGCAGGGGGCCTGTGCGGCGGTGATGGTGCCGCAGGGGCTCGGCATCATGCGCGAGCTGTTCCCGCCGCGCGAACTGCCCCGGGCGATCGGCATGATGGGCCCGGTGGTGGGCATCGCCGCGATCGTCGCACCGGTGCTGGGCGGCGCGCTGGCGACGGGGAACCTGTTCGGTCTCGGCTGGCGCGCGGTGTTCTTCGTCAACCTGCCGCTCGGTGCGCTGGCCCTGTTCGGCGCCGTGCGGTACGTACCCGACCAGCCGCCCGCCGCGGGGGCGTCGCTGCGCCGGCTGGACGGGACCGGCACCGCGCTGGCCGTCGGCGCGATGGTCCTGGTCGCCTACCCGCTGATGCAGGGGCGCACCGCGGGCTGGCCGGCGTGGTGCTTCGCCAGCATGGCGGCGGCGCTGCCGGTGCTGGTCCTGCTGGGCGTCCACCAGGGCCGGCGGGCACGGGCCGGCCGGGTGCCGCTGATCGAGCCGCGCCTCGTCCGCGACGGCAGGTTCGTCGCCGCGCTGGTGGTGGGGGTGCTGTACTACACGGCGCTGAGCGGCATGATGTTCGCGCTCCTGGTGCAGCTCCAGACCGCGCACGGCTTCACCGCGCTGGGCGCCGGCCTGGCCATGGTGCCGTGGACGCTCGGCTCCGCCGTCGGATCGGCCGTCGCCGGGCACCTGCTGGTACGGCGTCTCGGCAGCCTGCGCACCCTGCGAGGCGGCCTCGCGCTGCTGGTCGTCGGGGCGGTCGGGGTGATCGCGGTGGTCTCGCGCAGCCACGCCGTCGGCGCCTGGCAGCTGCTGGCGCCCCTGTCGCTGCTCGGCCTCGGCATGGGCGGCGTGCTGACGCCGTACTACGACATCTCGCTCGCCCTGGTCACCATGGAGCAGACCGGCACCGCCTCGGGCCTGCTCAACTCCTTCCAGCAGCTGGGCAACAGCATCGGCTACGCGCTGCTGGGCACGGTCTTCTTCAGCTCTCTGACGAACACCCCGCAGGGGGCGGACGGCGCCCTGCGCGTCACCTTCTGGGTCGCCGCCGGCCTGCTCGCGGCGGCCTTCGTGACGGCCTTCTGGATGCGTCCCCGCCTCCAGCGGGCCCAGCCCGGCCCGGCGAGCCGGACGGACATGGTCCCGGAGGGCCGGGTGTGAGTCCGGCTCCGGACCGGACCCGCGCGCCCCCCCCCCCCCCCGGAGGTTCGGCGGGGGGGGGGGGGGGGTTTGGGGAAGGGGGGGGGGGGGGGGCGGCGGGGGGGGGGGAAGGTCCTCCCTGCGTTGATAGTTTCGTCCCAACCAGTTGCTCTCCTGGC
>NZ_JBVIJC010000009.1:0-93207 GCF_055581605.1 Streptomyces sp. NPDC031418
GGCGTTGATTTTTGGCACGCTGTTGAGTTCTCAAGGAACGGTCGCTTCCTTTGTACTCACCCTCTCGGGCTTTCCTCCGGGCGCTTCCCTTCGGTCTTGCGTTTCCGACTCTATCAGATCTTTTCTGACCCGATTCCCGGTCGGCGGGGGTTGTCTTTCCGGCCGTTGCGGGCCGTTCCGACGAGTGAGACTCTAGCGGATTCCCGGCCCCAGAGCTAATCGGGGGCCGTGTCCTTTCGGACGCGGATTCCTCATTCCGCAAATACACACGCCGAAGCACCCGACGACGTGTCGCCGATTCTTGGCTGTACTTGAGGGATGGCTCTCCGGGGCCGACCAGGGTCAGCGCCTCACACCGGAAAACCCGAAGAACTTTACGGGCCCGTATGGGGGATGTCAAACGGCGGCTGCGGCCGGTCGGGGGGCCCGTCGGCCCGGTCGGTCGGGCCGGGTGGCCGGCGCTCGACCGGTCCCGCCCGGTGGGGGGCTGACGTGGCGTCGGAAACGCCGCAGCGCCCGCGCCGGCCGGAGCCGATGCGGGCGCTGCGCAGCAGGTCAGAGGCCGTATGGCTCGCCTGCGGACGGTAGGCCCTGTGGGACTCGAACCCACAACCAATGGATTAAAAGTCCACTGCTCTGCCAATTGAGCTAAGGGCCCAGCGTTGTTGCCTGTCCGAGCATAGCGGGAGCGGGCCGGGTCTCCGATCGAGTATCGGCGACCCGGCCGCGTCGGGCGGGGTCTCGGGTCCCAGGCCGTCACTTCCCGGCCCGGTCGGGGGCGGCCGCTGGGGCGGGCCGGAGGAACCAGTGCCGGGCCGACGCCCCCCACCAGACCGCCGCGAAGCCCAGGACGACCAGGACGGCGACGGGGGCGTAGTTGAAGGTCTTCCAGGTGACCGGGGAGACCTGCGGAAGCATGAAGAGGACCGTGATCGCCAGGACCCAGAGCACGGAGACCACCCCGACGGGGACCGACCAGCGGCCCAGGTGCCAGGGGCCGCGGGCGAAGGCGGTGCCCTTGCGGACCCGGAGGAAGGTCGGGATGACGTACGCGATGTAGAGGCCGATCACGGCGATCGAGGTCACCGCCGCGTAGGCCGTCGTATTGATCAGGTAGGGCAGGCCGAGCACGAGGGCGGCGAGCGCTGCCAGCCAGACGGCCGCGACCGGGGTGCGGGTGCGCGGGCTGACCGTCTGCCAGAGGCGGGAGAAGGGCAGCGCGCCGTCGCGGGAGAAGGCGTAGATCATGCGGCTGTTGGCGGTGACGGAGGCCATCCCGCAGAAGAGCTGGGCGCCGATCACCACCAGGAGCAGCAGTTTGCCGGTCGTGGCGCCGAGCGCGTCCAGCAGGATCTGGGCCGGGGGCGCGCCGGTGGGGGACGCGACTTCGCGGTCGTAGGACTGGATGGCGAAGGTGAAGCCGAGGAGCAGGACGAAGCCCGCGATCCACGAGGTCCAGATGGAACGGACGATGCCGCGCGGGCCGGCCGTGGCCGCCTCGTGGGTCTCCTCCGTCATATGGGCGGAGGCGTCGTACCCGGTGAAGGTGTACTGCGCCATGAGGAGGCCGAGGAGGACGACGTAGGGACCGCTGCCCCAGCCCGTCTCGTTGACGAAGTGCGTGAACACGAAGGACGCGGACCGGTGGTGGTCGGGGACGAGGGCGAGCGCGCCGACGATGACGGTGACGCCCAGCACGTGCCACCACACGCTGACGTCGTTGAGGAACGCGACGATCCGCACGCCGAAGGTGTTCAGCAGGCCGTGCAGCAGCAGGATCGCGGCGAAGAGCAGGACCGTGCGGCCGGGGGTCACCGCGAAGCCGAACTGGAGGTCGAGCCAGGCGCCGAGGAAGGAGGCCGCGCCGAAGTCGACGCCCGCGGTCACCGCCACCTGGCCCAGCACGTTGAACCAGCCGGTGAACCAGGCCCAGGCCGCGGCCGACCGTGGGGGCGCCAGGCGGTGGGCCCAGAAGTAGAGGCCGGCCGAGGTCGGGTAGGCCGAGCAGATCTCGGCCATCGACAGGCCCACGGAGAGGGTCATCAGTCCCACCGCCACCCAGCCCCAGGTGATGACCGCCGGGCCGCCGGTGGTCATGCCGAAGAGATAGAGGGTCAGGCAGCCGGAGAGGACGGAGATGATCGTGAAGGAGACGGCGTAGTTCGAGAACGCCGACATGCGGCGGGCGAGGACCTGGGTGTAACCGAGCTGGGCGAGCCGTTCCTCGTCCGACGGCGTGTCCACTCGCGCATCTTCTGTCATGCCCCCAGCAATTCCCTCGGCGGGGACGTGACATGCGTCACTGCGGACGGAAGAAGGGCCCGTACGACCGGAGTCGTACGGGCCCTTCGTCAGGTCACTCGGCGTCAGCCGTTGCGCTTCCAGCGCGGCTTGTCGTCGCGGCGGCCGAAGGAGCCGGTGCCGCGGTGGTCGTCACGACGGCCGTACGGGCGCTCGTGGCCGCCGGAGCGGAAGCCCGGACGGTCGTCGCGGCGGTCGCGGTTGAACGGACGGTCGCTGCCCCGGTGCCCACCGCGCTCGTCACGGCGGAAGCCCGGACGGTCGTCACGGCGCTCGAAGCCACCGCGGCCACCACGGTCGCCGCGCTCACCACGGTCACGGTCGAAGGAACGGCGCTCGTCGCGGTCACGGTCGAACGGACGACGGTCGTCACGACGCTCGAAGCCACCACGGCCACCGCGGTCGCCACGCTCACCACGGTCACGGTCGAACGGACGACGCTCCTCGCGACGCTCGAAACCACCACGACCACCACGGTCGCCACGGTCACGGTCGAAGGGACGACGCTCGTCGCGGTCACGGTCGAACGGACGACGGTCGTCACGACGCTCGAAGCCACCACGGCCACCGCGGTCGCCACGCTCACCACGGTCACGGTCGAACGGACGACGCTCCTCGCGACGCTCGAAACCACCACGACCACCACGGTCACCGCGGTCACGGTCGAAGGGACGACGCTCCTCACGGCGCTCGTACGACGCCGAAGCCGCCGGACGCTCCTCGCGCTCGGTCTCGCGCTCCGTCGCCTCCTCGGCCACGGCCAGCTCCTCGGCCGCCGTCGCCTGGGCCTCGGCCACCGCCGTCTCCGGGTCCTCGCCGCGCTCGCGGGCGACCCGGGCGACCAGCCGGTCGGCCTCGTCGCGCAGCTCGGTCGCGCGGCGCTGGGCGCGCTCCAGCTGCTTGGTGAGCTGGGAGACCTCGCGCTCGGCCTGCTGGGCGGCGTTGGCGGCGGACTCGGCCTGCACCTCGGTCATGGAGCGGGCGCCGGTGATCTCGGCGACCTCCGGGTCGAAGGCGGCGCCGCCCTGGATGATGTGGCGGGCCGCGTCGACGCCGGCGTCCTCCATGAGGCGGAAGATCTGGCGGCGCTGGTGCGGCAGGGACAGCGACACGACCGTGCCGGTACGGCCCGCACGCGCGGTACGGCCGGCGCGGTGCAGGTAGTCCTTGTGGTCGCCGGCCGGGTCCACGTTCAGGACCAGGTCGATGCCGTCGACGTGGATGCCGCGGGCGGCGACGTCGGTGGCGACCAGGACGTTGACGTACCCGTCCTTGAAGTCGGCCAGGGTGCGGGTGCGGGCGCCCTGGGTCATGCCGCCGTGCAGCGCGTCGGCCTTCACGCCGGCCTCGCGGAGCTGCTCGGCGACGCGGTCGGCGCCCAGCTGGGTGCGGACGAAGATGATCGTGCGGCCCTTGCGGGAGGCGATCGCGGCGGTGACCGGCGCCTTGTCCTTGGGCTTCACGATGAGGATGTGGTGCGACATGGTCGTCACCGCGCCCTGGGCCGCGTCCACCTCGTGGGAGACCGGGTTGTTCAGGTAGCGGTCGACGAGAGTCTGGATCTCGTTCTCCATGGTGGCGGAGAAGAGCATGCGCTGGCCGCCGGCCGGGACCTGGTCGAGCAGCTCGGTGACCTCGGGCAGGAAGCCCAGGTCGGACATCTGGTCGGCCTCGTCCAGGACGGTGATCTGCACGTCCTCGAGGGAGCAGGCGCCGCGGTTGATGATGTCGCGCAGGCGGCCGGGCGTGGCGACGAGGATGTCGACGCCGCGCTCCAGGGCGTAGATCTGGTTGCCCATCGAGGTGCCGCCGCAGACGACCTTCATCTTCAGGCCGAGGACGTCGCCGTAGGGCTGGAGGGCGTCGGCCACCTGCATGGCCAGCTCACGGGTGGGCGTGAGGATGACGGCACGCGGCCGCTTCTTCTCGGTGCGGCCGCCGGCCAGCGTGGCCAGGGTCGGCAGACCGAAGGAGAGGGTCTTGCCGGAGCCGGTGCGGCCACGGCCGAGGATGTCCTTGCCGGTCAGGGCGTCCGGGATGGTCGCGGCCTGGATCGGGAAGGGGGTGGTGACGCCGTTCTGTGCGAGCTTGCGCACGATTCCCTCGGGGAGGCCGAGGTCGGCAAAGGTGGTCTGGGGGGTGGTGTCAGCGGCCTCGGGGGCCTCGGTGACCTCGGTCGTCTCTTCCACGAGAGAGTCGTTCTCGAACTCGTTCTCGGACACGACGATCTGGTCAGTACTGGACACGGACATGCGAATGCGAAACCTTCCGGAGTCTCTTCGGCACGCGCCCGTCAACTCCGTGATTCGCTCACGACCGCCTCAATGCGGTCCGCCACGGCAAAGGAGAGTACGCGCCACACGGCGCGCTCTGTGGTGGCGCCGGGCAAATGGGATCAAACGATCTACCACCATACGCACCTCCCACCCCTGATGGCAAACCGATCTCCCGGCGACCCCGGTGAGCTGCGCGTTCTCTCACGCGGGCGCCCCCGCCTCCGGGGCGGGTTCCCGCTGCACCAGCTGGGTGCCGGTCTGCTCGTGCGCCGAGGACGACGGTTCGGCCGACGGCGGCGCCGAGGTGACCGGGGGCGGGGTGGAGGCCGGGGGCGGCGGCGGGGCGGCGGAGGTGGCCGGGGGCGGCGGCGGGGTGTCGGTCGGCGCCGGATCGCCGGGCTGCGCGGACGGGGCGGGCTTGCCGGGCTTGCCGGGGGGCCGCCGGGGCGCGGTGGAGGCGCTGTCCCCGGCGGACGGGGCGGCGGCCGAGGCCGAGGCCGACTCCCCGGGCTTCGCCTTGCCGCCGTCGCCGTGCTTGCCGTCGCCGCCCGCGGCCTCGTCCCGCCCCGCGCCGGCCACTCCGGGCGCGGGCCCGCCGTCGGGGGCCTTCGCGCCGTGCCGGTCCGTCGCGTGGGAGGGCCGGGCCGGGTCCGCGTTCGCGCCCACGTTCACGCAGCCTGCGGCGACGGAGACGGCCAGCGCCGTGACGACCAGACGGACAGGTACGTACAAGGGGCGCACGGCGGCCACCTCCGAGGGCGAGGGAAGGAGTCAACCTCCCCAACTCCCGCCGCCCGCAGGAGGACACGCGCCGCGTGCGCACCGCCGGCCCGGCCGCGGCTCACCCGTATCCGAGGCCGTGCAGACGCGCGTCGTCGATGCCGAAGTGGTGGGCGATCTCGTGGACCACGGTCACCTCGGTCTCCGCGACGACGTCCTCGCGGGTCTCGCACATCCTGAGCGTCGGCCCCCGGTAGACGGTGATCCGGTCCGGCAGGACGCCGGCGTACCACTCGCCCCGGTCGGTCAGCGGGGTGCCCTCGTAGACCCCGAGCAGCTCGGGGTCGTCGGCGGGCGGCTCGTCCTCCACGAAGACGGCCACGTTGTCCATGAGCCGCGTCAGCTCCGGGGGGATCCGGTCCAGCGCCTCGGCGACCAGTTCCTCGAACTCCTCGCGCGTCATCTCCAGCACAGGGTCATTGTCCGGTACCGATGCCGCATAGCGCGGCTGGGACTTGGGCATACGGGACCAATGGCCCGCGTCCCCCGCGCAGCCCTGCGCCTCCTGCCGATCCGGACCGCCCGCCGCGCCCGCCGTCCCCGCCCGCATTCCGCCCCGGACCTGCCCGACCTGGACCTCCCTGAGCTGAATACCGCCGCCCGGCGCCGCCCCTGGCTCGGCGCGCTCGGCCTGACCGCGGTCGTCCTCGTCGGCGCCTGGCTGGGCCTGCTGGTCGTCGGGAACGTACGGACCCCGGTCGGCCCGATGGACACCACGATGGCCCTGCGGCCCTCCCTCAGCGGCGGTACGAAGATCAACGTGTCCCCGCTGGGCTCCCTCACCCTGGACAGCCATGTGGCGCCGGTCCGCCTGGACGTCAACGTCGACCAACTGGACCCGGCGCGCTCCCAGGCCCTGGTCGACCACCCGGAGCGGCTCTCCGGCCTCCAGGGCCAGGTGGTCCACGACGTCGAGCACGGAACCCTCGATCTCGCCGTGCGCTCCTGCGCCGCCGTCGTCGTCGGCGCCACGGCGCTCGGCCTCGCCGTCTACCGGCGCCCGCGCCGCGCCCTGACGGCCGGCGGGCTGGCCCTGGCACTGCTCGGCGCCTCGGGCGCGTCGGCGTACGCCACCTGGAACCCGCAGTCGGTACTGGAGCCGAAGTTCTCCGGACTGCTGTCCTCGGCCCCGTCCGTGATCGGCAACGCACGCAGCATCGTCACCGAATTCGACGTCTACCAGCAGGAGTTGGCGCGCCTGGTGACGAACGTGAGCAAGCTGTACGACGTCACGTCCACCCTCCCGGCCTACCAGCCCGACCCCTCCACCCTCCGGGTGCTGCATGTGTCGGACATCCATCTCAACCCTGCGAGCTGGAAGATCATCGCGTCGCTTGTGAAGCAGTACCGGGTGGATGTGATCGTCGACTCCGGCGACACGATGGATCACGGCACGACGGCGGAGAACGCCTTCCTGGACCCGGCCGGCCGCCTGGGCGTGCCGTATGTGTGGGTGCGGGGCAACCATGACTCCGCGGCCACCCAGCGCTATCTGGAGCGCACGAAGAACGTGCATGTGCTGGACGGCGGCCGGGCGGAGACGGTGGCCGGGCTGCGGTTCGCGGGCATCGGCGATCCCCAGTTCACCCCCGACCGCTCGACGGTGCCCGGCGGTGACGCCGCCGAGCGGCTGGCCGGCGACCGGCTGGCCAGCGCCCTGCGGGACCAGAAGGCCCGGGGCACCCCGGTGGACGTCGCCGTCGCGCACGAGCCGGCCGCGGCCCGCGAGACGGACGGCACGGTGCCGCTGGTGCTCTGCGGGCATCTGCACCACGAGGGCACCGAGACACTGCCCTTCGGCACCCTGCTGCGGATGGAGGGGTCCACGGGCGGCAGCGGGCTGCGGGCCGTGGAGCGCTCGTACCCGGCGCCGATCGAGGCCTCGATCCTCTACTTCGACCGGCACGACCACCGGCTCCAGGCCTGGGACGCCATCGAACTGGGCGGACTGGGACTGACAACGGCCGAGGTCAGCCGCCATCTGGCCGACCAGAACCACCCCGGCTCGGCCCCCGGTGGCACCCCGTCCGGGGCGCCGTCCCGCCACTCCCCGTAAACCGTTTTGGCGATCCCCGCCGCCATCCCATATGCTTCTCACGTCCCCGACGCGCTGAGAAGCGCCAGGCGGGCCGATAGCCCTCATCGTCTAGCGGCCTAGGACGCCGCCCTTTCAAGGCGGTAGCACGGGTTCGAATCCCGTTGGGGGCACGCATTACCGTGTGCGACACTGTTGCATACACGCTTGGTCCTGTGGAGCAGTTTGGAGTGCTCGCCACCCTGTCAAGGTGGAGGCCGCGGGTTCAAATCCCGTCAGGACCGCTGGTGTTTCACGTGAAACACCGTGGCTGGGTAGCTCAGTTGGTACGAGCGTCCGCCTGAAAAGCGGAAGGTCGCCGGTTCGACCCCGGCCCCAGCCACAGCCAGAAGGCCCCGTTCGTCAGAACGGGGCCTTCTTCGTTACCGGTGGTTCTTCGTGGGGGAACGATGAGCGGCAGCGAGAGCAAGGTCGTCCGGGACACCGACATAGAGAAGACGCGGGCGCGGTACGGGCTGCTCGCGGTCCTCTTCAGCAATCTGGCGATCGTCGCCGTCGCGGGCATCGGGGTGTGGCGGCTCGACGGGGACAAGGGCGTGATCGTCGGGGTCCTCACCGCCGCGTTCACGGCCGTGAGCAGCATGACGACGGCGTACCTGGGGATCAAGGCCGTCGCCAACACGGCGAGGGCGGTGAGCCTCGGGGGGCATGCACAGCCCAGCGCCTCCACGCCGCCCGCTCAGCCCGCTCCTTCGGCGCCGTCGGCACCGCCCGCGCAGCGGGCCTCCTAGGGCGGCTCGTCCTGGGCTTCGCCGGGCCCGGAGCAAATCGTTCGCGCGTTTTTCGGGCGGGGTGAGATCCTGGATCGCGTATGTCTACGCATCCCGCCCCCGCCCTCGGCACCCTCGCCCCCCGTCTGACCGAGCTGTCGCTGCGTGACGCGCACCGGCTCGGGCGGCGGCTCGAGGGCGCGCGCAAGATCCGTAAGCCGGAAGCCCGTGCCGCCGTCCTCGCCGAGATCGAGGCGGAGGTCGACCGGGCCGAGGCCCGCATGGCCGAGCGGCGCCTCCGCGTGCCGGCGGTCGCCTACCCCGAGCAGTTGCCCGTCAGCCAGAAGAAGGACGAGATCGCGGCCGCCATCCGCGATCACCAGGTCGTCATCGTCGCCGGTGAGACCGGGTCCGGTAAGACCACGCAGATCCCGAAGATCTGTCTGGAGCTGGGCCGGGGTGTCCGGGGCATGATCGGGCACACCCAGCCCCGCCGGATCGCCGCGCGCACCGTCGCCGAGCGGGTCGCGGAGGAGCTGCGGACGCCGCTCGGCGAAGCCGTCGGCTGGAAGGTGCGCTTCACCGACCAGGTGAACCAGGACGCCACCTTCATCAAGCTGATGACGGACGGCATCCTGCTCGCGGAGATCCAGACCGACCGCGAGCTGCGCGCCTACGACACGATCATCATCGACGAGGCCCACGAGCGGTCCCTCAACATCGACTTCCTGCTCGGCTATCTGGCACAGCTGCTGCCCAAGCGGCCGGATCTCAAGGTCGTCATCACCTCCGCCACCATCGACCCCGAGCGCTTCTCCCGGCACTTCGGCGACGCGCCGATCGTCGAGGTGAGCGGGCGGACGTACCCGGTGGAGGTGCGCTACCGGCCGCTCCTGGAGGAGGACTCGGAGGACGCCGACCGGGACCAGATCACGGCGATCTGCGACGCGGTCGAGGAGCTCCAGACCGAGGGCAAGGGCGACATCCTCGTCTTCCTCTCCGGCGAGCGGGAGATCCGGGACACGGCCGACGCACTGGAGAAGAAGAAGTACCGGTTCACGGAGATCCTTCCGCTGTACGCCCGGCTGTCCCATGCCGAGCAGCACCGGGTGTTCCAGCCGCACACCGGGCGCAGGATCGTTCTGGCGACCAACGTCGCCGAGACCTCCCTCACCGTGCCCGGCATCAAGTACGTCATCGACCCCGGCTTCGCCCGGATCAGCCGCTACAGCCACCGCACCAAGGTCCAGCGGCTGCCCATCGAGCCGATCTCGCAGGCCAGCGCCAACCAGCGCAAGGGCCGCTGCGGCCGGACCAGCGACGGCATCTGCATCCGGCTGTACAGCGAGGACGACTTCCTGTCCCGGCCGGAGTTCACCGACGCGGAGATCCTCCGCACCAACCTCGCCTCCGTCATCCTCCAGATGACCGCGGCCGGCCTCGGCGACATCGAGAAGTTCCCGTTCATCGACCCGCCGGACCACCGCAACATCCGCGACGGCGTGCATCTGCTCCAGGAGCTGGGCGCGCTCGACCCCGCCCAGAAGGACCCGCGCAAACGGCTCACCGACCGCGGCCGCAAGCTCGCCCAGCTGCCCGTCGACCCGCGGCTGGCCCGGATGGTGCTGGAGGCCGACCGCAACGGCTGTGTCCGCGAGGTCATGGTCATCGCGGCCGCCCTGTCCATCCAGGACCCGCGGGAGCGCCCGGCCGACAAGCAGGCCCAGGCCGACCAGCAGCACGCCCGCTTCAAGGACGAGACCAGCGACTTCCTCGCCTACCTGAATCTGTGGCGGTACGTCCGCGAGCAGCAGAAGGAGCGGGGCTCCAGCTCGTTCAGGCGGATGTGCAAGCAGGAGTACCTGAACTTCCTGCGCATTCGCGAATGGCAGGACATCTACACCCAGCTGCGCACGGTCGCGAAGCAGATGGGCATCCATCTCAACGAGGAGGACGCCCCGGGCGACCGCATCCATGTCTCGCTGCTCGCCGGCCTTCTCTCGCACATCGGGATGAAGGACGTACGCGACGGCAACAAGAACGAGTACCTGGGCGCCCGCAACGCCAAGTTCGCGATCTTCCCGGGTTCGGCGCTGTTCAAGAAGCAGCCGAAGTTCGTGATGTCGGCCGAGCTGGTGGAGACCAGCCGGCTGTGGGCGCGGGTCAATGCCAAGATCGAGCCCGAGTGGGTCGAGCCGCTCGCCGGACACCTGCTGAAGCGGACGTACAGCGAACCGCACTGGGAGAAGGACCAGGCGGCCGTGATGGCGTACGAGAAGGTCACGCTGTACGGCGTACCGATCGTCGCCCAGCGGAAGGTGAACTACGGGCGGGTCGACCCCGAGGTCAGCCGCGAGCTGTTCATCCGCAACGCGCTGGTCGAGGGCGACTGGCGCACGCACCACAAGTTCTTCGCGGACAACCGCAGGCTGCTGAGCGAGGTCGAGGAGCTCGAACACCGCGCCCGGCGCCGGGACATCGTCGTGGACGACGACACGCTGTTCGACTTCTACGACCAGCGGGTGCCCGAACACGTCGTCTCCGGCGCCCACTTCGACTCCTGGTGGAAGCGGAAGCGGCACGAGCAGCCGGACTTCCTGGACTTCGAGCGGGAGATGCTCATCCGGGAGTCGGCGGAGGCGGTCACCAAGGCCGACTATCCGGACTCCTGGCGGCAGGGCGACCTCACCTTCCGGGTCACCTACCAGTTCGAGCCGGGTGCGGACGCGGACGGTGTGACGGTCCACATCCCGCTCCAGGTCCTCAACCAGGTGGCCGACGAGGGCTTCGACTGGCAGATCCCGGGTCTGCGCGAGGAGGTGGTGACGGAGCTGATCCGTTCCCTCCCCAAGCCGATCCGCCGCCACTACGTGCCCGCGCCGAACTACGCGAAGGCGTTCCTGGAGAAGGCGGTGCCCCTCCAGGAGCCGCTCACCGTGGCGATGGCCCGGGAGCTGAAGCGGATGGTGGGCGTGCCGTTCGAGGCGGACGACTTCGACTGGTCCAAGGTGCCCGACCATCTCAAGATCACCTTCCGGATCGTCGACGAACGGCGGCGGAAGCTGGCCGAGGACAAGGACCTGGAGACGCTGCGGCTCCAGCTGAAGCCGAAGGCGCGCAAGGCGCTGTCCCAGGCCGCCGCGGCGACCGCGTCCCGCGAGGGCGGCGAGTCCCTGGAGCGCAAGGGGCTGACCGACTGGACGATCGGCACGCTCAGCCGGGTCTTCGAGACCCGCCGGGCCGGCCAGCCCGTGAAGGCCTACCCGGCGCTCGTGGACGACGGGGACACGGTCTCCGTGCGTCTCTTCGACACGGAGGCCGAGCAGGCGGAGGCGATGTGGAAGGGCACCCGGCGCCTGATCCTGCGCAACATCCCGGTGAACCCGGCGAAGTTCGCGTCCGAGAAGCTGACCAACCAGCAGAAGCTCGGCCTGTCGGCCAACCCGCACGGGTCCATCCAGGCCCTCTTCGACGACTGTGCGATGGCGGCGGCGGACAAGCTGATCGCGGACTTCGGCGGGCCGGTGTGGGACGAGGAGTCCTACCGGAAGCTGTACGACAAGGTGCGCGCGGAGATCGTGGACACGACGGTCCGTACGGTCGCCCAGGTGCAGCAGGTGCTGGCGGCCTGGCAGGCCTGTGAGCGCCGTCTGAAGGCCACCAGCAGCCCGGCGCTGCTCGCGAACCTGACGGACGTCCGCAAGCAGCTGGACGCGCTGGTGAAGCCCGGTTTCGTCACCTGGGCCGGGATACGGCGGCTGCCCGACCTCATGCGCTACCTGGTGGCCGCCGACCGGCGCCTCCAGCAGATGCCGACGGGCGTCCAGCGGGACACCACGCGCATGGAGAAGGTGCACGAGATGCAGGACGAGTACGCCTGGCTCCTGGAGCAGCTCCCCAAGGGCCGCCCGGTGCCGGCCGCCGTCCTGGACATCCGCTGGATGATCGAGGAGCTGCGGGTCAGCTACTTCGCCCACGCTCTGGGCACGGCGTACCCGGTGTCGGACAAGCGGATCGTGAAGGCGATCGACACGTTGGCACCGTAACGGACTGCACACGGAGGGTGAGTTCGACCAGACACCTCACCCTCCTGTACAGTCCTTCTCGCAGCGCAGGAAAGAAACAAAGCGCCGCGAAACCTGGTCCTGTGGAGCAGTTTGGAGTGCTCGCCACCCTGTCAAGGTGGAGGCCGCGGGTTCAAATCCCGTCAGGACCGCACAGTAGAGAAGGGCCCTCATCCAAGCGGATGAGGGCCCTTCTTCGTGTCTCCGTCAGGGGTCCGCGTAGGGAGCGGTGGAGGGCGGCCGGGGTTGACGGGGGTGGGTTCCGTCGGTAACCAGGGAGCAGGGTCCGTTCCGCCGTGGGGGGCTCCGGAGGTGGCGTATGGCGGCATCGGTCAGGCATGAGACGCGGGCGCTCCTGAGGGCGCATCTGGCGGCCGCCTCGTCGTACCGGCACCTCACCCGGCACTGTCCGGTCTGCCACCACCTCCTGCGGCTCGCCATGGCCGCCGGCCCGCTGCCCCCGGAGGGCGAGGAAGAGGCGGACGAAGGTCCCGGGAGCGCGTGACCCCGAGGATGCCTGCGGATGTCCCAACGCCCTTACGGGTATGGGAATCTGGAACAGGTGATTCCACTAGTGGATGAGGGCCACCGGCGACAAGCGCCCAGGCGTGTGACGGGAGTCACCGCATGTGTTTTTGAAATGGTGGAACTTAACCCCTCCCTACAACAGGTCAATTTAATATGTGCAATTGCACCTCCCCGAGGGGCACCGCACAGCGCTTCCGACAGCCCTCCCCAGACTCCGACAAGCCCGCTCACAGGGCCGCCCCCACACGGCACCCGGCGCACAAAAAAGATCGCGCTGGACTCGGCGGAGTCCAGCGCGATCTACGACGCACCCTGTGTCGCTGCCTGCAACGTTGTCTTCGGCTTGGGCGAGGGATCTGTTGGGGCAGGTCCCGCGTCGCTTGGAGCTAGGGGTTCGGGCACCACGGCCAGTTGGGGGACCTGCCGTTTTGCCCGGTTATGCAGTTGTTCAGGCCTCGCTGCGCTGCTGCGGGATGCCCGCCAGCAGAGCGCGGACCTCAGCCTCGCGGTAGCGGCGGTGTCCGCCGAGCGTGCGAATGGACGTGAGCTTGCCGGCCTTCGCCCACCGCGTGACCGTCTTGGGGTCGACACGGAACATGGTGGCGACCTCAGCCGGGGTCAGCAGCGGCTCGGCATCAGGGGTGCGAGCGGTCATGAGCGGCCTCCTCGGGAGAACCGAACCTTCTCGGTTCTTTCCTCTAAATTCTGCACCTTGACCCGCGTTGCCCGAAATGGCGGACGCGAGTCGAGTCGGTTATAGGACGAACGGCTTGTCCTCGGCACTACAACTACACCATCTGTCCAGCCCCGTCGGCCAAACCGATGGAATTGCCCTCCCAGGTGTTCATCAGCGACGGAAGCCGATGGACCATGCCATAGCGGACAGTCACGCCACTGTGACGATCAGTCACAGGACGATCAGGAGTCACCAGACCCCCCAAAGCGTGCAATGCGGAGATTCCGCCCATAGTGGAGCATAGTTGGACGGTGAGAGCCCTCCCCGGGCTCCTTGTCCTATTTTGGCACGAGGGGCGGCAAGAGGCGCAAGGGCCGCGTAAGTGCAGTCCGTCACCCTTGACGTGAAAGTCCGGATCGGGACCAACGTCCCGTCACACCGTCAAGTGCCCTAGACCGTACGTCGTTCGAGGCCGTTCGAGCCGTGACCTACGTCACTCAGTTCGCGGAGCGCCGGTCCCGTACCGTGCGCCACCGCTCCACGAGCCGGGTGTACGCCTCCCCGGCCGCCCCGCCGTCGCCCCGGCGCAACGCCTCGATGCCGGCCGCCACGTCCGCCGCCGAGTGGTCGTCCGACAGCTGCCCCGCCGGCACCACGTGCACCAGTCCGCCGTAGTCCAGCTCCACCAGCGAACGCGGATGGAACTCCTCCAGCCAGCGGCCGACGTCCACCACGCCGTCGATCAGCGGGCCCTCCTCGACGGTGTCCCGCAGCGTGCGCAGCGCCCGTGCCACCCGGCGTCGGGCCTGGACCATCGGGGTGCGGTAGCGCAGCACCGGGGGCAGCTCGGGGGTGCCCGGGTCGTAGCTCCGCTCCTCGTCCGAGACCAGCACGAACCAGTTCAGCGGCACCTGCCAGGTCGCCGTACGGATCCACGGGCGGGCGTCCGGATTGCGGGCGAGCCAGCGCTCGTAGTCCTGGGCCGCCTGGTGGCGCACCAGCGGGGGCAGCACCGCGTCCAGCACCGCCGCCGGCAGCTCCTCGGCCAGCTCGCCGAGCGCCTGCCAGCCGCGCAGCCGGGTCCGCCAGGGGCAGACGCAGACCACGCCGTCCAGCTCCAGCACGAAGGCGTCGCCGCTCTCGTGCACCGGCACCGCGACCGGCGGGGTGGGCAGCAAGTCCGCCAGGGAGCGACGCAGTTCGTCCTGGTAGGAGGGGCGCTCGGGGCGGCGGGCGTAGCGCGCCCAGTGACTGCGCTCGGGCTCCGGGAAGGCGCCCAGCGGCTCGTACACGCGCAGATACGCGGCATAGGGGACGACCACGGAGGACACCTTCGGCACGCCTGCTCCCTCCCCACCCGGCCCGGCTCGAAAACCGCGGCGGAAACCGCGGCAAAACCACGGCAAATCGTGCCACGCTCATACGTGCGGAACGGGCGCGGGAGAGTGATCCTGAACACTGCACGGATGGTGGTCGTGCCAAGGCTCTACGCTCATGCCACGGCACCCCGCCACCCGTACGGGGTCCGGCCCCACCCGCCGCTATGTACACAGGAGTCACCACAGTGACCGACGTAACCGGCGCACCTGCTGATGTCCTGCACACCCTGTTCCACTCGGACCAGGGAGGCCATGAGCAGGTCGTGCTCTGCCAGGACCGCGCGACCGGTCTGAAGGCCGTCATCGCCATCCATTCCACCGCCCTGGGCCCGGCCCTCGGCGGCACCCGCTTCTACCCGTACGCCACCGAGGCCGAGGCCGTCGCGGACGCCCTCAACCTCGCGCGCGGGATGTCGTACAAGAACGCCATGGCCGGGCTCGACCACGGCGGCGGCAAGGCCGTGATCATCGGCGACCCGGAGCGCGACAAGACCGAGGAGCTGCTGCTCGCCTACGGCCGTATGGTCGCCTCGCTCGGCGGCCGCTACGTGACCGCGTGCGACGTCGGCACCTATGTCGCCGACATGGACGTGGTGGCCCGCGAGTGCCGCTGGACCACCGGCCGCTCCCCGGAGAACGGCGGCGCCGGCGACTCCTCCGTGCTCACCGCCTTCGGCGTCTACCAGGGCATGCGCGCCTCCGCCCAGCACCTGTGGGGCGACCCCTCGCTGCGCGGCCGCAAGGTCGGCGTCGCCGGTGTCGGCAAGGTCGGCCACCACCTGGTCAGACACCTGCGCGACGAGGGCGCCGAGGTCGTGATCACCGATGTGCGCGCGGACGCCGTCCAGCGCGTCCTCGACCAGCACCCCGAGGGCGTGACGGCGGTCGCCGGCACCGAGGAGCTGATCCGGGTCGAGGGGCTGGACATCTACGCCCCCTGCGCGCTCGGCGGCGCCCTGAACGACGACACCGTCCCGGTGCTCACCGCCTCGGTGGTGTGCGGCGCGGCCAACAACCAGCTCGCCCACCCGGGTGTGGAGAAGGACCTCGCCGACCGCGGGATCCTCTACGCGCCGGACTACGTGGTGAACGCGGGCGGGGTCATCCAGGTCGCGGACGAGCTGCACGGGTTCGACTTCGACCGGTGCAAGGCCAAGGCGGCGAAGATCTTCGACACCACGCTGGCAATATTCGCACGTGCGAAGGAAGACGGGATCCCGCCGGCCGCCGCGGCCGACCGGATCGCGGAGCAGCGGATGGCGGAGGCACGGGCCGCCGGCACCGCGGGCTGAGCCGGTCCGAGCCGGAATCGATCGCACATATGAGCGGTACCCGCCGGTGGGACTTCGAGAGAACTCTCACTTCCGTCGGCGGGTCGTTCCCCGATAAGTGGTTAAAATCGCCACTGACCAGCGAGGACAGGGCGCCTCGAAGGTCCTGGGCACACGCGCGTGCTGCGGGCGACGTACCGTATGGGCGCGGGCTCAGGTACCGTGGAAGCCCTACGGACCGGCCTCTCCATGGAGAGTCCGTTCCAGAACATGAACGCGTGTCAGACTCTGGGGCCGTCGAGCCCCGTCGTTGAGGGGGTCGAGCCATGGGGCGCGGCCGGGCCAAGGCCAAGCAGACGAAGGTCGCCCGCCAGCTGAAGTACAACAGCGGTGGGACGGACCTCTCACGCCTGGCCGAGGAGCTGGGCGCATCGACGTCGAACCAGTCGCCGAACGGCGACCGTTTCGAAGACGCCGATGAGCATGACGACGACGACCTGTACTCCCGTTACGCCGACCTCTACGAGGACGACGAGGACGACGAGGACGCGGGTCCCTCACAGCACCGTCGAGGCGCTTGACCTTGTGCTGAGCAACAGTCCGGTCGGTGGCACCGCCACCGACCGGCTTCTGTGCTGTCCGCACACAGGTCTGCACAACGGTCCGCGCAGCGGTCCGTACGGCCGCCCGCGCGAACGGGCGGCGTCCGGTCAGACGGCGTAGTCCCCCACCAGCTCCGCGCCGGTCTCCTGCGCGCCACGCTCGGTGATCTCGCCCGCGACCCAGGACTCGACACCCCGGTCGGCCAGCGTCGTGAGGGCCACCTCGACCGACTCCTGCGGGACGATCGCCATCATGCCGACGCCCATGTTCAGGGTCTTCTCCAGCTCCAGGCGCTCGACGTTGCCGGTCCTGCCGACCAGATCGAAGATCGCACCCGGGGTCCAGGTGGAGCGGTCGACGGTGGCGTGCAGCCCGTCCGGGATCACCCGGGCCAGGTTGGCCGCGAGCCCGCCGCCGGTGATGTGCGAGAAGGCGTGCACATCCGTCGTACGGGTCAGCGCCAGGCAGTCCAGCGAGTAGATCTTCGTCGGCTCCAGCAGCTCCTCGCCGAGGGTGCGGCCCAGCTCCGCGATCTCCGCCTCCAGGGCCAGCCCGGCCGTCTTCAGCAGGACATGGCGGACCAGGGAGTACCCGTTCGAGTGAAGACCGGAGGACGCCATGGCGATGACCGCGTCACCCGTGCGGATACGATCCGCGCCCAGCAGCCGGTCGGCCTCCACGACGCCCGTACCGGCGCCGGCGACGTCGAAGTCGTCCTCGCCCAGCAGACCCGGGTGTTCGGCCGTCTCGCCGCCCACCAGGGCGCACCCGGCCAGCACACAGCCCTCCGCGATGCCCTTGACGATCGCCGCGACCCGCTCGGGGTGCACCTTGCCGACGCAGATGTAGTCGGTCATGAACAGCGGCTCGGCACCGCACACCACGATGTCGTCCATGACCATGGCGACCAGGTCGTGGCCGATGGTGTCGTACACACCGAGCTGCCGCGCGATGTCGACCTTGGTGCCGACGCCGTCCGTGGCGGAGGCGAGCAGCGGGCGCTCGTAGCGCTTGAGGGCGGAGGCGTCGAAGAGGCCGGCGAAGCCGCCGAGGCCGCCGAGGACCTCGGGACGCTGCGTCTTCTTCACCCACTCCTTCATGAGCTCGACGGCGCGGTCGCCCGCCTCGATGTCGACGCCCGCTGCTGCGTAGCTGGCACCAGTTGTCTCAGACATGACTGTGAGAGCTTTCGTGTCGTACTGCGGGGGTCTACGGGCGACGGATGGCGTCGGCCGCGGCCGTGGCGGCGGGCCCGGCGGCCAGCTCGGTCTCCAGCAGCTGCTTGCCGAGCAGCTCCGGGTCCGGCAGCTCCATCGGGTACTCGCCGTCGAAGCAGGCACGGCACAGGTTCGGCTTGGCGATGGTGGTCGCCTCGATCATGCCGTCGATGGAGATGTAGGAGAGCGAGTCGGCGCCGAGGCTGGTGCCGATCTCCTCGATCGTCATGCCGTTGGCGATCAGCTCCGCGCGCGTGGCGAAGTCGATGCCGAAGAAGCAGGGCCACTTCACGGGCGGCGAGGAGATCCGGATGTGGACCTCGGCGGCGCCGGCCTCGCGAAGCATGCGGACCAGGGCCCGCTGGGTGTTGCCGCGCACGATGGAGTCGTCGACGACGACCAGGCGCTTGCCCTTGATGACTTCCTTCAGCGGGTTCAGCTTCAGCCTGATGCCCAGCTGGCGGATGGTCTGCGAGGGCTGGATGAAGGTGCGGCCGACGTAGGCGTTCTTCACCAGACCCGCGCCGAAGGGGATCCCGGAGGCCTCGGCGTAGCCGATCGCGGCCGGGGTGCCGGACTCCGGGGTCGCTATGACGAGGTCGGCCTCGACCGGCGCCTCCTTCGCGAGCCGGCGGCCCATCTCCACCCGGGAGAGGTACACGTTCCGGCCGGCGATGTCGGTGTCCGGGCGGGCCAGGTAGACGTACTCGAAGACACAGCCCTTGGGCTTCGCTTCCGCGAACCGGGAGGAGCGCAGGCCGTTCTCGTCGATGGCGACGAACTCGCCGGGCTCGATCTCGCGCACGTAGCTGGCGCCGCAGATGTCGAGGGCGGCGCTCTCCGAGGCGACCACCCAGCCGCGCTCCAGGCGGCCGAGGACCAGCGGGCGGATGCCCTGCGGGTCACGGGCGGCGTAGAGGGTGTGCTCGTCCATGAAGACGAGGGAGAAGGCACCGCGCACCTTCGGGAGGACCGTGTGAGCGGCCTCCTCGATGGTCAGCGGCTTGCCGTCCGCGTCGACCTGGGCGGCGAGCAGCGCCGTCAGCAGGTCGGTGTCGTTGGTGGCCGCGACCCGGGTGGAGCGGCTGTTGTTGTCGTTCGGGAGGTCGGCGACCATCTCGGCGAGCTGCGCCGTGTTGACCAGGTTGCCGTTGTGGCCGAGCGCGATCGAACCGTGCGCGGTGGCGCGGAACGTCGGCTGGGCGTTCTCCCACACGGAGGCACCGGTGGTCGAGTAGCGGGCGTGTCCGACCGCGATATGACCCTGGAGCGAACCGAGAGAGGTTTCGTCGAAGACCTGGGAGACCAGGCCCATGTCCTTGAAGACGAGGATCTGGGAGCCGTTGCTTACCGCGATTCCCGCGGATTCCTGACCCCGGTGCTGGAGGGCGTAGAGCCCGAAGTACGTGAGCTTTGCGACCTCTTCGCCCGGAGCCCAGACACCGAAGACGCCGCAAGCGTCCTGGGGGCCTTTTTCGCCGGGAAGCAGATCGTGATTGAGTCGACCGTCACCACGTGGCACGCCACCGAGTGTAGGCGAGGTCGACCACTGGTCCGAATTGGGGATACCGGCCCGTAACCGGGCGGAGGATACCGATCAGTTTGGCGGATCCTGCGTTTGTGCAGGTCAGCGCGGCGTGATGGTGGTGGGTGCGGCCCGTGGGCGGCGCGTGCGGGCGGCCCGTGGCGGCCTCTGTCGTATGCGCGAGTGAGGTGTCGCACATCATTCGGCGGTGGTGCGCACGAGGCGTACGAGGTCTCCGTCACGTGTGGTGAGCACGAGCCGGTCGTGGTCGCGGGCGGCGGTGAGGGTGTGCCCGGCGAGGGTCCGGGCGAGGGCCCGTTCGAAGGTCATCCGCGCCGGGTCGCAGGCCATCCGGGTGGTCCGCAGACCGCCGAAGGTGACGTGGTCGCCGTGCACGGTGGCCTCGGCGCTGAAGCCGTTGCAGCCGAGGTTGCCCGCCGCGCGGCCGTCCGCGTCGATGCGCAGCCGGGCGGTGGCGGGGGCGTGCCGGGTGGTGCCGTCGGCGGTGAGGCTCTCGACCCGCCACTCGACGCCGGTCACCGGTTCCCGTGGGGTCGCCTGTGAGGTCACCGCACCACTGTGCGCCGGGTTGCCGGCGCAGGCCAGGGTGAGCGGCAGGAGCAGGGTGGCGGCGGCGGAGGCCAGGTGCTGCTTGTACCGGTTCATGGTGGTTCGACGCCCGGCCGGCCGGGGCGGTTCCCTCAGCTCATCAGCGGCAGCAGGCCCCCGATGTCCGCGCGCTCCCCGCTCGCGCTGACCTTCGCCGCCGCGACGGCGTCCGCCCAGGCCAGCCGCCCGGTGGCGAGCCGGGTCCAGGTCAGCGGGTCGGTCTCCACCACGTTGGGCGGGGTGCCACGGGTGTGCCGGGGCCCCTCGACGCACTGCACGACGGCGTACGGCGGCACCCGCACCTCGGTCGAGCCGCCGGGCGCCTTCACCGCGAGCGCGTCGGCGAGCAGCCGGGTGGTGGCGGCCAGGGCCTGCCGGTCGTACGGGATCTCCAGGCCGGGTACGGCGGCGGCCAGGTCGTCGGTGTGGACGACGAGTTCGACGGCCCGGGTGACCAGGTAGTCGTCCAGGGACAGCGCGCCCGCGTTGGTCTGGAGCAGCCGGCTGCCGGGGTGCTCGGCGAGCAGCTCGCGCAGGGTGGCGTCGACGTCCGCGAGATAGGCGTCGAGGTCGGGGTGTTCGGCGGCCAGGGCGCGGGTGAACTCGTCGATGGCGGCGGAGCTGGCCGCGGTGGCGAAGGGCCAGTCGAGCAGGACGGCGTCCGCGCGGGCCGGCGCGGGCAGGGCGAGGGCCCGGTGTACGGCGGTGACCGCCATCCCGATGTGCGCGACCAGCTCGCTGACGGTCCAGGCGCCGAGCCGGGTGGGCAGCGCGAGCTGCTCCGGACCGAGACCGCGGGCGGCCGTGCGGACATGGCCCCACTGGGCGAGGACCGCGGCACGGGTCCGGGCGGGGTCGTAGCTGCGGGCGCGCTTCTTGGCCGGGGACATGCCGGCGAGCTTATGCCGTCGGGGCGGCGCTCTTCAGGGCGTTTCCGGGGCGCCGCCGGTCACCGGTGCGGAGTCGCCGCGTCCTGGTCGGCGGTCAGGCGCTCCCGCCACTCGCGGACGCAAGACGGGGACAGGGCGGCCAGGCGGGCTATCTCCGTGTCGTCACGTCCGTCGCCCCACGCCAGCACGCGGGTCACGGTGCGGTTCCGGGCGGCGCGGAAGTCCCTGAGCATCCCTTCGAGGCGTTCCACCTCCTCGCCCTCCTGCACGAGCTGCCGGTCGACGGCGGCCCGTTCCTCGGCGCGCATCTGCCACAGATAGCCGGGCAGGCCGGTGAGGACCAGGCCCTCCTCGCCCGCGGCGTTCTGGAAGCGTTCGGCGAGGGCGCCCAGCACGCAGTCCGGCACATCGGCGAGGGTGGCCCCGGGCGGCTTGGCCGCCTCCCAGGTGCGCCGGCCCGCCTCCGTCGCCTCCAGCCAGCCCCGGGCCTCCGTCGGGGTGCGGTCGCCGCAGGCCCGGGCGCGCCAGGCGTACAGCGCGGCGCGGTGGCCGTAGAAGCGGTACCCCTCCTCGATCCGCAGGCCGCTGTCCTGGCAGATCCGCCCCGGCACCCCGCCGTAACCGGAACCGGAGCCGGAACCGGACTCGGGGTCCGGCTCGGGCCGGTAGTCGGCGTAGGCGTCCAGTTCGGCGTCGGTGGCCGTGGCCCAGGAGGGGTCGCACAGACCGGGGTTGCGGGCGAGGAACGTGCCGACCTCGACCCGCCGGTCCGGCACCGGGCTCATCCGCAGCCGGGGCCAGACGACCGCCCCGGAGGCGTCGAAGGCGTAGGTCGCGGCCTGCTCGATGTCGTCCCAGGCGGTGGCGGCCTCGGCGGACCACTCCAACTCCCCGGCCGGGCCCACCCGGTGCACCGAGTCCACCAGCCGCTGCACGGCGGGCAGGATCCGCGAGCAGAGCCCGTGCAGTTCCTCGGCGGTGAAGAAGTGCCAGGAGTAGCCGCGCTGTTCGTCGTGGGACAGGTGGGTCAGCAGGTGCACCAGCACACCGGGGGCGGGCAGTGCCCCGTCGTCGAGCGCCCCGCGCGGCACGCCCGGAAGCCGGCTGTCGAGCTGCTCGCGCGGGGCCCGCCAGTCGACGTCGCCGAACCAGACCGTGCCGCTGTTCACATCGACGGCCAGCCACTGGTGGTAGCCGGTCCCGGGGCCGTACCGCTCCTCCTGCTGTTCGGCGTCCTCGTCGTGCCAGACGTACTCGGCGGGGGGCGGATTCAGCTGTACGGCCACGAAGCCGTCCTCGGCGCGGTAACCGGTGAGGATCCGGGCCGTTCTCGGCGTGCTGTCGGCGGCGGTCATGAGGGGTGTCCTCTCGGTGGAACAGCAACCGCCGCAACCGTAGTGCGCCCGCCGGGCATTACTTCATTTTTCAGTCATTTAGTACCGGACCGGCCGGGCCCCCGGTCCCCGGCGGCACACGACCGCACCGGCGTCTACGCGCATTGCGATCAGCCGTCAGGTTGGCTTGACGGCGTACCGCCGGATGCGACCTCCGCCACATTCACCGGCGAAGGGCCCGCCCGGACGGTGCCGGGCGGGCCCTCGGGTCGTACGACCGCTTACGCCAGGAGCGCCGGGATCGTCTCCTCGTGGGCCGTGCGCAGCTCCTCCAGGGAGAGGGTGAACTCGCCCTGGACGTCCACCGAGTCGCCGTCGACGACACCGATCCGGGTGGCCGGCAGACCACGCGCACCGCACATGTCGTTGAAGCGGACCTCCTCCGAGCGCGGCACGGCGACGATCGCACGGCCGGCCGACTCGGACAGCAGGAAGGTGAAGGCGTCCAGGCCGTCGGGGACGACCAGACGGGCGCCCTTGCCGCCGAGCAGGGCCGACTCGACCACGGCCTGGATCAGACCGCCGTCGGACAGGTCGTGCGCGGAGTCGATCATGCCGTCGCGGGAGGCGGAGATCAGGATCTCGGCCAGCAGCCGCTCCCGCTCCAGGTCGACCTTCGGGGGCAGACCTCCCAGGTGGTCGTGGATGACCTGGGACCAGGCCGAGCCGCCGAACTCCTCGCGGGTGTCGCCGAGGAGGTAGAGCAGCTGGCCCTCCTCCTGGAAGGCGACCGGGGTGCGGCGCGCGACGTCGTCGATCACACCGAGGACCGCCACGACCGGGGTCGGGTGGATGGCGGCCTCGCCGGTCTGGTTGTACAGGGAGACGTTGCCGCCGGTCACCGGGGTGCCGAGCTGGAGGCAGCCGTCCGCCAGACCGCGCACGGCCTCGGCGAACTGCCACATCACCGCCGGGTCCTCGGGCGAGCCGAAGTTCAGGCAGTCGGAGACCGCGAGCGGCTTCGCACCGGTGGTGGCGACATTGCGGTACGCCTCCGCGAGGGCCAGCTGGGCGCCGGTGTACGGGTCCAGCTTGGCGTAGCGGCCGTTGCCGTCCGTCGCGATGGCGACGCCGAGGCCGCTCTCCTCGTCGATGCGGATCATGCCCGAGTCCTCGGGCTGCGCCAGCACCGTGTTGCCCTGCACGAAGTGGTCGTACTGGGAGGTGATCCACTTCTTGGAGGCCTGGTTCGGGGAGCCGACCAGCTTCAGGACCTGCTCCTTGAGCTCCTCGCTCGTCCGCGGGCGCGGCAGCTTGTTCGCGTCGTCCGCCTGGAGGGCGTCCTGCCAGTCGGGACGGGCGTACGGGCGCTCGTAGGTCGGGCCCTCGTGGGCGACCGTGCGCGGGTCGACGTCCACGATCTTCTCGCCGTGCCAGAAGATCTCCAGCCGGTCGCCGTCGGTCACCTCACCGATGACGGTGGCGATGACGTCCCACTTCTCGCAGATCTCCAGGAAGCGGTCGACCTTCTCGGGCTCCACGACCGCGCACATGCGCTCCTGCGACTCGCTCATGAGGATCTCCTCGGGCGAGAGCGTGGAGTCGCGCAGCGGCACGTCGTCCAGGGTGACGGTCATGCCGCCGGAGCCGTTGGAGGCCAGCTCGGAGGTGGCGCAGGACAGACCGGCCGCGCCGAGGTCCTGGATGCCGACGACCAGCTTCTCCCGGAACGCCTCCAGGGTGCACTCGATGAGGAGCTTCTCCTGGAAGGGGTCGCCGACCTGGACGGCGGGACGCTTCGACGGCTTGGCGTCGTCGAAGGTCTCCGAGGCGAGGATCGAGGCGCCGCCGATGCCGTCGCCGCCGGTCCGGGCGCCGTACAGGATGACCTTGTTGCCCGCGCCGGAGGCCTTCGCCAGGTGGATGTCCTCGTGCCGCATCACACCGATGGCACCCGCGTTGACCAGCGGGTTGCCCTGGTAGCAGGCGTCGAAGACGACCTCGCCGCCGATGTTGGGCAGGCCCAGGCAGTTGCCGTAGCCGCCGATGCCGGCGACCACGCCCGGCAGCACGCGCTTGGTGTCGGGGTGGTCGGCCGCGCCGAAGCGCAGCGGGTCCACCACGGCGACCGGGCGGGCACCCATCGCGATGATGTCGCGGACGATGCCGCCGACACCCGTGGCCGCGCCCTGGTAGGGCTCGACGTACGACGGGTGGTTGTGCGACTCGACCTTGAAGGTCACGGCGTAACCCTGGCCGACGTCCACCACGCCCGCGTTCTCGCCGATGCCGACGAGCATCGCGTCCGACTGGGGCGCCTTCTCGCCGAACTGGCGCAGGTGGACCTTGGAGGACTTGTACGAGCAGTGCTCGGACCACATGACCGAGTACATGGCGAGTTCGGCGCCGGTCGGGCGGCGGCCGAGGATCTCCACCACCCGCTCGTACTCGTCCTTCTTCAGGCCGAGTTCGGCCCAGGGCAGCTCGACGTCGGGGGTCGCGGCCGCGTGCTCGACCGTGTCCAGAGGCGTCCGGCTCATGCGTTGACCAGCTTCTTGAGGATCGAGGTGAAGAAGGGGAGGCCGTCGGTGCGGCCGGTGCCGATCAGCGGCTCGACGGCGTGCTCCGGGTGAGGCATGAGGCCCACGACGTTGCCGGCCTCGTTGGTGATGCCGGCGATGTCGCGGAGCGAGCCGTTGGGATTGAAGTCCAGGTACCGGAAGACGACCCGGCCCTCCGCCTCCAGCTTGTCGAGCGTGTACTCGTCGGCGACGTACCGGCCGTCCATGTTCTTCAGCGGGATGTGGATCTCCTGGCCCTGGCGGTAGTCGCCGGTCCAGGCCGTCTCCGCGTTCTCCACCCGCAGCTTCTGGTCGCGGCAGATGAAGTGGAGGTGGTCGTTGCCGAGCATCCCGCCCGGGAGGAGGTGGGCCTCGGTCAGGATCTGGAAGCCGTTGCAGATACCGAGGACCGGCAGACCGGCCTTCGCCTGTTCGATCACGGAGTCCATCACCGGCGAGAACCGGGAGATGGCCCCGGCCCGCAGATAGTCGCCGTAGGAGAAGCCGCCGGGCAGCACCACGGCGTCGACCTGCTTGAGGTCCTTGTCCTTGTGCCACAGGGCGACCGGCTCGGCGCCCGCGAGGCGGATCGCGCGCTGGGTGTCCCGGTCGTCGAGGCTGCCCGGGAAAGTGACGACGCCAATACGAGCGGTCACTTGGCCGCCTCCGCGACTTCCGCCGGCTCTTCCACCTTGACGGTGAAGTCCTCGATCACGGTGTTGGCGAGGAAGGATTCCGCAAGATCGTGGATGCGGGCGAGCACGGCCTCGTCAACCGGCCCGTCAACTTCCAGTTCGAAACGCTTTCCCTGACGTACGTCCGAGATCCCCTCGAATCCCAGGCGCGGCAGCGCACGCTGGACCGCCTGGCCCTGGGGGTCGAGGATCTCCGGCTTGAGCATGACGTCGACTACGACGCGTGCCACTGGCACTCCCGGTGTGTGGTGCTGAGCAGGTTCCTTCAGACTACCCGCACAAAATTTCTACGCGGGTAGAGTTGTAGGAAACTACGTGAGGCGCATCACGATCGGGTGTCGAAGCCGTACGCTCGGCAAAAATTCTGGGAAAGTTCCCCAGTCCGCCCGCGAGACCTATTGATCCGGGACACGCGGAGGGATTTAGTCGGGCTTCACTTTGCATTGCCAGGCACTGTACAAATGAATTGGCAATAGCCGATACTCGGCACGTCATCGCGTTGAGCTGTATCGACGTGCCGCACGAAGGGACCGATATTCGTGGCGCAAAAGGTCGTGGTCACTCTCTTCGACGACATCGACGGCTCTGAAGCAGCGGAAACGATCGCCTTCGGACTCGACGGCAAGTCGTACGAGATCGACCTGAACGAAACCAACGCCAAGAAACTGCGTACGGCGCTCGCGCCCTACGTCGAGGCCGGCCGCAAGCGCTCGCGGTCCGGCAAGGCGTACAAGCAGACCGAGGTCGCGCCCGACCCGGCGGCCGTCCGCGCCTGGGCACAGGCCAACAAGATGGACGTCCCCGCGCGCGGACGCATCCCCAAGAAGGTCTACGAGGCGTTCAGCGCCGCGCAGTGAGCCCCGCCCAGGGGCCGGCCGAGCCCGCGAAGGGGCAGCCCTCAGGGTCCGTCAGCGCTCCCTGAGGGCCGTTCACTTGGGCCCGGCGACGGTGCGCGGGCGGTCTACGGGGAGCCGACTTGCGCTACCCCCCTGCTGATCAGCTAATGTCTGGAGCACGCCGAGGGGCGAGGCCGAAAGGCCGGATCCCAAGGACATGCGGGTGTAGTTCAGTAGTAGAACATCCCCCTTCCAGGGGGAAGGCGCAGTGTGCGATTCCTGTCACCCGCTCTGACACCGGTCAGAACCACTCTTGTGGATCAGGTAGGCTGGTGTTCGCACCGATCGGTGGGAGCCGGTCGGGAGCAGTGCGGACGTAGCTCAGTTGGTAGAGCGCAACCTTGCCAAGGTTGAGGTCGCGAGTTCGAGCCTCGTCGTCCGCTCGGGAAAAAGACCCCGGTCCTCTGGACCGGGGTCTTTTCTATGCGCGCGCACTTCCGATATCGGAGCGACCCGCTCGCACGCCCCCGCTCGAACACCTGTGAACGTCGCCACATCCAGGCCTTCCCCGGGCGCACCGGAAAGGCCCCGCGATCGGCGCCGAGGACTCGCGAGACATCCTGTAGGGGACGGCGAAAGCCCTGACAGCAGGCCGAAGTTGACTGCCGGAAGGCCGGCCGGGGGAACTCACGGAGATCGCCGGAGCGCCCCTTCCCCACCACTGCCGGATCCAGTGCCGAGCACCTCTCCGCGGAAGTGTGTCCCGCACCCCCGCCGGGTTGGGTATAGTTGCTCTCGCGCCACGGCGCAAGGCGGACGTAGCTCAGTTGGTAGAGCGCAACCTTGCCAAGGTTGAGGTCGCGAGTTCGAGCCTCGTCGTCCGCTCCAGAGAAAAGCCCCCCGGCTTCCACCGGGGGGCTTCTTCGTGTTCTACGGCATTCCGTCGGCGCGCCCTACGACCAGCGGGTGCCGGTCAGCCGCTCGTAGGCCTCCACGTACTTCTGCCGGGTCGCGGCCACGACGTGCTCCGGCAGCTCCGGCGGCGGCTGCTCGCTCTTGCGGTCCCAGCCGGACTCGGCGGAGGTCAGCCAGTCCCGGACGAACTGCTTGTCGTACGACGGCTGCGCCCGGCCCGGCTGCCACTGGTCGGCCGGCCAGAAGCGGGACGAGTCCGGGGTGAGGACCTCGTCGGCCAGGACCAGCTCGTCGCCCTCGAAGCCGAACTCGAACTTGGTGTCCGCCAGGATGATCCCCCGTTCGCGGGCGATGTCCCGGGCGCGCGAGTACACCGCCAGGGTGGCCTGGCGCAGCTGGGCGGCGGTCTCGGCGCCGACCTGGCGGGCGACCTCCTCGTAGGAGACGTTCTCGTCGTGCTCGCCGACCTCGGCCTTGGTGGCCGGGGTGAAGATCGGGGCGGGCAGTTCGGAGCCGTCGACCAGGCCCTCGGGGAGGGCCAGGCCGCAGACCGTCCGGGACTCGTCGTACTCCAGCAGGCCCGAGCCGGTGAGATAGCCGCGCGCCACGCACTCCACGGGGACCATCTTCAGCGACTTGCAGATCAGCGTGCGGCCCGCCCAGTCGGCGGGGGCGCCCTCGGGCAGCTCGGTGCTGATCACATGGTTGGTGGCCAGGTCACGCAGCTGGTCGAACCACCACAGGGAGAGCTGGGTGAGGATGCGCCCCTTGTCGGGGATCTCCGTGGGCAGCACCCAGTCGTAGGCGGACATACGGTCGCTGGCGACCATCACGAGGTCGCCCGCCTCGTTCCGGTACAGCTCGCGCACCTTTCCGGTGTGCAGGTGCACCAGGCCCGGAACCTGAATCGGCTCGGGCTTTTCTACGAATCCGGACACGGTTCCTCCCCGTGGTTCTGTCCAAGTGCCTCGATTCTCCCTTACGGGGGCGATGGGTTTCGGTCAGGGGTCAGTCGCGTTTGCAGATGCGGTCCAGCAGGTTCGCCGTGGCGCGCTGGATCCGGGGGTCCACATGGCCGGGGCGGTCCAGCGCCGGGGACCAGGCGAAGGTGCCGGAGGCGAACACCCAGGCGCCGGAGGGGGCCCGGTAGAGGGAGGTCTCCTGGTGGCGCAGGACGCCGGCGGTGTCGGTGTAGGGCGAGTGGGCGAGCAGGATGCGCTCGTCGTGCTCGGGCAGCGGGGTGCGCGGGAAGTAGCGGTCCGCCTCACCGGCCACCAGCCCCGGGATCTCGTCGCCCTCGACCGCCCCGGTCGCCTCCCACAGCCAGTGGCCGGCGTTGCGGACGACCAGCGGGTGCGGCTCGGGGACGCGGCCCGCGTACTGGATGCCGACCAGTTGCTGCTCGGGCCGGTCGATCTCCCGCCACAGCACCGGTTTGCCGGGTCCCTTGCGCTTGCGGCAGGTCAGCAGCCGGTCCGGGACGCCGGACGGCGAGGGGGCCAACTCCACCTGCCAGTACATGGTGTTGGCCGACAGGAACACCAGCGAGGTGCCCCGGTCCCGGGCGCCCTCGACGGCCCGGCGCATCGGCACCGACCAGTACTCGTCGTGGCCGGGGAAGACCAGCCCCCGGTAGCGGGCGGGGTCGACGCGGCCGGCGTGCAGGTCGCGGGCGTCGGCGTAGGCCAGGTCGTAGCCGTAGCGCTCGGCCCAGCGGATGAAGTCGTAGGCGTGGCCCACGTGGAGCGGGAGGCCGGCGCCGGCGTAGGGGCGGTCGAAGGAGACCGTGGTGGCCGCGTCCGCCTCGCCCAGCAGCCGGCCCTGCTCGTCCCAGGCGTGGTAGAGGCTGGCGCCGGTACGGCCGTCCTCCGGATAGAGGTTGTACGCCTGCCAGGTGATGTCCGGCAGCAGCAGGAGCAGGTCCGCCGGGCGGTCGTCGCGGACCGTGAAGGGCACATGGGAGCGGTAGCCGTCGGCGGTGGTCAGCACGGCCACATAGGCACCGGTGTGCCAGTGGGCGGGCACCTGGAGGCGCCAGGACAGCCACCAGTGGTGGCAGGAGACCGTGCGGTCGGCGGCCAGCGGCGGCGGCTGCACGATGCCCGACAGCCGGGGGCTGGTGGTGATCTTGGCTGCGCCGTCGCCGCCGTAGTGGCCGATCCGGTAGACGTCGACACCGAACTCCTGCGGCGGGTCGACGGTGATGTGGAAGTCGATCGCCTCGCCGGGCGCGACCGCGCCGGTGGCGGTGAAGCCCTTGATCTGCCGGTGCACGTCGTCGGCCGAGCGCGGGCCGGGCACGCGCGGGGCGGTGCGCACGCCGGTCAGCTGCTGCGGGCCCGGGTCGACGTACCACGGCAGGATGGCGCCGGAGTCGTAGTAGGTCTCGCTTCCGCGCAGCCAGGGCACCGGGCCCAGGCCGAAGGGGTCCGTGACGGCGTGCGCGAGTGCTCCGGACTCCCAGCGGGGGATGTGGTCCGAGGCCATGGTCGCTTCCCCTCCCTCGTGCCCCCGTGTGCTGTGTCGGTGGTGAACGGTGGTGGTCGGTGGTGATCGCTCGCGGTGCTGGGGTGGTGCTCGGCGGGCGCGGCCGGCTCACGGTGCCCGGCTGTGCTGTCGTATGTCGCACGCCTTTGCCAAGGGCGTGGTCGTCCCAGCACATCACATAACGCACGGGCTCGGTCACTACTCGTTGCGAATTGACCTGAAGTGGAAGTCCCTGCTCCGTTACAGCCGGTGATACGACCGTCGGACCAGGGCCCTCAGACGAGTCGTACGGGCTTCTCCGGGCGTATCCCGGACGCGGCCAGCCAGTCGCGCAGCGGGCCCGGGTCCCCCTCCTCGATCAGCCGGAGCACGCGGGGTGTCAGATCGGCGGCCCGCTCGCCGTCGAGCAGCAGCGCCGGGCCGTCCAGCCAGTCCAGGGCCGGGACCGCTCCGGCGGTGTCGACGGCCGCACAGCACACCATCGCCGTGACGTGGTCGGTGAGCAACTCCCGTGCCGTGCGCGGGGGTTGCAGCGGGGACAGCGGAAGTCCGCCGCCGTCCCACAGGGCGCTCTCGGGGCCCTGGCCGGGGGTGCCGGGACCGGCCGGCGCGGCGGCCTCCTCGCGGGCCAGCTGGGCGCAGAGCCCGGCGGCCAGCGCGGCGCTGCGTTCGGTGCCGGGGTCGGTGTCCTCGTCGTCGTCCAGGTTCGGGCAGCCGTCGGCGTCGTACGGGGCCGGGTAGGCGTCGGCGTCGTACGGGTCCGGATAGGCGTCGGCGTCGTACGGGCCCGGGTAGCCGTCGGCGTCGTACGGCTCGGCATTCGGGTCCGGGTCCGGGTCCGGGCCGGCGGCCGTGGGGCGGGGGTGCGGGGGCCGGGCGAGGGGCGGGTCCTCGGGCGGGAGCTCGGTGAGGTGGTCCAGGACCCGGGCCAGCGTGGGTCCGCCGGGGTCGGGGACCGCCGGGTCGAGGGAGGGGCGGACGCCGAGGGAGTCCAGGACCCGGTGCAGCCGGGCCGCGTCCGCGCGCCAGGTGCGGTCCACCACCTCCTCCGGGTACGCCTGCCAGTCGACCGGGGCCCAGTCGGGGCCGGGCTCGGCGGGGCCGCCGTGGAAGAGGCGGGCGGCGAGCAGGGAGGTGGCCTCGTCCACCGAGCCGGGCTCCTCCAGGAGGTCGCAGGCGGGCCGCTCGCCGAGCCGGGAGGCGAAGCCCTCGGCGAGGCGGTCGCGGCGGGACAGCTCGGTGAGCGCGGCGACCACCCCCGCGTCCAGCCGGGACGGCCAGCGGCCCATCCGCCAGGCGGGCAGCGCGACCCGGGTCAGCAGCCGGTCCCAGCCCGCGTAGGCGAGGCCGACCTGTTCCTGCGCGACGATCCGCAGGCCGTAGTCCACCGACTGGGCCCGCTCCGCCGCCGCGGCCGCCACCCCGCGCTCCATCTGCGTCGCATGCTCCTGGCAGCCGCGCAGCATCAGCCGCGCCACCCAGCCGAGCGCCCCGCACACCCCTCGGGCCAGCGGTCGGCGGCCCTGCGCCGAGGCGACCGCCACCGCCGCGTCCAGCCCGCGCACGAAGCGCCGGGCGGCGGCTATGTCGGGGTGGGCGGAGGGGCCCGTACCGGCGACGACCGGGGCGAGGACGGCGCGCAGCTCGCCGACGCGCATCCACCACAGGAACGGGGAGCCGATGACCAGCACCGGCGCCGCGGGGGCGCGGTGCCGACGGCCCGGGGGCGCCGTCCCGTCGGGCGCCGGGCGCGGCGGCGGGCCGTGGGCCGAGCGGCTGCGGTCCTCCAGCCAGCTGTCGCAGTCCGGGGTGAGCGCTATGGCCGAGGGCGCGGGCACGTCCAGCCGGTCGGCCAGGTCCCGCACCATCCGGTACAGGTCCGGGGCGGACTCCTCCCGGATCGGCACCGTGGGACTCATGGCGGGGCGGGCGCGGGCCACGACCAGGGCGACGCCGGCCGCGGCCAGCAGCACCAGCACGGCGAGCACGCCCACGATCCAGCGGGCCGCGTCCCAGCCGGGGCCGACGAGATGGCCGGTGGAGCCACCGGCCAGCAGGATCACCGCGGCGCCCGCGGGCAGCACGGCCACCGCCAGCGCCCGGCCCCGGACCCGCAGCACGGCAAGGGCGCGGGAGCGCGCGGCCTGCGCGCCCATCTCCATACCGATCCCGGTCACGAGCCGTCCTCGCCCCCTCCCTGCCGATGCCGTGCCGTCCTGGTCTTGCTCACTCCCCCACTGTGGCACCCGCCACTGACATCGCAATGCCGGTGGGCCAAGTGCCGGAACGCTTGCGCGGCACCCTAGTTGGGGGTCCGGCCCCCGTCAGCCGTATGGGCGATTGCTCACTCGATGGAATGGCTTTGGGCAGAGGTGGGTGACAGAAAGCGAAGATCGGGCCCCGGATTCCGTTCCGGGGCCCGATCGGGTACGTCCGCTGCCGTCACCTCGGCTTACGCCTGGCTGGCCGCCTGCGCTTACGCCTGGGTGGCCGCCTCTGCCGCCGCCTTGGCCGCGATGTCCGTGCGGTGCTGGGCGCCGTCGAGGCGGATCCGGCCCACCGCCCGGTACGCGCGCTCGCGCGCCTCGGTCAGGTCCTTGCCGGTCGCCGTGACGGACAGCACCCGGCCGCCCGCGCTGACCACCGCGTCGCCGTCCCGCCGGGTCCCGGCGTGCAGCACGTACGCGTGCGGGGCGTCCTCGGCGGCCACCTCGTCCAGGCCGGTGATGGGGTCGCCGGTGCGCGGGGCGCCGGGGTAGTTGTGCGAGGCTACGACCACGGTGACGGCCGCGTCCTCGCTCCAGCGCAGCGGCGCCAGATCGGCGAGGGTGCCGGTCGCGGCGGCCAGCAGGACACCGGCCAGCGGGGTCTTCAGCCGGGCCAGTACGACCTGGGTCTCGGGGTCGCCGAAGCGGGCGTTGAACTCGATGACCCGGACGCCGCGGCTGGTGATGGCCAGACCGGCGTAGAGCAGCCCGGAGAACGGGGTGCCGCGGCGGTGCAGCTCGTCCACCGTCGGCTGGAGCACCGTCTGGAGCACCTCGTCGACGAGCTTGGGGTCGGCCCACGGCAGCGGGGAGTACGCGCCCATGCCGCCGGTGTTCGGGCCCTCGTCGCCGTCCAGGGCGCGCTTGAAGTCCTGGGCGGGCTGGAGCGGGACGACCGTCTCACCGTCGGTCACGGCGAAGAGGGAGACCTCGGGGCCGTCCAGGAACTCCTCGATGACCACGCGCTCGCAGCCGGCCGCGTGCTCCTTGGCGGCGGCCAGGTCGTCGGTGACGACCACGCCCTTGCCGGCGGCCAGCCCGTCGTCCTTGACGACGTAGGGGGGACCGAAGGCGTCCAGGGCGTCGGCGACCTCCTCCGGCGTGGTGCAGACGTAGGAGCGGGCGGTGGGCACCCCGGCCGCCGCCATGACGTCCTTGGCGAAGGCCTTGGAGCCTTCCAGGCGGGCGGCCTCGCGGGAGGGGCCGAAGACGGGGATGCCGGCCTCGCGGACGGCATCGGCGACCCCGGCGACCAGCGGGGCCTCCGGGCCCACGACGACCAGGTCGGCGCCGAGGCGGCCGGCCAGCCCGGCCACGGCCGCGCCGTCGAGCGCGTCGACCGGGTGCAGCTCGGCGACCTCGGCGATGCCGGCGTTGCCGGGGGCGCAGTGCAGCGCGGTGACGTCGGGGTCGAGGGACAGGGAGTGGCACAGGGCGTGTTCGCGGGCGCCGCTGCCGATGACGAGGACCTTCACGGGGGTCAGCCTACTGGCAAGGTCGCCGAAGCCCGGGGCCCGGGTTTGTCGGACTTTCCTCCAAAGGACCTCTTCTCCTCGTGCGGGAGGCCTCCGCTACCCGTCTGCTCGGAGACCTCCGCTGCCCGTTCGGGAGGCCTCCGTTGCCCGCCTACTCGTTGGAGAACTCCTCCACCACGGTCGCCCCCAGCTCCCGGACGATCAGTTCATGGCCGGAGAGGGCCGACTCGTCCAGGTCCGGGTCGTCGTCCTCCGGGATGTCGTCCTCCGGGGCCACCGGAGGCATGGGCGGCGGTTCGGGGGCCGCCGACCGCTGGGGGGCGGAGGGGGGCGCCGACTGGGCCCCGGGACGGCCCTGCCCGGCGGCAGAGGCCTGGGGGGAGCCCTGCTGGGGGGCGGCGGGGCGGGGGGCCGAGGGGGCGCCGTAGCCACCGCCGGGCGCGCCGCCGTAGCCGCCCGCGGAGGCGCCGCCGTAACCGCCTGTGCCGCCGAAGCCCTGCGCGCCGGCCGGGGGCGCGGAGCCACCGGACGGGTCGACGACCGCCTCGATCTTCCACTGCACGTTGAACTGCTCGGCCAGCGCCGCCCGCAGCACGTCCTCGCTGCCGCTGCCGGCGAAGTTGTCGCGGGCGCCGGCGTTGACGAAGCCGAGCTGGAGGGTGGTGCCGTCGAAGCCGGTCACCTGGGCGTTCTGGCTGAGCAGGATCCAGGTGAAGCGGCGGCGGTTCTTGACGGCCTCCAGGATGTTCGGCCACAGCGCGCGGGGGTCGAGACCGCCGACGGGAGCGGAGGCCGGGACCGGAGCGGGGGTGGCGGCCGGCGCGGGGTGGTGCTGCGGCTGCGCCTGGTGCTGGGGCTGGTGCTGCGGCTGTGCGGCCGCGGGACGGCTGGGGGTGGCCTGCGCCTGCGGTCCGCCCTGAGCGGTCTGACCGACCTGACCGCCTTGGCCGCCCGGTCCACCTGGACCGCCCGGTCCGCTGCCCGGAGCGGCGGCCGTGGGCCAGCCGCCGGGCCGCCGGCCTGCGCCCGCCGGGGCGGCGGTGGGCCAGGCGCCGGGGGCGGCCCCGGCCGCGGCCGCGGCCGGGGCGGGAGCGGCGGGCTCGGGAGCGACGGGCTCGGGCGCGGTGGGGGCGGGTGCTGCGGGGGCCGTGGGCGCGGCCGGGGCGGGCGGCCCGGCAGGAGTGGCCGGAGAGGCAGAAGGGGTCGGAGCAGGGGCCGGAGCCGGAGCCGGAGTAGATGGAACGGCCGGGGCGGAGGCATCCGCGCCACCGCCGTTGGACCGTACGGCCGCGCGGGCCGCGGCGGGGCCGCCGCCGGGCGGCACCGACGGCACGGGGACACCGCCGCCGTGGCCCGCGTGGCCACCATGGGCCTCGGGACCGGGGACGTACCCCATGGCGGGCGCGCCGCTCCCGGCCGAGAAGTTGACGCCGCGCTCCAGGCGGTCCAGGCGGGCCATCATCGAGCGCTCGTCGCCGTACGCGGCGGGCAGCAGCACGCGCGCGCAGATCAGCTCCAGCTGGAGCCGGGGCGAGGTGGCGCCGCGCATCTCCGTCAGGCCCTCGTTGACCAGGTCGGCGGCGCGGCTCAGCTCGGCGGCGCCGAAGGTGGAGGCCTGGGCCTGCATGCGCTCCAGGACGTCGGCCGGGGCGTCGATGAGCCCCTTCTCCGTGGCGTCCGGGACGGCCGCGAGGATCACCAGGTCGCGCAGCCGCTCCAGCAGGTCGGCGACGAACCGCCGCGGGTCGTTCCCGCCCTCGATGACGCGGTCCACGACCTCGAAGGCCGCGGCCCCGTCACCGGTGGCGAAGGCCTCCACGACGGAGTCGAGCAGCGAGCCGTCGGTGTAGCCGAGGAGGGAGGTGGCCATGGCATAGGTCACACCCTCGGCGCCCGCACCGGCGAGGAGCTGGTCCATGACGGACATGGAGTCACGGACGGAGCCGGCACCGGCGCGCACGACCAGCGGCAGCACGCCTTCCTCGACCGCGATGCCCTCCTTCTGGCACACCTCGGCGAGGTACTCCCGCAGGGTGCCGGGGGGCACGAGCCGGAAGGGGTAGTGGTGGGTACGGGACCGGATGGTCCCGATGACCTTCTCCGGCTCGGTCGTGGCGAAGATGAACTTCAGATGCTCCGGCGGCTCCTCGACGACCTTCAGGAGCGCGTTGAAGCCGGCCGACGTGACCATGTGGGCCTCGTCGATGATGTAGATCTTGTAGCGGCTGCTCGCGGGCCCGAAGAAGGCCTTCTCGCGCAGCTCGCGGGCGTCGTCCACGCCACCGTGGGAGGCGGCGTCGATCTCGATGACGTCGATCGAACCCGGGCCGTTGCGGGCGAGGTCCTGGCAGGACTGGCACTCCCCGCACGGCGTGGGGGTGGGACCCTGCTCACAGTTCAGACAGCGGGCGAGGATGCGCGCGCTGGTGGTCTTCCCGCAGCCGCGCGGTCCGCTGAACAGGTACGCGTGATTGACCCGGTTGTTCCGCAGCGCCTGCTGCAACGGGTCGGTGACATGCTCCTGCCCGATGACCTCGGCAAAGGTCTCGGGACGGTAGCGGCGGTACAGCGCGAGAGACGACACGCATACGAGGTTATAGGCGCCCACCGACAAAGGGCCCCGGCCGCAGGAACGCGAACGCCCCCCACGCACCCGCCAGAGCCGACCTACCCTTGCTGCCTTCCGGCCCTGGGGGAGTTCAGTCAGATAGCGCCGCGTGAGGGGCTGCGCACAGCGTACCCGATGCCGGCCTGCGAGAACGAGTTCGCAAGCACTCCCGTCGGTCATGTAATGTTTGCCGCGGAGGATTCGCCTAGAGGCCTAGGGCGCACGCTTGGAAAGCGTGTTGGGGGCAACCCCTCACGAGTTCGAATCTCGTATCCTCCGCCTTCACGAAGGCCCCGACCGGTTCGCCGGTCGGGGCCTTCGTCATGTCGGAGGCGAGCCGCCAGGGGTGCTTCCGGCGATTCCGTCAGGCGGGTTGCTTGCGGATGCGCCAGAAGGCGAGGGCGGCCAGGAAGGCTGTCAGGGCAGCGAAGAGTGCGGTCTCCGCGAACTGAAAGGTCCAGTAGCGGTCGGCCGGCTGTTCGGCAATCTCGACGTGGACGTTGCCCTTGGCCAGGCAGGTGGGCAATTCCGAGAGTGAGCTGTGGTTCATGCAGTCCTGGAACCAGGGTGTGTGGCCGACCTCCTTGCCGGAGGAGTCGAGGATGGCGCTGGTCTCGACGACCCATGGGCCGCCTGGGATGCGCAGGCCGCCGATGTCGCCGTAGGTGCCGATCTTGGTCAGGCGGCCGATCAGTTCGGCGGTGAGCGGGACCGAGGTGCGGGTCGGCGTCTGGTAGTGGGGGCGGATCAGGGCGGGGACGGCGATCTGGAGGGCGGCGAAGACCACCACGGTGGCGGCCATGGCCGGGACGGCACGGCGCAGGACCAGGCCCAGGGTGGCGCCCAGGACGAAGGAGAAGCCCGTGTAGGCGAGCGGGGCGAGGTTGCGGGAGGCAAAGAGCACCGGCTCGAACCGGTTGTTGAGGACGGTGGTGACCGGGCCCGCCGCCCAGGTGAGCAGCAGGCTGTACAGGCCCGCGGTGGCCACGCTCAGCAGGCCGACCAGTCCGAGTTTGGCGGCGAGCCAGCGACCACGGGTCACGCTCTGGTTCCACGCCAGGCGATGGGTGCCGGCCTCCAGTTCCCTGGCGATCAGCGGGGCTCCCCAGAAGACGCCGAGGGCGCCGGGGGCGGCAAGCAGCAGGTAGCCGAGCAGGTCGGTCTGGAGGCTGTAGCGGTCGGCGAAGGCTCCGAGCGGTCCCGCGCAGGACTCGCGGGTGGCGCAGTGGGCGAGGGTGTCGTCGTACGCGCCGTGGATCTGCCCGCCGAGCACGACCAGGTAGACGGCCAGGAGCACAAGTGCCCCGAGGCCGATGAGCGCCTGGGCGCGGAACTGGCGCCAGGTCATCCAGATCATAGGTGAGCCTCTGCAACGGTCGGGGTGGGGCGGCGGCCGGACTGTTCCGCCCGGCCGAGGTAGGCGAGGACCAGCTCTTCGAGGCCGACCTCGGCGACGGCCCAGGGGCCACCGGCCAGCAGTGCGCGGTCGGCGCGCACGACGGCGATGCTCTCGTGTTCGGTCCGGTCGGTGCGCAGGATGCTCTCGGCACCGGCGGGCAAGGCTGCGAGGTCCGTACGGCGGGCGGTCACCCGGACGTGGCGGTGGAGCAGGTCCACGACGTCGCCGGCCAGTTGAACGCGCGAGTCGGCCAGCACGATCAGGTGGTCGCACACCCGCTCCACGTCAGGGAGGGCGTGGGAGGAGAGGACGGCGGCGGCGCCGAGCTCCGTGACGGACTCCATCAGGTCGTCCAGGAACGTGTGCCGAGCCAGCGGGTCCAGGGCGGCGGCGGGCTCGTCGAAGATCAGCAGCTCGGGGCGTTTGGCGGCGGCGATGGTCAGGGCGAGCTGGGCGCGCTGGCCGCCGGAAAGCCGGCCGGCCTTGTGCCGGGGGTCGAGGTCGATCCGGGCGAGTCGGCGGTGGGCGAGGTCCGCGTCCCAGCCCGGGTTGAGCCGGGCACCCATCCGCAGGTGGTCGGCGACGGACAGGTCGGCGTAGACCGGGGTGTCCTGGGCGACGAAGCCCACCTTGGCCAGGTGGGCCGGACCGGCGGCGGGGGTGTCGCCCAGCACGCGGATCGTGCCCGAGCTGGGCGTGATCAGTCCACAGGCCAGTTGCAGCAGCGTCGACTTGCCCGCGCCGTTCGGGCCGACCAGCCCGATCACGCGGCCGGGCGGAACGTTCAGGTCGACGTCGGTGAGGGCGTGGTGGCGGCCGTACCGCTTGCCCAGACGCACGGCTTCGAGGACCGGTGTCATGTCGCTCCCCCCGGTCAGCCGCGCCGGGGGGCGCGCTGCGCGCGCAACGACCGGACGAGGCGGTACACGCCGTAGCCGACCGCGATCAGGACGGCCAGATTCAGGGCCCACCAGGCGTACAGCAGCGGGCTCCGCTCGGTCTTCTCGGCCTGGGCTGCCATGGCGAACACGACAGGGGCGGCAATCTCGGTGGGTGCAGAGGTGAAATGAAGCATGCGCCCAGCCTGCGGACCGGCCACGGCCACCACAGCGACCGAAAGGACGGTCCGCAGGCCGTCGAGTCGTACTTTCGGCTGGTTCGGGGCCGGAAGGGATCGCCTAGCGTGGTACGGGTGAGTAGAGCGGAACGGCTGGTCCGGCGGCCGGCGACCATGGTGAACGCCGCACTGGGACTGCTGTTCGCCTCAGTGCTGATCATCATGGCCGCCCAGTACGCGGCCCAGGGCAGGATCTGGGCATTCGACGTGGCGGTCGGCACCATGGTGTGCCTGCTCGCGCTCGGCCGCGAACGGCACCGGGGCTGGGCGGCGGCCCTCGGGCTGCTGGTGGCAGGCATCGCAGCGGTGATCGCCCGGTTCGCCCATCTGCCCGGTGAGCCGGGAGCCGCCGCGGTGCTCGGGCTACTCGTCCTCGGGGGCTCCGCCGCACGAGTGCTCGCCTGGCGGCAGGCCGGCGCCCTTGCGGCGGCCGGACTGGCTCTGATGGCGGCCGGTCTGCTGACCGTCGAGGCGCCGGGCACCCCGTTCCGGGTCGGGATCGAGGTCTGGACTCTGGCGCTGGGGGCCGGGCTCGGCCTGCGCTTCCTCGACCACCGCCGCCTGGCCGCCGCCGAGGCCGTACGCCAGGACGAACGGCTCGCCCTGGCACGGGAGTTGCACGATGTGGTCGCCCATCACATCACCGGCATGGTCGTCCAGACGCAGGCCGCCCGGATCGTGGCCAGGCGCCGGCCCGAGAGCCTGGACTCCACCCTCGCCGACGTCGAGGACGCCGGCGGCGAAGCACTCGCCGCGATGCGCCGAGTGGTCGGCCTGCTCCGCGACACCGAAGACGTCGCCACCACCGCCCCCACGGCGCCCAGCCAAGAGCAACTGGCCGAACTGGTACGACGGTTCGATGGTCACGGGCCCGAGGTGGAGCTGAGGATGCCCGCCGGACCGACCGAATGGCCGCCCGAGGTCGCCACCACCGTCCACCGGATCGTCCAGGAGGCGCTGACCAACATCGCCCGCCACGCCGCACACGCCCGCACCGCCACCGTCGACATCACCCACGGCACGGCGGAGGTCACCGTCACGGTCACCGATGACGCCGCCCCGGGGCGCACCCGGCACAAGCACCACGGCGGCTACGGCCTCATCGGCATGCGCGAACGGGTCGAGGCCATCGACGGACGGCTGTCGGCCGGGCCCGGCCAGGACGGCGGCTGGTCGGTCCGCGCCACCCTGCCGGTACCGGGGAGGGCGACCCGTTGAGCATCCGCGTCCTGCTCGCCGACGACCAGGCGATGATCCGCGGCGGCCTGCGCCTCATCCTGGAGGACCAGGACGACATCACCGTGATCGGCGAGGCCGCGGATGGCGCGGAGGCGGTCGAACTCGCCCGCCGGCTTCGGCCGGACGTGTGCCTGGTCGACATCCGGATGCCGGGGCTGGACGGCATCGCCGTCACCCGTGCCCTCGCCGGGCCCGGGGTCGCCGACCCTCTCAGGGTGGTCATCGTCACCACCTTCGACCTGGACGAATACGTACAGGGGGCGCTCCACGCGGGGGCGGTCGGCTTCGTCCTCAAGGGCGCCGCGCCCGCCCTCCTCGTCGAAGCCGTCCGAGCCGCGCACGCCGGAGACGCCCTGATCTCTCCGGCCGTCACCCTGCGCCTGCTACGCAACCTGGCCCCCGCCCGCACCACCTCGGCCGCCTCACCCGCCCAGCCGCTCTCCGCGCGGGAGACGGAGGTGATCAGGGCCATCGCCCGGGGCCGCACCAACCAGGAGATCGCCGCCGCTCTCTTCATCACGCTCAGCACGGTCAAGAGCCACCTGGCGACCATCCAGAACAAGCTCGGCGTCCGCAACCGCGTCGAGATCGCCGCCTGGGCCTGGGAGAGCCGGCTGATGGACACCCCGGAGGAACGTGCCTGAGCTCCTGCCGGCACGGTTCAGAGCCCAACCATCGGGTCGCTCCGCCGCAGGCCGGGACGCCTGCGGACCTCGCCGGACAACCGGACGAACGTGTGGAAAGCGTGTGGGGGCACCCCCTCCCGAGTCACGAGGATCAGAAGCACGGTCACGGCGGTGGGGCGGCCGTCGTGAAGCCGCCCGACCATGACCGACTCGATCTCTCCAGCCAGGACGAGCCGGAAGCACCTCGTACGGCCGAAAGTGAGGCGACGAGCCACGTCTCGGCGGCGCTGAGGCCGATGCCGGCGAAGCCCCAGTGGGCGAGGACGTAGGTCATGTCGGGGCAGCGTCGCCGACTGCGGGTCCGTGACTGGTAGGTGATCGGCTAGCGGCCGGAGTGGTCGATCACGTTGCCGTTCGAGCAGTTGTTGGTGTGATCGCCCACCCAGTCACCGAGGACAGGCACGACGGCCACCTCTTGGAGGCAGACCGCTGCGGCGGAGAAGTTCCAGTTGTTCGCGGCGTTGACGGCGTTCCCCAGGGCGTCGCCGGTGTCGGCGTCGGCGGGGGCGGCGATGGCCAGGGCGGCCGCGGTGAGGGCCACAGTCGCGATGATCTTGCGCATGTGTCGTGCAACGACCGACATCACCGGCAGGCACGGTCCCCGGTGGAGGTGTCACCCGCGCACCTGGCGGCGGTGGCGGCCGGGGTCTCCTCCTCGTCGCTCGGCTCCCGAAAGATCTGGGGATCTTCGCGGCAACCTTTTCGGCCTCTGTGACCACTCGGTGGTGTCCGGCCAAGTGGTCCGGTCAGACGCAACGGCTGAAAGAGAGCACACGCGTGTCCCTGGAACGAGAGCCCAGACATGTCCCCGGCCCGCCCACGTCATCGGGGGCGTCCCGCGCCGACGGCGAGCGCGGTGGTCGTCCGAAGCACCGTGGCCGTCGGTTGCTCGCGCGTCGGGGTTTCTGGGCGGGTCTCGCCCTGGTGGTGGCGGCCGGCTCGGCTGTCGTGGTCAACCAGGCGTCGGCGGAGCAGAAGACCCTGGATCTGAAGAAGTGGTACGTGCTGGTCAACCGCGACAGCGGCAAGGTGCTGGACGACCGCGGTGCCGCCACGAACGACGGCGCGCCGGTGGTGCAGTGGGCGCGTCACGGCGGGGCCAACCAGCAGTGGCGGTTCATCGACGCGGGTGACGGCTACTACCGGCTCCAGAACCGCAGCTCCGGCAAGGTGCTGGACGACCTCGGCTGGTCGAAGAGCGCCGGTTCCGCCCTGGTGCAGTGGAAGGACCTGAACGGCACCAACCAGCAGTTCAAGCTGGCCAAGTCGCAGGGCGGCTACGTACGTCTGGTCAATCGCTTCAGTGGCCTGGCCGTCGATGTCCGCAACGGCGCCAAGGCCGACGGGGCCGATGTCGTCCAGGACCGCGACCGGGGCGGCGCCGACCAGCAGTGGCAGCTCGTCCCGGCCGGGAGTGTCGGCAGCGGTACGCCCACCGCGCCGGGCGACAGCTCGACGAAGCGCTTCATGGGCAGCAGCACGGTGCTCATCGGCGGCTCGGTGTCCGACGCCTCGGCGGCCGCCGCGCCGTTCGATGTGCGGTACGCCTATGTGCACAGCCAGCCCGCGCCCTCGTCGGACTACTATTCGGCGGCGCGCTGCCACGACGATTGGTCGGGCTGGTGGGGCTGCTGGAACGGCAGCACCACGGCGCCCGGCACCTACGTGACCTGGCGGGACTCGGTGGTGGCCCACGCGACGTACAAGGGCAGCCCGCGCCCGCAGAAGATGCTCTGGACCTGGTACTCGCTGCGCGACCTCGGGGACGCTGCGGGCCAGGGCGACGGTCCGGGCGAGGTCGTGGCCATCAACCGGCGCGACCTGCTCACCCGGTACATGAACGACTACCGGTTCTTCCTCCAGAAGATCGGCAACTCGAACGACATGATCGACCTCGAGCCCGACTTCTGGGGTTACGTCCGGTCGCTCGGCGATCCCCACAAGGTCGCCGCGCAGGTCTCGGCCGCGAATCCGACGGACTGCGGATCGCAGGAGAACAGCGCCGCCGGACTCTCCCGCTGCTTGATCGGCATGGCGCACAAGTACGCGCCGAACGCCGCCGTGGGGATGCACCTTTCCTGCTTCGACTGGGAGAACGACACCCAGAAGTGCGTCAAGGACTACGCGAGCCTCGGGGCGCAGAACGCCGACTTCCTGGTCTCCGATGTGACGGACCGCGATGCGGGCTGGTACGCACAGCCGGCCCACGGCGGCCGTGACACCTTCTGGAACGACCAGAAGGCCGCTGCCCGCCTGGCGTTCTACAAGACGATGGCCGAGTCCGTGGGCAAGCCGGTGGTCCTGTGGCAGATCCCCGTGGGCAACATGGCGCAGAACAACACCCTGAACCACTACAAGGACGACAAGGTGGACTGGCTGTTCGGGCACATGGACCAGGTGGCGAACGCACACATCGCCGGCCTGCTGTTCGGTCCGGGGCAGCAGGAGCAGACCACCGCTGAGACCGACGGCGGAAACCTGATCAACAAGACCATCGCCTACCACAACGCGGGCGGTACGGCCCTCAAGTAGGCAAGCCGGCGAGACATGCGAATGCGACCCCATCGAAGAGATGGGGTCGCATTCGTCTTGTCAGCCGGATGGTCAGTCCGGATCAGGCCGGTCAGCGCTGGAGGGTGAGGACACCCGGCCGCCACGGCAGTCGGTCGTAGGGACCGCTCGCGGACGGCGACTTGCCCTGGTAGAGGAGCTGGAGGTTGCAGGGGTCGACGGTCATGGTCTGGTCGGGGTTGTCGCGGACCAGGTCACCGTGGCTGATGTCGTTGGTCCAGGAGGCACCGCTGTTGGCCTTGCCGGCGAAGGGGTTGCTCTCGGTGGCGGCCTGCGGGGTCCACGAGCCGTTCAGGCTGGTGGCGGTGAAGGAGCGGAAGTAGCGCTGCTCGTTCGCACCCCGCGCCTCCACGATCATCAGGTACTGGTTCTGGCCCTTGACCTTGTACACCTGCGGCGCCTCGAACAGGTTCTTCACCGAGTCGCTCATGACCGTCGTGTACGACGACCCGAAGTTGCCCGGGAAGTTCCCGATCGGCATGCTCGCCCGGTAGATCTTGCCGTTGTCACCGGCGAAGAACAGGTACATGTTCTGGTCGTCGGCGATCAGGGTCTGGTCGATCGGACCGGTGGAGGACTCGGTCTTGGGGAGGCTGCCGGTGAACAGCGGCTGCGGTGCGGACCAGCCGCCCGGGTTGGTGGGGTCGCTCGACGTGCGGTAGGTGAAGGCCGACCCGCCCCACTGGGACGCCAGCACCCAGATCTTCTTGGGCGCGAAGTAGAACAGCGTGGGCGCCACCGCGGACTGGCTCATCCCGCTCTGGCCGGCCGACGCCATGTCCGACCAGTTCGTGAAGGGCCGGAACATCATCGAGCCGTACGACGCCCCCGCCACGCTCGACGCGTAGACCAGGTGCTTGCCGTTGTACGTCACGGTGGTGAAGTCCTTCACCGCGTCCCACCCGTTCGCCGGCTGCGCCAGCGCACCCGTGGACGCCCACCGGTACGTCGACGGAAGAGCACAGGTGCTGCCCGTCTGCGGGGACGTGGTCGCGGTCGACGGCCTGAAGTTCCAGTGCTGGTTGGCGCCGCCGGCGCCCGCGTCCCAGATCTGGACGGGAGTGCCGTCGGCGGTCCGGCCGCCGGGAGTCTCCAGCGCCCGGCCGCTGGCGACGTTGGTCAGGGTGTAGGAGCCGTCGTCGTTCCGGTGGGCCCGCCAGTGCTGGTTGGCGCCGCCGTTGGCGTCCCAGACCTGCACCCGCGTGCCGTTGGCCGTCTGGTTGCCCGGCTCGTCCAGCACCCGGCCGCTGGCGACATTGGTCAGCGTGTAGGTGCCGTCGCTGTTCCGGCTCGCCCGCCACTGCTGGTTGGAGGCACCGCCGGCGCCCCACACCTGGAGCGGGGTGCCGTTGCCGTTGTATCCCGCGGGCTCGTCGAGAACGCGTCCGGAGGCCGCGTTGGAGAGCGTGTAGACGGTGCCGGGGGTGATGCCCGCGGCCTGCGAGCCGTCGCCGCTGCCGCTGCCGCCCAGGGCTGTGAGCACCGAGCTGTACGCGGGCTTCTTGTTGCCGCCCCCGTCGAACAGCAGCGGGTTCTCACCGGTGCGCCAGGAGTCGCTGTCCCTGATCCCCCACACCGTGATGCCGGTGCAGCGGGCGACGTTCATGCACGCCTGGACGGCGCCCGCGTACGCCGACGGCGACGCCTGGGCGATGTCCAGCTCGGTGATCTGGACGTCGACGCCGAGCGCGGCGAACTTGGACAGGGTGGTCTGGAAGCTCGCGGGCGGTCCGCCGGCGCCGAAGTGGGACTGGAAGCCGACGCAGTCGATGGGCACTCCGCGCGACTTGAAGTCCTTGACCATCGCGTAGACGCCCTGGGTCTTGGCGTCGGTCCAGTTCTCGATGTTGTAGTCGTTGTAGCAGAGCTTGGCCGAGGGGTCGGCGGCCCGGGCGGTGCGGAACGCCTCCTCGATGAAGCCGTTGCCCAGCACGTCCTGGAAGACCGAGCTGCGGTGCTGTCCGCTGCCGCCGTCGGCGAACGCCTCGTTGACCACGTCCCAGGCGTAGATCTTGCCCTTGTAGTGGGACATCTCGGTGGTGATGTGGTTGTCCATCACCCTGCGCAGGGTGTTCGGGTCGGTGATGGACTTCACCCACGCGGGCAGCTGGCGGTACCAGACGAGGGTGTGGCCGCGCATCCGCTGGCCGTGCGCGGAGGCGTGGGCGACGATCGAGTCGGCCGGGCCGAAGGTGAAGGTGCCGCGGGACGGCTCGGTGGCGTCCCACTTCATCTCGTTCTCCGGGGTGACCATGTTGAATTCCCGGTCGAGAACGGTGGAGTACGTCGAGTCGCCGAGCCTGCCCGAGGCCACTGCCGTACCGAAGTAGCGGCCGCTGTCGGCCGCCGCACCGGCCAGGGTCGGCGTACCGGCGTGCGGCGTGCGTGCGGCCTGGGCGACCAGGGGTACGGCGGCACCGGCGGCGGCGAGGACCGCGGCGGCGGCGAGCACGCGACGGGCCGCCGGACGGCGGCGATGAGGGCGGTTCTGATCTGACAAGGGCATGTCCTTCTGGCACAACGGGCCTTGATCCGGCCCCGGTTACCCGTCAGTTGCCGCCACGCGCACAAAGGGTTGCCGCGATGGAGGAAGGAGTTTTCCCGGTCGCCGTCCCCCACCCGGTGCCGCGGCGTTCAGCGGGTCGGGACGAACCCTCCCCGGACCGACCCGGAGCCGCCCGGACCCTGCGCGTCGACGCGGTAGCCGTCGCCCGCGGCAGTGCGCTTGCCACTGCCGTTGTTGAACTGGGCGGCGAACTCATAACCCCCGGCCGGCACGGTCAGGCCCGGCTTGAGGACCCAGCGGTAGACCAGCGTGCCGCCGGCCTCCTGGACGGTGACGGTGAAGTCGGCGCCCGGCAGGGTCTGCCAGGTGCCGGTGCTCTGCACCCCGCCGGTCTGCGCGATCCGCATCTCGACCGTGAGCGAGGTGAGCGGCCGGGTCGTCTTGAGGACGAGGTTGCTCTGCGTCCAGTAGACGGTGCTTTTCGGGTCCAAGGAGCCGGCCGCCGACAGCGCGCCGTCGGGGCTCTCGCCGGCGGTCGGCGAGGGACTGGTGGCCGGCGGAGTCGGGCGCGCGCTGCCCGGGGAGGTGACCGGGGCCGGCGCCGCAGGGGTGGGCCGGGCGGATCGGTCCGGTGTCGGGTGCGGGGAGCCGCCGGTCGGGGACGGGGTGGCGGGCGTGGTCACGGTGGCCGGCGGCGACGAGTGCGCGACGATCGCGGCGACGGCCAGGCCGCCGGTCGCCAGGATGCCGGTGGCGGCGAGCCCGGCGAGCGCGATCCTGATCCCGGACCTCGCGAACGGCCGCGCGCGGTGCCGGACGGCCGGGCCGGCCATGCCGCGCTGCACCCGGGCCAGCATCCTTACGCGGTCGGGCCGGTGGTCCTCGGCGGCCTCGCGCAGCCGACGGGTGATCTCCTCGTTCACCGGTTCCTCCTCCCTGCCACCAGGTCCCCGGCCGCGCGTGCGCCCAGCATCCTCTCCAGCTCGGCCATGCCCTTCGAGGTCTGGCTCTTGACCGTACCGACCGAGATGCCCAGCGCCGCCGCCGTGTCCTTCTCCGACAGGTCGAAGGCGTGCCGCAGCACCACGCAGGCCCGCTTGCGGAACGGCAGCCGGGCGAGCGCCCCGCGGACGTCCAGCACGGCGGCCACGTCCGGCCCGTCCACTTTCTCGGCGGTGCGGGACCAGAACAGCGTGATCCGGCGTCGCTCGCGCACCGCGCTGCGGATCCGGCCGCGCGCCAGGTTGGCCACCACCCCGCGGGCGTACGCGAGCGGATGGTCGGCCCGCCGCAACCGGTCCCAGCGCTGCCACAGGGCGACCAGGGCATCCGCCGCGAGGTCGTCCGCCGCGTCGGTCTCGCCGGTCAGCAGGTGTGCGAGACGGGCGAGTTCGGCATAGTGGCGCTCGAAGAACTCATGGAACTCCGCGGACGCGTCGTCGAGGACCATCCCCCGGTCGCCCTCTCCTGGCAGATGATGTGCGCGTTGGTTGCGCGTTTAACAACAACGGGTGGCGCAGCCTAACAGTGCCCGCCGGCCGCCACCGACCCGGCAAGGCGGCCTACGGGGCGACCCGTACGGGTGCCGACACCGTCGTCTGGTCCGTCTCCGAGGTGCGGACCGTCGCCTTCAGGGTCCAGGTGCCGGGCAGCGGGAGGCGGAAGGAGTCGGTGGCCCAGTAGCCGCCGCGGTCGGTGATCCGCGTGTCCAGGGGGCCGATGCGCCGGGCGTCCAGGGTCAGGGTGACCCGGAGTTCGGGGACCGTGGACAGGCCGCCGTCGGGGCCGTAGACCACCGCCTGGACGGAGGTGCGGCCGACCCGTCCGGGGTCGAGGGTGATCTGCACACTGCCGTGGCCGCCGGGGCTGCCGGTGTCGAAGGGGAGGGTGGTGACCGACGCGGTCGGGATGCCAGCGGTGGCCGTGGGCCCGGTGGCCTCCGCTGTCGCCGTGCGCCCCGGGGCGGTCGCCGTGAGCAGGGTCGTCAGGGCCATCACCACCAGGGCCACGGCCGCCTCGGCCAGCACCGAGCGGCGCAGTTGGGGCAGGGCGGCCCCGGTGGACAGCCGGGACGTCCAGGTGCGCGAGCAGGCCGCCGCCAGCAGCAGCGCGGCGACCGCGGCCAGCTTGGCCAGCAGGGTGCGGCCGTACGACGTCTCGGTGAGCGCCTGCCAGGAGCCGAGGCCCCGCCAGGACTGGTAGACGCCGGTCACGGCCAGGACCGCCACCGAGGCGAGGGCCAGCCGGGAGAAGCGGGTCACGGTCGTGCGGGCGTCGGAGGCGCTCGGCAGGATCCGCAGGAGCGCGGCGAGACCGCCGAGCCAGGCGGCCATGGCCAGCAGATGCACGGTCGCCACGGTGATCGCGGGCACCACCTGGATGCCGGCCGCGGCGTGTCCGGCCGCCGTCCAGGTCAGCGCCAGGGGCAGGGCGAGGGCCGCCGCGGTGACCAGGGCGGTGCGCCGGGTCCGCCGCAGCAGCACGACGGCACCGGCCAGGAGCAGCAGCGCCAGGCGGGCGAGGAGCAGCGCGCCGGGGCGGGTCGTCGCCGTGTGGGCGAGGGCGGAGAGGGTGAGGGCGCTGGTGGGGGAGGTGCCCTCCTCGTAGGGGGCGCGCAGCAGGAAGAGGGCGATGGTGGTGGCCGCGAGGGTGCCGGCGGCGGCCGTGGCCGGGGTGCGCAGGGGGGCGGTCGTGGGCGGGCGGCAGTACGCCACGAACGCGGCCGTGCCCAGCAGGAGGGCCAGGGAGAGGTAGGCGAGGTAGCGCGCGATGGTGTGCAGGGCGGTGGTGACCGGGTTCTCCGCGCGCTGCGGCGGCGGTCCCGGCGGTGTGGCGCTGGGCTCGCCCACCGAGAAGGTGAACGCGCCGGACACCGGGTGGCTGTCGGCCGAGACCACCCGCCAGGCGACCGTGTAGGTGCCGGACGCGGCCCGGGCCGGGAAGCCGACCCGGACGGTGTCCGAGCGGCCCGGGGCGTGCTCGGCGGGGCCGGTGCGGACGGGGTGGTTGTGCGGGTCGTAGATCCGGACGGAGTCGGTGAGCAGGGCGACCGACTCGGTGAAGGCGAGGGTCAGCTGCCGGGGCGCGGTGCGCACCACGCTGCCGTCGGCGGGGGCCGTGCCGCGCAGGGCGGCGTGCGCCGCGGCGGGGGCCGCGGTGCCGAGCAGCAGCAGCGGGAACAGGAGCAGTCCGAGGAGGAGGTTCCGCAACGGAAGACGGCCCGGGCGTGCCTCGTCCGTCCGGCGCACGTCGTCCACCTGGTCCCTCCCTCACCGGATGCCGGCCTGCCGCCTGCGCTCGGCCGCCTGCCGCCTGTCGCCTGTCGCCTGTCGCCTCGGTAGAGGTACGCAGCGACGGGCCGAGCTGCTCACCAGGTCGGGCGGGCCGAGACGCCGCCGTCCACCACCAGGTCGTGCCCGGTGATCCAGGAGGCGAGCGGGGAGGCGAGGAACACGCATGCGTCCGCCACGTCCTTCGGGCGGCCGAGGCGGCCCGCGGGGGCGGCGGCGAGCCAGCGGCGGACGCCGTCCGGCCAGTCCCCGGCCAGCCCCGGGCGGTCGATCAGCCCCGGTGACACGGTGTTGACGCGGATGCCGAACGGGCCGTACTCCAGGGCCGCCGCGCGCGCGTGCGTCACCACCGCCGCCTTGGCCGCGCTGTAGTGGGCGTGGCCCGGGGCCGGGTGGCCGGCCTCGATGGAGGCGATGTGGGTGACGGTGCCGCCGCCGTGGGCGCGCAGATGCGCGGCGGCGGCCTGGGTGCAGGAGAAGACGCCGGTGAGGTCGGTGTCGACGACCGTGCGCCACTCGGCCGCCGTCATACCGGGCAGCGGCTGGACGGGCTGCACGGCCGCGTTGTTGACCAGCGCGGTGAGCGTGCCGCCGGACCACCGCACCGTCTCCCGGATCAGCCGGTGGCAGGCCTGTTCGTCCGTCAGGTCGGCCTGGAGTACGACCGCCTCGCCGCCCGCGGCCCGGATCCGCCCGGCGGTGTCCTCGGCCGCCGCGCGGGAGGTACGGCAGTGCAGGGCCACCTTCGCGCCCTCCTCGGCGAACCGCAGGGCGATGGCGCGGCCGATGCCGCCGCCGGCACCGGTGACGAGGGCGGTCTGTCCCGCCAGCAGAGGGGTGGGCCGGCTCATGGACGGCACAGTTCCCTGATCCGGGCGGCCTCGGCCGGATAACGCGCCGCAAGGACGTCCGCGTCGCCGTGTTCGTAGTCCGGGTAGGTGAATCCGGGGGCCATGGTGCAGCCGAACAGGCTCCAGGCCCCGCCCTGCGCCACCCGGGCCCCCATCCAGGTGCCCGCCGGAACGGTGAACTGGAGGTGCTGGCCGACGCGCAGGGCGGGGCCGAGGACGGCCGTGCGGGTGCTGCCGTCGGGGGCGAGGAGCAGCAGGTGGAGCGGGTCGCCGAGGTAGAAGTGCCAGATCTCGGCGAAGGGCAGGCGGTGCAGGGCGGAGAAGTCGTCGGCGGTGAGCAGGGCGACGATGGCGGTCCCCTCCGGCCGGCCGTCCGGCCGCTCGGGCCCGGCCCAGGTGCGCCGGAACAGGCCGCCCTCGCGGGGGATGGGTTCGAGGCCGTAGTGAGCGATCAGTTCCTCGGGGGTCGGCGCGCCGGACGTGCGGGCCGGGTGCGGGTCCGGGTTCGTCACCCGGGGAAGGCTACCTCCCGCGGCAGGAAGGCGAGTTGGGCCCGCTTCTCCGGGAGGTACACCTCGGGGAGGTCGACCTCCGGGAGGACGACCGCCGGCCCCCGGACGAATCCCTGGCGTTCGAAGCGGGCGATCGCCTTGGCGTTGCGGACGTCGGGGTCGACCACGAGCCGCTGCCGGTCGAGGACCAGCAGGGCGTATCCGGTGACCGCGGTGAGCAGGGCGGACGTCCAGCCGGGGCGCGGACCCTCCGGCCCGGCCGGGGCGAGCAGCAGGTGGACGCCGAGGTCGCCGGGGCGTACGTCGTAGACCTCGCCGACCCGGTCGGCGGCCGGTTCGTACGTCTGGAGCAGGGCCGCCGGCACGCCGTCCCTGGTGACCAGGTGGGCGTGGTGGGTGTCGAGACCGGCCATGTGGGTGTAGATCTCGGCGACCTGGTCGCGGGTGAGGCCGGTCATACCCCAGAAGGCGGCGCGCTCCTCGCTGACCCAGGCGTGGATCACGTCCGCGTCGGCGGCCGGGTCGAGGGGGCGGACGCGGACGGTGCCGTAGCCGTCGATGTGCTCTTCGTGGGGGAGGTGCGGGTCAGTCATCGGTCTCCTCGGTGGGGTCGGGGGTGAGCGAGGTCCAGTCGGTGACGACCGGGGCCAGTTCTCCCGCCCGCCACAGCGGGAGCTGGTCGTGGTGGTGCGGGCTGCCGGGGACGCCGTCGGCGCCGAAGGGGACCACCCAGCGGCTGTTGGCGCGGTCGGCGAGGTCCCAGACGTAGCGGGCGGCGGGACCGCGGGCCGCGCGGTCGGTGACGCCGGGCACGGCGGAGGTGCACAGCACGCAGTCGTGGTCCCCGGCGAGACCGGGTTCCGGCTCCGGCTCCTGCTCCGGCTCCTCGGGCAGGGCCCGCCAGGCGGCGAGCCGGTGGGTGTCCGCCCAGGTGCCGGTGGGCGGCGCGGCCGCGGTCTCCTCCAGGGCGGCGCGGACCAGGGCGGGGCGGTCGATGCCGTACAGCTTCTCGGCGCGGAGCAGGTGCTCCAGGGCGTAGCCGACGCGCGGGAGCAGGGCCAGCCAGGGGAGCAGCAGGTCGGGGTAGGCCGGGGGCTCGGCGAGCGGGGCGAGGACGGGGTGCGCGGCGATCCGGCGTACGACCGCGCCGCGCAGCGCGGCGTAGGCCGCCGCGTCGGTGCTGTCGGCGTCCATACGGCGGTCCCAGGCGAGCAGGCGGTCGCGCAGCCGGGCCGCGGCGGGGGTCAGCCCGTCGAGGGCGGCGAGGTGGTCGAGGAGGGGTCCGGCGGAGCCGAGGTGGGTGTCGGTGTGGAGCGCGGGCATGGCGTCGGCGGTCCAGGTGGGGCGCGCGTCGAGCAGGTCCTGGATGCGGGTGGCGCGGTGCGGCGGGGCGAACTCGACGCCGAGGGGGGAGGCGAGGCCGCGCTCGTTGGCCATGACGGCGGTGCCGTCGGGCGTGGGCGCGTACGGCGTCTCGTGCCAGCCCTGCCACTCGTGGCCGGGGAGCCAGGCGGGCACGGGGTGCAGACGGTTGGCACGGGCGCGGAGCGGGACCCGGCCGGCGATGCGGTGCAGGGTGCCTCCGGCCGTGTCGGCGGCCAGGACGGTGTTGACCGGTTCGGCCCAGGAGTCCAGGGCCCGGTCGACGTCGGCGACGGTGCGGGCGCGCAGGAGGGGGAGGAGGGCGCTGAAGCCGAGGTCCTCCGTGACCCGGGGCGGGTAGCGCAGGGCCAGGGCGGTGGTGTCGTCGCCGTCGCCCACGACGCCCGGATCGGCACCCTCTATGACGCCCGCGTCCAGGCCCTCCGGCCCTCCGGCGATCACCGGGCCGCGCGGGGTCTCGATCAGCTCGATCTCCAGCGGGGGTTCGTGCGCGATGTGGACCGTCTCGGTGTGGCGGGTGGCGCGGTGCCAGTGGCCGTCGGGGCCCAGGGCCTCCACTCCCGCGCCGGTGCGGCGCAGCCGCTCGCGGTAGAGGTCCTGGTAGTCGGCCATGGCGTGGGTGATGGCCCAGGCGACCTGGCCGGTGTGCCCGAAGTGGGCGATGCCGGGGATGCCGGGGACGGCCAGGCCGACCACGTCGAACTCGGGGCAGGACAGGCGGATCTGCTGGTAGACCCCGGGGTCCTCGATGAAGCGGTGGGGGTCGCCGGCGATCAGGGCGTGCCCGGTGTCCGTGCGGTCGCCGGTGACCAGCCAGCCGTTGCTGCCGGCCGTGCCGGGGCCGTCCGTGGCGAACAGGCCGACGGCGTCGGGGCCGAGGTGCCGGATCGCCTGCTCGCGCCAGAGCTTGGCGGGGAAGCCGGCGAAGAGGATGTGGGTGGAGAGCCAGACGGCGAGGGGTGTCCAGGGCTGCCAGGGGCCGGGGGTGAGACCGGTGCGGGCGAACTCGGGGGCCCGGCGGGCGCCGCGCGGCAGGCCCTCGTTGACCCCCTCGACATAGGCGCGGACCCAGTCCGCCGTCTCCGCGTCCCGGCGTTCCAGCGCGGTGAAGCAGCGGCGGGCGGTGTCGTCGAGGCGGGCGCGGCGGGCGAGGACGTCCCAGGAGAGGGCGGCGGCGCCGAGGAAGGCGGCCGAGGTGCCCTGGGCGCGGTGGCGTTCGACCTCCAGTTGCCAGGCGCGGTCCAGCGCGGTCACCCGGCCCTGGGCGCGGGCGAGTTCGCGGGCGTCGGCGGCGCGCAGGTGCGGGATGCCCCAGGCGTCGCGCCAGGTCTCGGTGGTCACCCGGGACCCCCTTCACTTTAGGTTAGCCTTGCCTAACTTAATGGTCGAATCGTACGTGAGCGGTGGCCCTGCACGGCACCCGCACCCGGGTCGCGGGAGACCGGCCATGCCGGATCACCGGCCGCGCGGGATCATCGACCCATGGACGTCACCCTCCACCTCGCCCAGGACCCCGACGCCGACGCGCTGCTCGGACGCTCCCCGCTCGCCGCGCTCGTCGGCATGCTGCTGGACCAGCAGATCCCGATGGAGTGGGCGTTCAAGGGGCCCCGGACCATCGCCGACCGGCTCGGCGCCGAGGACCTGGACGCGCACGACATCGCCGCGATGGACCCGGAGGCCTTCGCCGCGGTGCTCTCCGAGAAGCCGGCGGTGCACCGGTACCCGGGCTCGATGGCCAAGCGGGTGCAGCAGCTGTGCCAGTACCTGACCGACCACTACGACGGTGACGCCGAGGCCGTCTGGCGGGACGTCGCCACCGGCGCCGAGCTGCGGAAACGACTGGAGGAGCTGCCGGGGTTCGGCAAGCAGAAGGCGCAGATCTTCCTCGCCCTGCTGGGCAAGCAGCTCGGGGTCGCGCCCGAGGGCTGGCGGGAGGCCGCGGGGCCGTACGGCGAGGCGAAGTCCTTCCGGTCCGTCGCCGACATCACCGGACCCGAGTCGCTGGCCAAGGTGCGCGCCCACAAGCAGGAGATGAAGGCGGCGGCGAAGGCGGCGAAGGCCTCCGGCACGTCGAGCGGCACCGGCTGACCCGGCCCGCCCCGGCCCCGGCCGGGCGGGCCGCGGTGTCACCCGTTCGGACGCTGCCCGCTGGCAGGGCCGTGGGCGCCGGGCCAACGATGGATCATGACCGAGGCACCGAACAGCGGCCCGGACTGGGGCCGCGAGTACGACGACCGGCATGTGCACGCGAGTACGCCACCCGGTGGCGGCACCCGGGAGTCCGCGCCGCCGGGTGGCGGCCACCGGGAACCCGAGCCGCCGTTCGAGGGGCCGCTGCACGCCCTGTCGCAGGCCGCCTGGCAGGTCGTCCTGGTCACCGGCATCGCCTCGCTGATCCTGGGCGTCCTGGTGCTCGTCTGGCCCGGCCCCTCGCTGCTCGTGGTCGGCGTCCTCTTCGGCGTCTACCTGCTGATCAGCGGCGTCTTCCAGCTGGTCGCCGCCTTCGGCACGCACAAGGCGACCTCGCTGCGGGTGCTGGCCTTCGTCAGCGGCGCCCTGTCGGTCGTGCTCGGCCTGTTCTGCTTCCGCGGGCCCATGCAGTCGATCCTGCTGCTCGCCCTGTGGATCGGCATCGGCTGGGTGATCCGCGGCATCACCCAGACCCTGGCGGCCGCCTCCGACCCCCGCATGCCCGCCCGCGGCTGGCAGGTGTTCCTCGGGGTCCTCACCTTCCTCGCCGGCATCGTGCTGATCGACTCACCGTTCCGCTCGGTCGCCGTACTGACCCTCGTCGGCGGCATCTGGCTGGTCGTGGTCGGCATCGTGGAGATCGTCACCGCCTTCGGCATCCGCAGCCGGGCCCGCCAGATCCCACGGACCGTGTGAACCCGGTCAACCCCGCACCCACCCCGTTCACCCGGCTCCCGGTCCACAGCCTGTGCATAACGGCCGGGCGGGCGCAGCGCCCAGCGCGGTGACCCCCGCTCCGCCCACGCATGCTCCCGGTAATCCCCGTTATGTTCTGTTTGCGAGATCTTTTCCAGGCTGGCACTCCGTCGCCATGGCTGCGCCCGGAACGTCTTGACCGGTAGGCTTTCCGTGTGATCTTCAAGCGCATCGGAAACGGCCGGCCGTACCCCGACCACGGCCGGGAAAGCACCCGGCAGTGGGCGGACGTCGCGCCGCGCCCGGTCCGCCTCGATCAGCTCGTCACCACCAAGCAGCAGCTCGATCTCGAGACCCTGCTGGCGGAGGACTCGACGTTCTACGGCGACCTCTTCGCGCACGTCGTGAAGTGGCAGGGCGACCTCTACCTGGAGGACGGACTGCACCGCGCCGTCCGCGCCGCCCTCCAGCAGCGCCAGGTGCTGCACGCGCGCGTGCTCGAGCTGGACTGACCGGCCCCGACCGGCCCGGCGCGACACGGCCGTTGGCCCTTTCGGGTTCCACTGGGCGGCATCGACTGATCATCTAATAGGCAGCGCCGCCCGGGCGCACTACGCTGCGCCCATGAGCATGCTGACTCCTCCCGGCATGGGCGGCCAATACCGGATCACGGGGGACAAATACCCTCGGATGCGTCCGCCCCGGCGACGCGGCAGGCTCGTCGCCGCCGTGGTGGCGTCCGCCGCCGCGCTCGGTCTGATCGGCTGGGGCACCGTGCAGCTCATCGACGTCTTCACCGGCGGCGAGAAGGCGACAGCGGCCACGCCCAAGGCCGGCTGCCGGACCAAGGTCGCCCCTGCCGCCCACGCCAAGGCCCTGCCCGAGCCGGGCCAGATCACGGTGAACGTCTACAACGCCACGAAGCGCACCGGACTCGCCAAGGACACCGCCGACGCGCTGAAGAAGCGCGGCTTCAAGATCGGTGACGTGGGCAACGCCGGCAAGGAGTACGACAAGAAGGTCAAGGGCACCGGGATACTGCTCGGCCCCGCCGGCGCCCGGAACACCTCGCTCCCGGTGCTGGCCACCCAGCTGGCCGCCGCCGAGCAGCGGGTCGACGGCCGCAAGGGAGCCGACCTCGACCTCATCATCGGGGACGGCTTCAAGGGCCTGGCCAAGCCGGCGGACGCACAGCAGGCCCTGGCGGCGCTGACCACGCCCGACGCGACGGCGGAGTCCGCCAAGAAGGGCTGCTCGTAGGAAACGCGTAGGAAAAGGCGCGTAAGAAAAGGGGAACCCTGGGCGCCTCCTCAGGCACCCCTGGGCTCCCCTGAGCCGCCCGCAGGCGGGGAAACCTACTCGGCCGCGCCGTACAGGCGGTCGCCCGCGTCGCCCAGCCCCGGCACGATGTAGCCCAGCTCGTTGAGGTGGTCGTCCACCGCGGCCGTCACGACCGTCACCGGCGTGCCCGCCAGCTCCCGCTCCATGACCTCGACGCCCTCGGGAGCGGCCAGCAGCACCACCGCCGTGACATCGTCGGCGCCCCGCTTGATCAGCTCCTGGATCGCCGCGACCAGCGTGCCGCCGGTGGCCAGCATCGGGTCGAGGACGTACACCTGGCGGCCCGAGAGGTCCTCCGGCATCCGCGAGGCGTAGGTGGAGGCCTGGAGCGTCTCCTCGTTGCGGATCATGCCGAGGAAGCCCACCTCGGCGGTCGGCAGCAGCCGGACCATGCCGTCCAGCATGCCGAGACCGGCGCGCAGGATCGGCACCACCAGCGGGCGGGGCCGGGCGAGCTTGACGCCGGTGGTCTGCGCGACCGGCGTCCGGATGTCGACGGTCTCGGTGCGTACGTCCCGCGTGGCCTCGTAGGCGAGCAGGGTGACCAGTTCGTCGGCGAGCCGGCGGAAGGTCGCGGAGTCGGTGCGCTGGTCGCGCAGCGTGGTGAGCTTGTGAGCGACCAGGGGGTGGTCGACGACGTGGAGACGCATGCCCATAACGGTACCTGCGCCGACGACCGCCCCGCCCTGGCGTCAAACCGGCCGTCCGGGGGAAAGTGGGAGGGAGGACCGGGGTGGTGTGACGTGCCTGACCTGCCTGACCCGCGCGACGCGGGCGAATCCGAGACAGCCGGGGCGAAGGCGCCGGAGAGCGACGCCGAGCGGCGCCGCCGGCGCGCCCAGTTCCTGCGCGACCTCGCCGAGGCCCGCGCCCTGCGCGCCCGCGTCCAGCCCCGGCGCACCAAGGCCGCGCGCCTGCGCCACGCGATGCGGATGCGGACCTTCCGCTGGTAGCCACGCGCGGCCGGTGGACCGCCCCCCCGGCGGGGAAGATCCAGGTCCGCTTGGGCGTTTGGCGGGCGGGGGTGCGTGAGTGCTTCGAAAAGCCGCGTACGATCCGCAGGTGGCGGCAACAAGTGCGCTGGTGAGTCGATTACGGATCCACGCTCGAAACTGCCGGACACAGGGAGCCGAAGACGTCCCCTGAACGCCTTGTTTCTGCCACGATTCCGAGTGGGTGGGGCTCGGAGCCCAGCTCTCTCCGCCCAAGAACCTCCGCCGGGGGGACCCCCAACCGGCACGCCTATGACCAGTGGGAGAGTCACGGTGTACTTCGCCGCACTGCTCGCGCGCACCGAAGACGGGTGGGAAGCGAGCGACACAGAGCTCGACGATGTGGAGACCCTGTCGGATCTGGCCGACCTGGCCCGGGAAGCCTCTCCCGACGAGGACACGGTGCTCGTGCTGATCGAGCAGGAGGACGCCTGGTTCGGCGTCGTCCGCGTGGACGGCGAGGACGACCCTCGCATCTACGTCTCGGACGCGGCCGCCGCCCAGCGCAGCGCGTACGGGGAGCTGTTGCTCACCGACGAGCTGCTCGGCCGGGAGCCCGGTGCCGACGACGGCCCCGACCTGGACTCCCTGGACCTCGACGGCACCGAGGACGGCGAGTCCGACGACGAGGACCAGGACGAGGACACGGACGGCACCGGGGGCGACGCGGTGTCGCACACCCCGGTGGGCGACAGCCGGATCCTCGACGACCTGGGCATCAGCGAGAAGGAGCTGCGCACCCTGGACGCCGACGACGCGCTGACCACGATCGCCGAGGCCCTGGGTGCCTCGGAGGTGCTGGAGACCGTCCGCTGACCGCAGCACAGCACGGGCAGGGCACGCCGGACCCGGTACGCGACCGCTGGCAAGCCGCGATGCGGCTCGCCCTGGACGAGGCCGGGCTGGCCGCCCGGGGCGGGGACGTCCCGGTCGGCGCGCTCGTGCTGGGCCCGGACGGTACGACGGTGCTCGCGGCCGGGCACAACGAGCGCGAGGTCACGGGTGATCCCACGGCCCACGCGGAGGTCCTTGCGCTCAGGCGGGCCGCGGCCAGGCTCGGGGAGTGGCGGCTGACCGGCTGCACGCTCGTCGTCACCCTGGAGCCCTGCACGATGTGCGCGGGCGCGCTGGTCCAGTCCCGGGTGGACCGGGTGGTCTACGGCGCCCGCGACGACAAGGCCGGCGCGACCGGCTCGCTCTGGGACGTGGTGCGCGACCGGCGGCTCAACCACCGCCCGGAGGTCATCGAGGGCGTCCTCGCCGAGGACTGCGCCCGCCTCCTCACCGACTTCTTCCGCAACCGCTGACGGCACCGGCCGCGGCAGCAGGCACGGCACCGGTCCCGGCACCACCGGATACCGATTTCAAACCTTGCCCCACCTTGCTGTAGGGTCTCCCTCGGTAGCGTGTCCGAGCGGCCGAAGGAGCTCGCCTCGAAAGCGAGTGTGGCGCAAGTCACCGAGGGTTCAAATCCCTCCGCTACCGCTCTTGGAAGGGCCCCGTCGAAAGACGGGGCCCTTCGTGCGTGCGCCCCACGGTGGCCGCCCGCGCGGCAAAGGGCCTCGGGCAGAGAGCCGTTGGCCCTGGAAAAGGCCGTGAAGGTTAGACTCGCGGCCGTCGGCAGCGGCCCACGAGGCCAAGGCAGAGGGGAGGCCGCGGTGGCGGTGAACGCCAAGAAGATCGTGGTGTACGCGCTCGTGGTCTTCGTGCTCTACGTGATCATCACGGACCCGGCCAAGGCGGCCTCGTACGTCCAGATAGGCTTCGAGGGCATATCTGACGCGGCCAAGGCCATAGGCGACTTCATGACCTGGGTCGCCAACGGAGGAAAGAGCTGAGGTACACCCCATGATCCGCCACCTGGTCCTGTTCAAGCTCAACGAGGGCGTCGAGCGCGACGATCCGCGGGTCACGGCGGGCGTGGAGGCGTTCCGGGCACTGGGCGGCCAGATCGAGGAGCTGCGCTTCTGGGAGTGCGCCTGGAACATCAGCGACCGGCCGATCGCCTACGACTTCGCGATCAACTCGGCCGTCGAGGACGCGGACGCCCTCAAGCGCTACCTGGAGCACCCGGCCCACCAGGCGGGCGTCGCGCTGTGGCGCGAGTTCGCCACCTGGGTGATCGCGGACTACGAGTTCTAGGCCACCCCGGCTCCCCCGAGTTCTCCCGGAAGCCCCTCGCCGGACGGCGGGGGGCTTCCGCGCGTCCTGCACCCGGGCACCTGCATCCTGGTCCGTCTTCCCCAACTTGTCAGCGTTTGAACACAACACGGGGTTATGGGGTGCTTGCACACAGTGCACATGTCTTGTGATGCTATGACCGCTTTTGACGGATGATTGACCGATGAAGAGGTGGCGTTGACCGTGTCGGCCAGTACTGCGCCGCCCCAGGAAGAGGCGCCCGCTCCCGCCCCCGCACCCGCCCTCTCGGACCCCGCGCCCGACCCTCCCGGCCCCGGAAAACGCCGCGGCGCCGACACCCGGGCGCTGACCCAGGTGCTCTTCGCCGAGCTGAAGCAGCTCACCCCGGGCACGCCGGAGCACAACCGGGTGCGGGGGGCGCTGATCGAGGCGAACCTCCCGCTCGTGCGCTACGCGGCCGCCCGCTTCCGCTCCCGCAACGAGCCGATGGAGGACGTCGTCCAGGTCGGCACCATCGGGCTGATCAACGCCATCGACCGCTTCGACCCCGACCGCGGCGTGCAGTTCCCGACCTTCGCGATGCCCACCGTCGTCGGCGAGATCAAGCGGTACTTCCGGGACAACGTCCGCACGGTCCACGTACCGCGCCGGCTGCACGAGCTGTGGGTGCAGGTGAACAGCGCCACCGAGGACCTGACCACGCTCTACGGCCGCTCGCCCACCACCGCCGAGATCGCCGAGCGGCTGCGGATCAGCGAGGACGAGGTGCTGTCCTGCATCGAGGCGGGGCGGTCGTACCACGCCACCTCGCTGGAGGCCGCGCAGGAGGGCGACGGGCTGCCCGGCCTGCTGGACCGCATCGGATACGAGGATCCCGCCCTGGACGGCGTGGAACACCGCGACCTGGTCCGCCATCTCCTCGTCCAACTCCCCGAGAGGGAGCAGCGCATCCTGCTGCTGCGCTACTACAGCAATCTCACCCAGAGCCAGATCAGCGCGGAACTCGGCGTCTCCCAGATGCATGTCTCCCGGCTGCTCGCCCGCAGCTTCCAGCGACTGCGCTCCGCGAATCGCATCGACGCATAGCCCCTTAGGGGACTTCCGACCCACCCTTTGGGCCGGTGCACGGCAGGCGCACGGAAGCACGGCGGGGATCACGGCCTGCATCGCAAACGCGATCGATGCCTCACCGCGCAGAGCGAATCGCTCACCAGCACCGATGCCGACAGTTGTGCCCCGAAAAAGCGTCAGACCCCTTTTATCCAGGGGCGATTCGCATCTTGCATGTCGACATGTCACTACAGCGTGTTGCCGACATGTGACATTCTGCGGGAAGAGCGTTTGCCGGGGCTTCGGCTCCGGTATTCAGGTGAAGGCTGCGTTGCCCGGAAGACGGCGCCGCCGCCGCGACCGTCCCGCGACCCAAAGGGGGTGGCATGTCCGCAGACCAGGGCAGCTCGAAGGTGCTGACGCCCGCGATGAGCGAGGTTGCGCCCAAGGAGCTCGACGCTCTCGACGTCCTCGACGGCATCGAGGGCATCACGCCCCTCGCCGCCGTGCCGTCCCCGACCGTTCCCCTCGCCGAGGCCGCCGCCGACGCCGGGGCCGACCTCGAGTCCCCGCTCGCCGTCGAGGCCCCGCCGGCCCTGCCGGCCACCGGGGACATCGACACCCGCACCCTGTCCCGCTCCCTGTTCCTGCGACTCGCCGCGCTCGGCGAGGACAGCCCCGAGCGGGCCTACGTCAGGGACACCCTGATCGAGCTGAACCTGCCGCTGGTCCGCTACGCGGCCGCGCGCTTCCGCTCGCGCAACGAGCCGATGGAGGACATCGTCCAGGTCGGCACCATCGGCCTGATCAAGGCGATCGACCGCTTCGACTGCGAACGGGGCGTGGAGTTCCCGACCTTCGCGATGCCGACCGTGGTCGGCGAGATCAAGCGCTTCTTCCGGGACACCTCCTGGTCGGTGCGCGTCCCGCGCCGGCTCCAGGAGCTGCGCCTGGCCCTGACCAAGGCGAGCGACGAGCTGTCCCAGAAGCTGGACCGCTCGCCGACGGTCACGGAGCTGGCCGCCGCGCTCGGCGTCTCCGAGGAGGACGTGGTCGACGGCCTCGCGGTCGGCAACGCGTACACCGCCTCCTCCCTGGACTCCCCCGCCCCCGAGGACGACGGCGGCGAGGCCTCCCTGGCCGACCGGCTCGGCTACGAGGACACGGCCCTGGAGGGCGTGGAGTACCGCGAGTCGCTCAAGCCGCTGCTGGCCAAACTCCCGCCCCGGGAGCGGCGGATCATCATGCTGCGGTTCTTCGCGAACATGACCCAGTCGCAGATCGGCGAGGAGGTCGGGATCTCGCAGATGCACGTGTCCCGGCTGCTGACCCGGACGCTGTCGCAGCTCCGCGAAGGCCTCATCTCGGACTAGCGGTCCGCCGGACGGCACCCGCGCCGGTATTCCTATCTGACGGTACGTCAGCCACCATGGGGCGATGCTTCATGCGACGACATGGATGCGTGGCCGCCGCGGGGCCCTCGCGGCGGCTTCGGTGGTCTTCGTCTGCCTCGGCGGGGTGATCGCCGCCTGCCAAGGCGGCGGACCGGGTGGCGGCTATGCCGCGGTGGGCGGCGGCTCCTCGCCGGGACGCCCGTCGGCCGCGACGCCGACGGGATCGGTGACGCTGGTACCGCTCGACGGAGCCGGCCGGCGCAGTCACGGCCGTACCCGGGCGAGCGGCGACTCACCTCCGGGGGCGACCCCTGCGTCCGCACCCCCGGCCACCACTCCGGCCTCGGGTGCCAGCGGCAGCCCGGAACGCCCGACGGCCGCCTCCCCGAGACCGAGCCCGAGCCGCAGCCCGAGGCCTGGCCCGACAACCGGTCCGACCTCCGACCCCACCTCGTCGACCGGCCCGTCCACCGCGCCGACGACCACTCCCGCCGCCCCCGCCGATCTCTCCTGGGGCACCCCTGTCACCGCACCGACGGATCACCGCTGGTGCCAGAAGGTGACCGTCGACTTCCGCAACGCGGGCGGTACGGCGGTGGCTTCCGGCTCGGTGACCTTCGGGACGCACATCATCGGGGCGCTCGGCATCGACTGGGGAACCGTCGAGTCCACCGCGGACCTGCCGGTGCCGATCGCCGCCGGAGCGGAGAAGAGCACCGCCTGGACGGTGTGCGTGGAAGCCTGGCAAGTGCCGCTCGGCATGCACATCGAGACGCGGGACGTCTCCGTACGGTGGAAATGAGCCCGCACGAGCCGGTCAACCCGCACAAGCCGGTCGGCCCGCACGAGCCGGTCGGCCCGTCGGCGCGTCCTACGACAGGGCCAGCCAGGCCACACCCGCCACCACCGCGATCGCCACGATCACGCCGATGATCAGGCCGACGCGGGGGCCGGAGGAGGCCGCCGCCTGCTGCTGCCGTCCCTGGGGAGCCTCGTCGACGAACGCGCGGAACATCTGGGTGCTGCCGGCGGGGTCGTAATTGCCCTGGGGGCCCTGGGTGTTAGCCATGGCCCGAGACCTTAGCGAAGACGGGGCCGGGCACCCAAGTGGGGGGCCACCGGGACAGACGGGGGCAGCCCACCCGCAGCCCACCCGCACCGACCTGCACATTTACGATCGCAATACTTGCCTTTGCCAAGGTTTTGCGTCAGCTCCCGCCCGACTTATTTGCCTGTAGCAACCAATCGAGCGTATGGTTGCCCCAAGCAACGAATACGGGAGGTGTGATGGCCGAGCAGACGCAGTTCGAAGAGCTGGCGCGTCAGCTCAGTGCCGTCGGGGCCGTGAAACGGGACCTGGGGCGGATCCTGCCCCACGACTGCCCGGCCGGCTCGGCCGCCGTGCTGACGCTCCTCAGCCGCCACGGCGACATGCGCATGAGCAAGCTCGCCGAGCTGCTGGCCGTGGACATGTCGGTCACCAGCCGCCATGTCGCACACGTCGCCGCACGCGGCTGGATCGAACGGCACCCGGACCCGGCGGACAAGCGCTCGCGCATCCTGCGCCTGACCCCCTCGGGCCTGGAGCAGTGCGACGAGCTGTCCCGGCGGACCTCGCATCTGCTCGCCGAGCGGCTCGCCGACTGGACCGACGACGAGGTCGGCCAGCTCATCCGGCTGATGACCCGCCTGCGGGCGTCCTTCGGCGACTGCCGCTCGACGCCGGTCCGGCTCCCCGCGGAGCCCGCCCCCGTAGTCGCAGAGACCACCCGTACACCCGCAACCACGTAAGAGAAGGAAGCCCATGGCAACGACCACACCAGCCGGTGTGCGGGCTCACGCCAAGCACGGGGGAGGCTCCTCGGCGGGCCACGCCCCGATGACGCACCGGCAGATCATGGAGGCGCTGTCCGGCCTGCTGCTCGGCCTGTTCGCCGCCATCCTGTCCTCGACCATCGTCACCAACGCCCTGCCGACGATCATCAAGGACCTCGGCGGCGGCCAGTCCGCGTACACCTGGGTCGTCACCGCGGCGCTGCTCTCGATGACCGCCTCGGTGCCGCTGTGGGGCAAGCTGGCCGACCTGGTCAGCAAGAAGGCCCTGGTCCAGATATCCCTGGTGATCTACATCATCGGCTCGGTCATCGCCGGTACGGCGCAGAACCCGGCCATGCTGATCACCGCCCGTGTGGTGCAGGGCCTGGGCGCCGGCGGTCTGTCCGCCCTGGTCCAGGTGATCATGGCCGCGATGATCTCCCCGCGTGAGCGCGGCCGGTACAGCGGTTACACCGGTGCCACCTTCGCCGTGGCCACCGTCGGCGGCCCGCTGCTCGGCGGTGTCATCACCGACACCGACTGGCTCGGCTGGCGCTACTGCCTCTTCGTCGGTATCCCGTTCGCGCTGATCGCGCTGATCGTCCTCCAGAAGACCCTGCACCTGCCGGTGGTCAAGCGCCAGGTCAAGGTCGACTGGCTCGGCGCCTTCTTCATCACCGCCGCGGCCTCGCTGCTGCTGATCTGGGTCACCTTCGCCAACGACAAGTACGACTGGCTGTCCTGGCAGACGTACACGATGGTGGGCGGCACGATCGTGCTCGCGCTGCTCTTCGTGTACACCGAGACCAAGGCCTCCGAGCCGATCATCCCGCTGCGCCTGTTCCGCAACCGCACCATCTCGCTGGCCTCCCTGGCCTCGCTGTTCGTCGGTGTCGGCATGTACTCGGGCACCGTCTTCTTCTCGCAGTACTTCCAGCTGGCCCGCGACAAGTCCCCGACCATGTCGGGTGTGATGACCATCCCGATGATCGGCGGTCTGTTCGTCGCGTCGATGGTCTCCGGCCGGTTCATCACCAGCACCGGACGCTGGAAGGGCTGGCTGGTCGCCGGCGGTGTCTTCCTCACGGCGGGCCTGGGCCTGCTCGGCCTGATGCGCTACGACACCCCCTACTGGGAGCTGTCGATCTACATGGCGCTGCTGGGCATCGGCGTCGGCATGATGATGCAGAACCTGGTGCTGTCCACGCAGAACCAGGTCGCCCCGCAGGACCTCGGTGTCGCCTCCTCCGTGGTGAGCTTCTTCCGCTCCCTCGGCGGTGCGGTCGGCGTCGGCGTGCTCGGCTCGGTCATGTCCGAGCGGATCACCCACTACGCCAAGGACACCATCACCGAGCTGAGCCCGAAGGCCCGGATGGCCGCCGCGCACGCGGCGGGCGGCAACGGCCTGCCCGACATGGACAAGCTGCCCGCCCCGGTCCGCACCTGGCTGGAGGGCGCCTACGGCCACGGCATCGCCGACGTCTTCCTCTACGCGGCGCCGTTCGCCCTGATCGCCTTCGTCGTCGTGCTGTTCATCAAGGAGGTTCCGCTGAAGACCAAGGGAGCCCTGGCCCAGGCCGCCGAGGGCGACAGCGCCCCCGCCGAGGCCACCCCGGTCGCCGCCGAGGCCGCTCCGGTCGCCGAGCAGCCGGTCCCGGCCGCCGTCGCCGCCACCCCGGCCGCCGACGCCGCGCAGACCCCGGCCGCCGCCACGGCCACCCAGCCGCTGGCCACCGCCGTCGCCACGGTCGCCGGGCCCGGCACCACCGGCGGCACCCCGGTGCACGGCTTCGTCCGCGGCGCCGAGAGCGCCCCGGTCCCGCAGGCCGCGGTCACCCTGATCTCGCTGTCCGGCCGCCAGCTGGGCCGCGCGGTCGCCCAGGCCGACGGCGGCTACGCGATCGACGCCCCGGGCACCGGCTCGTACGTCCTGATCGCCTCCGCCGACGGCTACCAGCCGCAGGCCTCCACCGTCGTGGTGGGCGAGGAACCGCTGTCGTACGACATCCTGCTCAGCGGCACCAGCGGGCTGACCGGTGTGGTCCGGGCCGCGGGGAGCGCGCTGCCGGTCAAGGACGCCATGGTGATCGTCACCGACGTGCGCGGTGATCTGCTGGCCACCGCCGCCACCGGGGAGCAGGGCGACTTCGCCCTCACCGACCTGGTGCCCGGCACCGTCACCGTCGCGGTCAACGCGCAGGGCTTCCGGCCCCGCGCGCTGCCGGTCGAGGTCGGCACCACCGGGGTCACCCGGGTCGAGATCGACCTGGACGCCGGCGCCCGCCTCCAGGGTGTCGTCCGGTCCCCGCACGGCCTGCTCGCCGACGCCCGGGTGACCCTGGTCGACCAGGCCGGCAACGTGGTCGGCACCGCCACCACCGGCGCGGACGGGGCGTACGCCTTCACCGACCTGGACAGCGGCGAGTACACCGTCATCGCGACGGGCTACCCGCCGGTGGCCACGGCCCTCACCGTCTCCGGCCCCGGAGTCGACGGCCACGAGATCGAACTCGCCCACCCCGGCGAGTAGTCCGGCCCCCGGCCCGTGGTGCGCGCCCCTCGTGCGCACCACGGGCCGGTCCATTACGACCTATTTATTAGGCTTTTTCAGGGAGAAGAACGGGATGGGACTGACCGCGAAGATCCGTACGCGGGACGGGTGGGCCGTGTCGCACGCGGTCGTCACGGTGACCGACATGACCGGTACGCAGGTGCTGCGGGCCGAGGCGGACGCCGAGGGGGCCGTGCGGGACACCACCGAGCTGGCGCCGGGGGCGTACACGGTGATCGTGACGGCCGTCGGGTACGCGCCCGCGGCCTCCTCCGCGATCGTCACGGCGAGCGGCCGGGCCGAGGTCGGCACGGTCACACTGGCCCGGCAGGGCGGCTCCGAGCTGCCGCCGCCCGGCCCCTGGACCATCGACCCGGTGCACTCCTCCGTCGCCGCGGTCGCCCAGCACCTGGGCATCTCCAGCGTGCACGGCCGGTTCACCGAGTTCGGCGGCACGATCGAGATCGCCCCCGACGACATCGGCAAGTCCCGGGTGGAGGCGGTCATCAGGGCCGCGTCCGTCGACACCGGCAACGGCATGCGCGACACGCACCTGCGCTCGGGCGACTTCCTCGACGTCGAGAACCACCCGGAGATCACCTACCGGTCGACGGGCCTGACCCAGTCCGGCCCCGACCGCTGGACGGTGCACGGCGAGCTGTCCATGCACGGGATCGTACGACCGGTGGACCTCGACCTGGCCTACCTGGGCACCGGCGCCGACCCCTGGGGCGGCACCCGGGCGGCCTTCCGGGCGACGGCCGAACTGCACCGGGAGGACTTCGCGATGAACTACAACCAGGTGCTCCAGGCGGGGATCGCCGCGATCGGCACCACCCTGAAGGTGGAGCTGGACATCCAGGCGGTCCAGGGCGACACGCTGCCCCAGGCGTAGGCACAACAGGGTCACCCTCCCGGTGGCCGGCTGCCCCTAGGCTGCTGTCATGGCACCGAACATCGCTACCAACACCCGGGTATCCCTGGACGAGTTGCTGGAGTTCGTACGGCCCCGGCACCGGGCCCTGCTGATCACCCGCCGGGCCGACGGCGGGCCGCAGGCCTCCCCGTTGACCTGCGGGGTCGACGACTCCGGCCGGATCGTGGTCTCCACCTACCCGGAGCGGGCCAAGGCCCGCAACGCCCGGCGGGATCCGCGGGTCGCGCTGGTCGTCCTGAGCGACGACTGGAACGGCCCGTGGGTCCAGATCGACGGCACGGCCGAGGTCGTCGACACCCCCGACTCGGTGGAACCGCTGGTCGAGTACTACCGCAACATCGCCGGCGAGCACCCCGACTGGGACGAGTACCGCGCGGCGATGGTCAAGCAGGGCAAGTCGATCATCCGGATCACCCCGGAGCGCTGGGGCCCGGTGGCCACCGGCGGCTTCCCGGCCCGGCTGGTGACGGACCAGGGCTGATCAGCCGCGCTCGACCATCACCTCGATACCGGCGATCAGCAGGTCCAGGGCGAAGGTGAAGTCCCGGTCCATCATCTCGGCGACCGTGTCCCCGCCGCGGGCCTCCATGAACTCCCTGGACTCCTGGATCATGTCCGCGGCCTGGGGATGCCGCTGCGCCTCGGTCAGGGCCTGCTGGTAGTAGTCGTCCGCGCTCAGCCCGGAGTCGGCGATCCGGGACATGAACTGGGACTCCAGCGTGCCGTAGCCGTACACGAACTGGAACACGGCCGAGATGGCGCTCATCACCCGGTGCGCCGGCAGCCCCGTGCGCCGGACGACGCGCTGCACGGTACGGGAGAAGGCCAGCGCGTTGGGCCCGATGTTGAGGTACTGCCCGGCCAGCCGGGACAGCCAGGGGTGACGCAGCAGCAGGGCCCGGTACCCGGCGGCCAGGTCGCGCAGCTGGGCCCGCCAGTCGGGCTCCTCGGCGCCGTCCGGGTCGGGCAGCCGCAGTTCCCCGAAGGCCGCGTCCAGGGCGAGTTCCAGCAGGTCGTCCTTGGTGTCGACGTACCAGTACAGGGACATCGCGGTGACGTTCAGCTCCCCGGCCAGCCGCCGCATGGAGAACTTGGCCAGCCCCTCGGCGTCGAGCAGCCGTACCGACGCCGAGGTGATCCGCTCCCGGTCGAGCCCGGAGGGCTGGCCGCTGCGCCCGCCGCGCGGGGCCTTGCGTTCCAGCCAGACACTGGCCCGCGCCGACCGCCCTGAGTCCTTCGCCACCGGCGCCCTTCCTCGTTACCGATCACTGTCCCGGCCCGCTGTGCACACCCGCGGCCCCCGACATACCCATACCATCCGAACCGTCAGGTGACGCTCCGCTCCGCCCGCCGGAGCAGCACCGCGGCCAGCAGACCGCCCGTCAGCACGGCCGCCGCTCCCACCAGTTGACCGGCTCCCAGCCCCGCGGACAGCGACGTCCCCGAGGCCAGTGAAGAGCTGAGCACGGCGCCCAGGACGGCGACACCAAGACCGTTCCCGAATTCGGCCAACGTTCCGTTGATCCCGGCGCCCACCCCGGCCTTCGCCGGCGGTATCGCGCTCATGATGGCGTGCGCCATCGCCGGCGAGGCCACCGCGGCGCCGGCGCCGATGCCCACCAGCCCGGCCAGCGTCCCGGCGTACCCGCCGGAGTCCAGCTCGGCGATCGACACCAGCCCGAGGGCCATCAGCGCCATCCCCAGGGCGATCGAGACCGGTGTGCCCAGCCGCTGCGACAGCTTGGCCGCCAGTCCGGAGAAGTTCAGCAGTACGACCGTCAGCGCCAGCGGAGCCGTGCGCAGCCCCGCCTCCAGGGGCTCGTAGCCGAGCACGAACTGGAGGTGCTGGGTCAGCAGGAACAGCGACCCGCCCATCCCGAAGGCGATCAGCACCGCCCCGGCGACGGCCCCGGTGAACTTCCGGTCGCGGAAGAAGTGCGGATCGAGCATCGGCTCGGCGACCCTGCTCTCGGCATAGCCGAAGAGCCCGAGCACCACCACCGCCACGGCCGCCGTGACCAGCACGCGCGGCGAGGTCCAGCCGTGCACCGGCCCGGCGATGATCGCGTAGACGAGCGCGGCCATGCCGACCGTGGACAGCAGCGCGCCCACCAGGTCCGGCCGGTCGCCGCGCGGCGCCTTGGACTCCGGTACGAGGACGACGGCCGCGACCAGGCCCAGTGCCGCCACCGGAAGGTTGATCAGGAAGATCGAGCCCCACCAGAAGTGGTTCAGCAGGAAGCCGCCGATGAGGGGCCCGGCGGCGAAGCCCAGGGCGTTGACCGCGGCCCATATGCCGATGGCCTTCGGCTGCTCCTCGGGGGCGAAGATCTGCATGGCGACGGCGAGCGTGGTCGTCATCAGCAGCGCGCCGCCGATGCCCATGCCGGCCCGGGCGACGATCAGCTGGGCGGTGGAGCCGGCGAGGGCCGCCGTGAGGGAGCCGACGCCGAACAGGGCGAGCCCCGTGACCAGCATCTTCTTACGGCCGTACCGGTCGGCGGCGCTGCCCGCGGTGAGCAGCAGGCCGGACTGCACCAGCGAGTAGGCGTTGATCATCCACTGGATGTCGGAGGTGGCCGCGTGCAGTTCGCGGGTGAGCGAGGGGATGGCCACGTTCAGGACGGTGTTGTCCAGCAGCACGGTGAGCTGGGCGAGACAGATGACACCGAGGATCAGCCAGCGCTGGCGGTGGCCCTGCGGGGTGTGCGGACTCGTTGACATGTTGTACACCGTATAGCTGGCAGCTATACGGTGTACAACACTTTTCTCGTACGACCGTTCCCCGGCCCGTCCGTCAGCCGGTCTTCCTCTGCGTCAGGTCGTAGAAGGTGGCCGAACCGACCGTCACCTTCTTGAAGGTGCTCTGGACCCACGAGCTGATCTGGGAGGCGGTGCCGCTGTGGCCGCCCCTGCCCATGCCGCCGCCCGCGATGAAGTAGTGGATCCTCCCGTCGGCCACGTACTGCTTGAACCGGGCCAGCGTGGGCGACGGGTCGGTGCCGTTGAAGCCGCCGATCGCCATCACCGGATCGCCGGTGGCGAGCTGGTAGGCGGCCGCGTTCTGGGAGCCGATGGACGCGGCCACCCAGGTGTACTTCGCCGCGTCCGTCTCCAGCAGCTTCCTGGCCCCGGCGGAGACGGACGCGCCGTTCAGCAGGCCGCCGACGCCTCCGCCGCCGCCCATGCCGCCCTCGCCCGTCCGGCCGCCGCCGGGGAACCCGTTGCCGTTCTGCTGCCCCTGCGGGCCCGGCTGGTTCCGGCCCGGCATGCCACCGCCCGGGAATCCGTTGCCGTTCAGCCGGCCTCCCTGCCGGCTCTGGCCCGGCATGCCGCCGCCGAAGCCGCCGCGGCCCATGCCGCCGCCCGGCCGGCCACCGCCGCCGGGGCCGCCCATCCTGCTCGCGCCCGCCGGACCGGCCGTGACGATCGAGCCGGTGTGACCCTGCTGGAGCGTGCTCAGGGTGTACGCCGTCGGACCGGCCAGCGCCGCCACCAGGGCCACCGCCGCCGAGGCGAGAGCGAGCCGCCGGGGGATCCGGCCGGCGAAGACCAGACTGAGCGCCGCGGTCAGGCCGCCGACCAGCACCAGCCACTTCAGCCACGGCAGATAGCCGGAGGTGCGGTGGAGCAGGACATAGCCCCAGGCCGCGGCCGCGACCACGGAGGCGGCGAGGGTGATCGACGCCCACGTCTCCCGCCGCCTCTCCCACAGCAGCCCGGCGCCCATGCCTACGACGGCGGCCAGATAGGGCGCGAGGGCCACGGTGTAGTACTGGTGGAAGATGCCCGCCATGTAGCTGAAGACCGCCATGGTCACCAGCAGCGAGCCGCCCCACACCAGGAACGACGCACGGGTGACGGAGGTCCGCTTCAGTCTGCGCGTGGCGACCAGGCCCGCGCCGAGCAGGATCAGCGCGGACGGCAGCAGCCAGGAGATCTGGCCGCCGATCTCGGAGTTGAACATCCGGTTCCAGCCGGTCGCACCCCACATCCCGGTGCCACCGCCACCGCCCCCGCCGCCGACGCTGCCGGTCTCCTCGCCGTTGAGCCGGCCCAGCCCGTTGTAGCCGAAGGTCAGCTCCAGGAAGCTGTTGTGCTGCGAGCCGCCCACGTACGGCCGCGAGGACGCGGGCCACAGCTCGACCACCGCGACCCACCAGCCGCCGGAGACGACCAGCGCGAGCGCCGCCGCGGCCAGCTGCGCGCACCGCTTCCTCAGCGACACCGGCGCGCAGACCGCGTACACGAGCGCCAGCGCCGGAAGGATCAGGAAGGCCTGGAGCGTCTTGGCGAGGAACGCGAGACCGATCGCCACACCGGCCCACACCAGCCACCGGGTCCGGCCGTCCTCCACCGCCCGCACGACGAGATAGCAGGCCACCGCCATCAGCAGGGCCAGCATCGCGTCCGGGTTGTTGAACCGGAACATCAGCGCCGCGACGGGGGTGAGCGCGAGCACCGCACCCGCGATCAGACCGGACACCGGGCCGAACCGGCGCCGTACGGCCGCGTACACGACCGCGACGGTCGCCACCCCCATCAGCACCTCGGGGGCCAGGATCGCCCACGAGTTCAGCCCGAAGACCCGCACCGACAGCTCCATCGGCCACAGCGAGGCCGGCGGCTTGTCGACGGTGATGGCGTTGCCCGCGTCCAGCGAGCCGAAGAAGAACGCCTTCCAGGACCTGCTGCCCGCCTGAACGGCTGCCGAGTAGAAGGAGTTGGCGTAGCCGGAGGAGCTGAGGTCGTAGAGGTAGAGGAGGAGGGTGGCCGCGAGCAGGCCGAGGAAGGCCGGGCGGACCCAGCGCGGGGATGCGGTCGGGGTTGGGGTCGGGGGTGCGGTCGGGGGCGGCCCCCAGACGGTCGTACCGATCGGATCGTGGACGGTCATCGGGATTCCTCCCCCTGGTACGGGGTGTAGGGGCCGTACGGGTCGTAGGGGTCGTACGACTGCTGGTGCGGGACCGGACGCTGCGGGAGCGGCGCGGTGGGAGCGGTCGGCGCCGGCTCGTCCCGGTCGGGGAAGACCCAGGCGCGGAAGAGCAGGAAGCGCAGTACGGTCGCGGCGAGGTTGGCGGCGACCAGCACCGCCAGTTCGGTGGAGTGCGCCGGGTGGTCGCCGGCCGCGTTCAGGGCGGCCAGGGAACCGCTGGTCAGGGCCAGGCCGATACCGAAGACCACCAGGCCCTGCGCCTGGTGCCGGACGGCACCGCCCCGGCCGCGCACCCCGAAGGTGAGCCGGCGGTTGGCGGCCGTGTTGGCGGTCGCGGAGACCAGCAGCGCGAGCGCGTTGGCCATCTGCGCGCCGCAGAACTGCCGGAAGACGCCGTACAGCAGGAGGTAGAAGAGGGTCGACAGACCGCCGACGACACAGAATCCGACCAGCTGGCGGGCCAGGCCCTTGGGCACATCGGTCAGTTCGCGGTCGCGCGGGTCGTCGCCGAAGGGGCGGGTGAGCCGGTCCAGCGGCAGCGAACCGGTGGCCAGGGCCCTGCCCACACGCCACACGCCCTTGAGGTCGTCGGTGGCGGTCTGCACGAGGTGCACGGTGGAGTCCGGGTCGTCCACCCAGTCGACCGGCACCTCGTGGATCCGCAGGCCCGCCCGCTCGGCGAGCACCAGCATCTCGGTGTCGAAGAACCAGCCGGTGTCCTCCACCAGCGGCAGCAGCACCTGCGCCACATCCCGCCGGATGGCCTTGAAGCCGCACTGGGCGTCGGAGAAGCGGGCGTGGAGCGAGCCGCGCAGGATCAGGTTGTAGGCCCGGCTGATCAACTCCCGCTTGGGGCCGCGGACCACCCGGGAGCTGCGGGCCAGCCGGGAGCCGATCGCCAGGTCCGAGTGACCGGAGATCAGCGGCGCCACCAGCGGCAGCAGAGCGTTGAGGTCGGTGGACAGATCGACGTCCATGTAGGCGAGGACCGGTGCCTCGGAGGCGGACCACACGGCCCGCAGGGCCCGCCCCCGCCCCTTCTGCTCCAGGCGGACGGTGCCGACCTCGGGGATCTCCGCCGCCAGCCGCGCCGCCACCAGCGGGGTGGTGTCCGTGGACGCGTTGTCCGCGATCGTGATGCGGAACGCGTACGGGAAGGTCCGCGCGAGATGCTCGTGCAGTCTGCGGACGCACGGCTGGAGGTCCTTCTCCTCGTTGTACACGGGGATCACGACGTCCAGGACAGGCGTTCCGGCGTCGGTGGCCGGGAGGTGCTCCCGCGCCGGCAGGGTGCCGGGAGAAGAGTCGGTTCGCATGGCCCCGACTTTCGTCAGGCGCCCTGTCGCACCCATGTGGTGGCACTGTGCTGTGCCTGTGAGTCCGAGGGCCGGTCTGTTTCCGGGACGGCCGGGGGGAGCGCGGGCAGGTGCAGGGTGAACACCGTCCGCCCCGGCGCGCTGTCCACGGTCACGGCACCGCCGTGCGCCGCCGCGACGGCCTGCACGATGGCGAGCCCGAGCCCGGTGGACCCCGTCGCCCGGGACCGCCCGGAGTCGCCCCGGGCGAACCGCTCGAAGACGTGCGGCAACAGCCCCGGAGGAATCCCCGGCCCGTCGTCCTCGACGTCGACGCACGTCCACGCCCCGTGCCGCCGCACCCGTGCGGTGACCGTCGTACCGGGCGGAGTGTGGGTGCGGGCGTTGCCCAGCAGATTGACCAGCACCTGCTGGACGCGGGCGGCGTCGGCGGAGACGAGGGCGGGCTCGTCGGGCAGGTCGAGCCGCCAGGTGTGGTCCCTGCCGGCCGCGTGGGAGTCGCTGACCGTGTCCACGACCAGCGGAACCAGATCCGTCCGCTCGAACCGGAGCGGCCGCCCCGCGTCCAGCCGCGCGAGCAGCAGCAGGTCCTCCACGAGGAGCGTCATCCGCCCCGCCTCGGACTCGATACGGCCCAGGGCGTGCCGGGTGTCGGGCCCGACCTGCTCCCGGCCGCGCCGGGTCAGCTCGGCGTACCCCCGGATGGACGCGAGCGGGGTGCGCAGCTCATGGCTGGCATCGGCGACGAACTGCCGTACCCGCGTCTCGCTCTGCTGCCGGGCGTGCAGGGCGCCGTGCACATGGTCCAGCATCCGGTTGAGCGCGGCACCGACCCGGCCGACCTCGGTGTGCGGGTCGCACTCGGACTCGGGGACCCGTTCGCTGAGGTGCACCTCACCGGTGTGCAGCGGGAGTTCGGAGACGCGGGTCGCGGTGGCGGCGACCCGGCGCAGGGGGCGGGTGGCGACGCCGACGAGCACCCAGCCCGCGATCCCGGCGGCGACGAGACCGGCCACGGTGACACTGACCTCGATGAGGACCAGCGCGTCGATGTTGTCGTCGGTCTCCTTGGTGGGGAGGGCGACGTAGTACGTGCCGTTGTTGCCGTCGGCGTACACCGCCTGGTAGTCGCCGAGTCCGGGGATCTCCACGCTGTGCACATTTCCGTCCCGGGGGACGGCGGCCAGCGCCCTGCTCTGGGCGGACGTCAGCGATCTGGCGCTCATCTGCGGGATGCCGTTGCCGTCCTCGGCCTTGTGGCCGACCTTGGCGTCGGTGACGGCGCCGTGCTCGACCCTGGCGGCGATGGTGCCGCTGGGCTGCGGGCCGTGGGCGACGAAGTCGCCGAGCCTCGTCCCCTCGGAAACATCCTGCCGGCCGGGCGGGTTCCTCATCCCGTCCGGCAGCCGGAACCCGCCGGCCGCGCGGGCGGAGGCCTCGATGAGCTGCCGGTTCAGCTGGTCGTACAGATGCGAGCGCAGCGCGAGCGTGGTGACAGTGCCGATCACCGCGCACACCACCGCGATCAGCACCACCGAGGCGACGACGAGCCGGGTCCGCAGGGTGCGCGGCCGCCCCACCCGTGGCATGTGCCGCTGCCGTCGCTGCTGTCGCGCCTGCGGACCCGGCCGGCGCCGTCCGCTCATGACACGGCGGGCTTGATCAGGTAACCGGCCCCGCGCCGGGTGTGGATCATCGGCTCCCGGCCCGCGTCGATCTTCCTGCGCAGATACGAGATGTACAGCTCGACCACGTTGGCCTGGCCGCCGAAGTCGTACGACCACACCCGGTCCAGGATCTGCGCCTTGCTGAGCACCCGCCGGGGGTTGCGCATGAGGAAGCGCAGCAGCTCGAACTCGGTGGCGGTCAGGTGGATGGACTGCCCGGCCCGGGTCACCTCGTGGCTGTCCTCGTCCAGGGTCAGGTCCCCGACGACGAGCACCGAGTCCGAGCGCCGGTCGGCCGCCCCGGACCTGCGGATGAGCCCGCGCAGCCGGGCCACGACCTCCTCCAGGCTGAACGGCTTGGTGACGTAGTCGTCGCCACCGGCCGTGAGCCCGGCGATACGGTCCTCCACCGCGTCCTTGGCGGTCAGGAACAGCACCGGCACGTCCGGCAGTTCGCGGCGCAGCCGGCCCAGCACGGCGAGGCCGTCCATGTCGGGCAGCATCATGTCGAGCACGACGGCGTCGGGCCGGAACTCCCGCGCGGTCTGTACGGCGCCCTGCCCGTCCCCCGCGCTCCTGATCTGCCAGCCCTCGTAGCGCAGGGCCATGCTCAGCAGTTCGGTGATCGACAGCTCGTCGTCCACCACCAGCACGCGGACGGGGCTCCCGTCCGGCCTCAGCAGTTCGGTGCGCCCCTGGGGCGAGGTCGTGGTCATGGTGCACACCGTGACGAGGCCCTCTGAGAACACGCTTTCACGTGTCTGTGATTTCCCTGAGAAACCCCCGGGCGCCGCTCGGGTAAACCCTGGGGGCCGGTCAGGGCCGCTGGAAGGAGTAGGAGTGCTCGACCCGGGCGATGTGGATCGTGTACCGCTCGTACCACTCCTTCCGGCCGCGCTCCTTGGCCGCACGGTGCTCGGGGTGCCGCCGCCAGCGCTCGATGCCGTCGAGGTCGCGGAAGTAGGCCACGCTGATGGCGAGTCCGCCCGGAGTACGGGCGAAGTCCTCACCGAGGAAGCCGGGGATGTCCCGGACGAGGCCGCTGAGCCGGGCGGCGGCCGCGTCGTAGTCCTCGGCTCCCTCATCGGTGCGTACGGCGGTGAACACGACGGCGTAGTACGGCGTTTCGGGTGCGGTGGGCTGATCGCTCATGCCCTCCACCATGACCCGCCCGGGCCCCGGACCCGCCGGTCTTGCCGAACGGGATCCGAACGGGATCCACGTCTTGACCCTTGGCTCCCCTCAGAACAGCTCGTCCTGGACGGTGGCCTCCGCCGGGAACTCCCTTACGGGAAAGGCGCGCTGGGACGGCCCCCCGCTCCCGTCCGGAGCCACCAGCTCCCACCCCGCCATCAGCCGGGTGTCGAGCACGACGACCCCCCACCCGTCGACCGCCAGATGCAGATCCGGCCCGGCGGCGGCGACCAGCGCACCGCTCACCGCACCCCCCGGCACCAGCTCCACGACCGCGCCGCGTGCCGCCGGCGCCCCGGCGAGCCCGAACACCCCCATGTGGTCGACGACATGGCAGGGCTCGGGACGCAGGGACTCCGGCCAGCCGGCAAGCGCCCCGGCCCGGGCGTGCAACTCCCTTACCTCAGCCGCCCGTTCCACCGCCTCCACCGGCAGTGCCGCCCGCACCGCCCGCTTCTCGCCGTACGGAATCCGGTCCGGCACCCGCAGCGCGGCCCGCAGCAGCTCCTCGGCGCGCCGGGCTGCCATCAGCGGACCGGTGCCGAGCCAGCTGAAGCAGACGGCACCCTGCTCCAGCAGCCGCGCCGGACCCCGCTCGACGGCGGTGATCCCGACCTTGACCATGCCGGGCCCGAACCAGGCGAGATACACCCGGTACGGACGCGGGTCGTCGGCGAGCGTGTCGGCGGCCACGGAGTGCGCCCGGTCCAGCCGCGCACACTCCTCGCACCGCGCGCCCGTGCCCCTCCCCGGCACGGCCGCCCGCACCGGACAGGCATGCCCGCGCGCCCCCACACACCTGCGCACCCCGCCCTCCGGCACGGCGAAGGCGACCCGCTTCCCCCGGAGCAGCGCACTGCGCCGCCCGCCGTCCCACACCAGCGCGGGCCCCTCCGGCGCCCAGCGCAGCCCCGCGCACTTCCATACCTGTGCCATCACCTCCGAGCGTAGAGGCGAGGTCCGACAACGGGCCCGGGCCCTCTACGCCTAGGACGCCCGCGCCCCCTCGGAGGCGACCTCGTACGGCGACCCGGCACCGGCCCGCTCTCCCCGCCCCCGGCCGCGCCCCGCCAGCCGGCAGCTCACGCAGCCGGGGTGGCCGGCTCGGGCCTGCGGGTCCCGGGCGCGCATCGGCCAGTCCGCCCGGGGCCGTACGCCCGGGGGCTTGCCCCAGCCGGACAGATGGAGCAGCCAGGTCACCAGGACGCTCACCGCCACCACGCCCAGCCCCACGCCGGCCAGCGGCAGCGAGCCCGTGCACACCCCCACTCCGATGACACCGGCCCCGGCGGTCGCGATGCCGAAGCCGGTCCAGCCGGCGATGGTGTGACCCTCGTCGTACAGACTCATGGAACCGCCTCCACGGGGAACGCACACAGCGTTCCTCTTACCCGCTAAGAAATTTACTGAACAAATCTCTCACGAACTAAGGGACTTGGGGAAGATGCACGGCACGCCACGACCGCCCGCCACTCCGGCCGAGGCGCTGTCGGCCATGGACCACCTCATCGCCGCCCATCTGATCGGCCAGCAGGAGCTGGCCCGCCGGCTCGGCCTGACCGTCACCGACCTGGCCTGCTTCGCCTTCGTCCTGGAGGCCGGCGAGGACCTGCTGACGGCCGGCGACCTGGCGGCCCGCGCCCATGTCACCACCGGTGCGGTGACGGGCATCCTCAACCGCCTCGAACGCGCCGGATACGTCACCCGTCGCCCCGACCCGGCCGACCGCCGCCGCGTGCGCGTGGCCGCCGTACCCGACGCGGTCTCCCGGGTCGAGGCGGTGTACGCCGGCCACTACAAGCGGCTGACGGCGCTGTTCGCCGAGTACTCCCCGGAGGAGCTGGCGGTCGTCACCGACTGGTTCACCCGGGCCACCGGCCTGGCCCACGAGTACCTGGAGAAGCTGAACCGGAACGACCCGGACGAGGAGTGCTGACCGGCCCTGGTCCCGGCCCCGGGAACGACGAAGGCCCCGGATCACTCCGGGGCCTTCGCTCTACTCCACTATTCAGTCAGGTCAGCGGACGTCGACGTAGTCGTAGGCGTCCGCGCCCGAGGTGGTGCTGCTGCCGTTGTAGTGGAAGCGCCAGGTGCCGTCCACGGAGGCGGTCACCGAGGTCTTCAGGTAGCCGCTCGACGACGCCTTGATCGTCTTCACGGTGCTGTAGGTGCTGGCGCCGGACTTCTTGAACTGCACGTCCACGGACTGGCTGCCGTAGCCGTAGTACTTCAGGTTGGTCCAGCTCGCGCGCTTCAGGGTGCCCGTGAGCGTGACGGCCTTGCCCTTGGCGACCGGCTCGGGACCGGCGTTGAAGCCGCTGAAGCTGGCGGCGCGCTTCACCCAGTGGTTCTTGTAGACCTCCGTCTGGATGTAGTCGGCGTCATTGCCGACCGCCCAGGCGGCGACGTTCCACTTGCCGGCCAGGATGCTGTCGTACAGGTCGTCCGACGTGGCCGTGATGGTGATCTTGCAGGTGGCGGAGGTGGCGCTCCAGTTGTCGCAGGTGGCGTCGTCGTCGGTGCCGAGCACCCCGTCGACGTCCGGGTTGTCCTTGTCGAGGCTGGTGCCGTGCCACAGGAAGGCGCCGGCGCTGTAGATGCCGGACGGGTCGGTCGCCGTCACGTAGATGGTGAAGGACTTCTTGCTGACGCCGACGACGACGTCCTTGTTGCCGTTGACGGTCACCTTGGTGATCGTCGTGTCGCCCTGGCTCTCGTCCGCCGGCGACATCGTCACGCCCGACATCTTGGCGGCGACACCGGCCGGGCCGTCCGCCGCCTGAGCGGCCGGAGCGACGAGGGCGGTGAGTGCCACGGCGCCGGAAACCGTCGCGGCGGCCACGCTGGCACGAATGCGCATCTGTCTTCCCCAAAAGGACAGAGGGCCACCAGCAGTGGGGGGCACTGGTGAGCCCGAGGTCTGATGAGTCTCTTGACTCACCTGCGAAGACCCGCGACCCCTGGGAACAGTTGTACGGGATAGAACAATTTTTTTAACGGTGCATGACCAACCCGCAGAGCGGGGCGAAGGAGCCCTACGCGGCCAGTTGCAGCGCTTCGTTCTCCACCCTCAGGCGCACCGTCAGCAGTGCCGCGTTGGCGGCCGTGAACAGGAGGGCTGTCAGCCAGGCGCCGTAGACCAGCGGCAACGCCAGGCCTTCCATGATCACGAAGACGTAGTTGGGGTGGCGCATCCAGCGGTAGGGGCCCCTGCTGACCAAGGCCAGGTTCGGGACGATGATGACGCGGGTGTTCCACTGAGGGCCGAGGGAACGGATGCACCACCAGCGCCCGAGGTTCGCCACGATGACCGCGCTCAGGGCCGGCCAGCCCAGGGCGGGAACGAACGCGTGGTGCCCCAGCACTGCTTCGGCGAGGGTGCCGAGGAGGAGCCCGACGTGAAGGACGACCATCACGGGATAGTGGCCGCGGCCGTACTCCGTGCCTCCACGAGCCGTGGCCCAGCGCGCGTGCCGATGGGCCACCACGAGTTCCAGCAGACGCTCACCGGCGATGACCGCCAGGAGAACGGCCAGCCCTGCGGGCAGGTGAACGGTACCCGGTTGGATCACGGTGGGCTGTTCCTTCCAGGGTGCGAGGGGAGGAAGACGGCGCTCGTGCGCGCACGCTAGACCCCGCACCTTTTGCAGCTCAAATTGCCTTTCACCCGAAAGATGCAGGACCGAGAGGGGAGGGGCCGGCGGCCCGCGTCGGCCTGCGTCGGGGTGAGCTGCCGGGGCTGCGCTGGTCGGCTGATGCAGAGCCCGTTGCCGTACTTCGCTGCGGTACGCCCCTGAAACGCAAGAGGCCCCGGATCTCTCCGGGGCCTCTTGTCTGTGTGCACTCGGCAGGATTCGAACCTGCAACCTTCTGATCCGTAGTCAGATGCTCTATCCGTTAAGCTACGAGTGCTTGTTCTTTTGTTCTTGTCTCCGTTTCCCGGCCTTTCGGCCCGTCCCGGCGACAGGAAGAACATTACATGACTGCCGCCGACATGTGAAATCCGATCGGCACACCCCTTGTGACCTGCGGAAACGTGCCTGGAGGCCCCATGGAGGCCGGTGGGGCGGAAACGCCGAAGCCCCGGTCCTGGGGACCGGGGCTTCGGGATCGGTGCGGAGGCGGAGGGATTTGAACCCTCGATGGGCTTTAAGGCCCAAACCGCATTAGCAGTGCGGCGCCATAGACCGGACTAGGCGACGCCTCCAGCACAACCGCTCACGCGAGCGCGAGAGTGGTGCGTGCAGATGATGACACAGTCGAGTGCGGTGTCACCAATCGCCCCCTACGGTACTAGGCAGGCGGGGCACAGAGCAAAGGGCTTTGCCGACGGTGCGGCGGAGAACGGCCCAGGGGTGGGGAGAGGCGCAACGTTCGGGGGGTGGGGGCGTTGGGCAGGGCATGGTTTCCGTCCTGTCCGGTCGCGGGCGGCGTTCCCTCGCGTCCCCCTTCGCCGCCGCCGTCTCGCTCGCTTCCCTCGTCTCCCTGGTCCCGTCGGCCACCCTCGCCCAGCTCGCCCTCACCGCCGTACCCGCCGCCGCTGCCGTGCCGCCGCCCGTGCGGCCCGAGGACCGGGGCGGCCCGGAGCGCGCCGGGGACCGGCTGACCCTCGTCGTCCGGCACGCCGGGGCCGGGCGGGACGGGACGTACGAGCTGTCCTGCCATCCGAGCGCCGGCCGCCACCCGGACCCGGCCGGGGCCTGCCGGGTGCTGGACGAGAACACCCGGTGGGGGCGTGACCCCTTCGCGCCGGTGGCCCCCGGCAGCACCTGCACCATGCTCTACGGCGGCCCGGCCACCGCCCATGTCACCGGCACCTGGGCCGGCCGCCCGGTCGACGCCGTCTACGACCGGGGCAACGGATGCGAGGCCGGACGGTGGGACCGGATGGTGCCGCTGCTGCCCCGGGCGGACGGCGCCGAGGTACCGGCCGCGTAAAGGTCCGGCGAAGGTCTCGGGGAGCCGGGGCGTACGGTCACGCGTTCGCCTTCACTTCCCCGTGGGACGTCCCTCTCATCCGGCGCCACGAGCGCAACGCGTGCCCTTAGACTCCCTCGCGTGACACGTCGCGGGCCGGTTGGCAAGATGGCCGGAGCGGTCGGCAAGGTGCGGTAACAGGAGGGAAGCGTCTCGTGAGCAGCAGGCCATCCCGAGGCGCTGCTCGCCTCGCAGCCATACTCGACGCGCTGCCCGACGCGTTGGTCCTGGTCAACGCCAACGGCACCGTCGTCAACGCGAACACCATCGCGCTGGAGGCCTTCGAGGCGCCGGGCACCGCGCTCGTCGGGCGCGGGCTGCTCGATCTGCTGCCGCAGTTCGACTCCCGGCTGATCCCCGGTTCGATGCGACGGCCCGACCACATGGACCCGCGCGGGCGGACCAAGCCGACGCGGATGGTCGCGCGGCGCACCGACGGGACCGAGTTCCCGGTCGAGGTCACCAGCGCGAACCTGGAGAACGGCCAGCAGGCGTACGACGGTTACGGCTACACCGGCGACGAGCTGCTGATGATCGTCGTACGCGATCTGTCCGGCACCGTCGACACCGAGGCCGAGCTGGCCCGGTCGCAGCGGCAGACCGAGATGATCCTGCGGGCCGCGGCGGAAGGCGTCGTGGGCACCGACACCGACGGGCGGATCGTGCTCGTCAACCCGGCCGCCGCCCAGATACTGGGGTACCGGGCCGGGGAGCTGGGCGGCAAGGAGCTGCACACGCTGGTGCTGCACTCCCGCCCCGACGGATCCCCCTTCCCGTACGAGGAGTCGCCGCTCGCCGACACCCTGCGCTCCGGGCGCAAGCACCGGGTGCGCGGGCAGGTGCTGTGGTCCAAGGGGGACGAGAAGGTCTCCGTCGATCTGACCACCGCGCCGGTGCGGGACGGGGACCAGCTCGTCGGCGCCGTCATGACCTTCACCGACCGGCGGCCGTACGACGCCCTCGTCGAGGAGAAGGAGGCGCTGGAGAAGGCGCACGCCGAGGAGCTGGAGCAGCTCGCCGAGAAGCACGCCTCCGATCTGACCGCACTGCGCCAGCAGCACGTCTCCGAGCTGGCGGAACTGCGCGAGAAGCACGCGGAGGAGCTGACCGCCGGCGAGGAGCGGTACGCCTCGCTCGCCGAGCGGGAGAAGGACCGGTACGAGGCGCTCGCCGGGCGGTACGAGCAGCTGGCGACCCTGCTCGGGCAGTCGCTGCGCGGCCCCCTCGACGAACTGCGGCGCGAGCTGTCCGCGCTGGCCGCGGACGACGCCGGGCAGCTGTGGCCCGAGGCCAACCAGGTGCTGCACCACCTCTGCGCCGGCTACTCGCGGATCACCACGCTCATCGACAACGTCCTCGGGTACCAGCGGCTGGACGCGGGCGGCGAGGACATCACCCGGACGAAGGTGATGCTGGACGCCGTCGTCGCCGCCGGTGTGGACGGGGCGGTGGAGCTGGTCGGGCCCGGGCGGGTGCAGTTCGCCGTGCACGCGCCGCCCATCGAGGCCGAGGTCGACCCGCTGCGGCTCGCCACCGCGCTCGCCCATCTGGTGGCGGACGTCGCGGGCGTCGACGCCACCGGCAACACGCCCGTCTCGGCGGGCGGTTACCTGGACAACACGGTCGTGGTCGCCGCCGCGCAGCGCGGTGAGGTCGCGCGGATCGAGGTGCGCGGGCCGTACGCCGGTGGCGATCCGGTGCACGAGCCGATCGTGCGCGGGATCGTGCGCGCCCACGGTGGCGTGCTCCAGACGCACGAGGTGCCGGGCATGAGCGGCAGCGCGTACGTCCTGGAGGTGCCGCTGGGCGGCGGGGCCGGGGCCGTCGGCGGCCCGGGGACCCCGAACACAGCGGAGGCGCCGGGCGAGGACGCCGGGGCCGGCGAGCAGGGTTCCACCGGCGGGCGGCGGCGGGCCCGGCGGGCCTCCACCGATGCCTTCCTGGAGAGTGACGTGCCCGGCGCGGGCGAGGCCGGTGAGGGCGAGGCGTCCCTGCCGACCGGGCGCCGCCGCCGGCGTGCGGGCGCGCCCGCCGAGGAGACGGGCAGCGTGTCCGTCGAGGCGGTGGAGAGCGCGGACGGCGCGTCCGGCGGGACCGGGCGGCGCCGGGGACGGCCCGCCGAGCTCGCTGCCGGTACCGGCCAGGGTGTGACGGCGGGTGCCGTGGTCACCGCGGCCGAGCATGCCGCGGGGGCGGCCGCCTCCAACACCGGACTCGGCGGCACCGTGCCGCCGCAGGGCGTGCCGGTGCCCTCGGGCCGACGCGCCCGCCGGGACTCCGACGCCCCGCAGGCCGCCCTGCCGCCCGCGCTCCCCGCGGCCGCGCCCGTACCGGCCCAGGCTCCGGGCGCGGACCCGGTGCCGGGTGCCGATCAGGCGGCGGACGAGGGTCAGCCGACCGGGCGGCGCCGGCGTGCGCTGGCCGCGGCGGCGGAGCGTGCGGCGGCGCAGGAGGCGGGCGGCGGCCGTACGGTCTTCGCCCTGCCCCCGGCCGAGGCCGACCGGGCCCCGGCGGCCCCGGACGCCGTGGACGCCCCTGCGGATACGCCTGGGGCTCCGGGTGCCGTGCCGGGCGCGTTGCCCGGTCAGGTGCAGATGCCCGCTCAGCTGCCGCTGGCCGTGGAGCACGTCCCGGAGGCCGACGGCCGCCATGACGCCGTACCGCTCGACCAGTCCGCCGACCACACCCCGCCGCAGCCGCATCCGGCCGACGCGCCGACCGGCCGGCGCCGCCGGGCCATGGGCCAGCCGACGGACGTGGACCCCGGGTCCGCAGCGCAGCCGGCTCCGGCCACGGTTCCGACTCCGGGTACGGCTCCGGGTACGGCTCCGGGTACGGCTCCGGTTCCGGGTGCCGCGGGCATCCCCGTCCAGGCCGGTCCTGTCGGCCAGTCGGTCGTGCAGCCGGTCGTGCAGCCTGTGGTGCCGCCGGTCGCCCAGCCCGTCGCCCCGGTGGGTGCCGAGGCCGCGGCTGCCGCGGGCACGGCTGCCGGTACGGCCGTCCCCACGCCCGGTACGGCCACTCCCGCACCCGGTACGACCGTTCCCGTGCCCGGTGCGGCCGGACCGCACCCGGTCGTCCCCGCGCAGGGCACCCCCGTCGAGCAGACCACCCCGGCCCCCGGCACGCCCGTACCGGCCCCCGGCACGCCCGTGCCTCCGGTAGCGGCGCCCGGCCAGGGGGTTTCGGCTCCGGCCCAGGGCCTTCCGACGCCGACGCCCGCCCAGGGTGTCCCGGCGGTCGCCGGTGGACCCGCCGCCGTGGAGGCCGTGCCGGCCGCGGCGCCCCCTGCCGAGCAGCCGCAGCAAGCCACCCCGGCCGGGGCCGGTACGCCCGCCGCCGGTACCCCGGTGGCCCCCGTATCCGCCCAGCCGCTGCCCTCCGAGGCCGCCGCTCCTGCCGTACCCGTGGCACCCGCCGCACCGGCCGCCGTACCGCAGCAGTGGCCCGGCACCGGTGACACCTCCGGGGCCGGTGCGCCCGTGGCGCCGCTCCCGGCGGAACAGCCGGGTGCCGGACCGCAGCGCGCCGCGCAGCCGCTGCCCGCCGAGGCGGCGAAGGCGGCGGAGGCGGCCCGGGCGGGAGCCGCGGCCGGAGCCGCCGCACCGGCCGCCCTGGACCCGAACTCGACCCAGGGGCGGGCCATCAGTGTCCGCACCCTCGGCCAGGGCGTGCCGTTCGCACGGCAGGTCGCGCAGGTCCAGCAGCCGACGGCGACCCCGCCCCCGCACGCGCCGGGCGGTTCCGGCCGCCGCCGCAAGCTGGGCACGCCGCCGGACCCGGCCACCCGCCCGGAGACCCAGCCCCAGCCCCAGTCCGGAGCGGAGGCGGCCCAGCCGCAGCAGGCCGGCCGGCCGGTCCCGTCGGCCCACCCGGCGCCCGCGCAGCCCGCGCCAGGGGGCCAGCCGGCCCTGCCGCAGTCCCCGCTCGCCGGACAGCCGCCCGTGCCGCAGCCGTCGCTGCCCGGACAGTCCCGGCTCGCCCCCGGCACCGAGGGTGCCGGACGGTCGTACGCCATAGGCGCTCCGGACGCCGACGCCGCCGAGGGGCCGGAGCCGCTCGACGGGCCGGGCGGCGCGGTCGAGGTGGCGGACACCCCGCGGCCGCAGCCGCTGGACGACGAACTGCCGCCGGAGCCGCTCGACAACCCGCGCCGGCTGCTGGTGTGGCCCGCGCCGGACGTGACGACCCAGCAGGCGCTCAGCGACCGCGGCTACCGTCCCGTCGTCGTGCACTCGCGCGAGGAGGTCGACGCGCAGATCGCGGCGTTCCCGGCCGCGCTGTTCGTGGACCCGCTGACCGGACCGATCACCCGTACGGCGCTCCAGTCGCTGCGCCAGGCCGCGGTGGCCGCCGAGGTGCCGGTGCTGGTCACGGCCGGGCTCGGGCAGGCGACGCGCGAGGCGGCGTACGGCGCCGATCCCGCCGTACTGCTGAAGGCGCTGGCGCCGCGGGACAGCGAGCAGCATCCGCCGCGGGTGCTGCTCATCGAGGAGCACGCGGAGATCGCGCTGGCGCTGACCGCGACGCTGGAGCGGCGCGGGATGCAGGTGGCGCGGGCGGCCACGGACACCGACGCGGTGACGCTCGCCGGGCAGTTCCGGCCGAACCTGGTGGTGATGGACCTGATGCAGGTGCACCGCCGGCGGGCCGGGATCGTGGACTGGCTGCGCGCGAACGGGCAGCTCAACCACACCCCGCTGGTCGTCTACACGGCCGCCGTCGACCCGGCCGAGCTGCCCCGGCTGGCCTCGGGCGAGACGGTGCTGTTCCTGGCGGAGCGGTCCACGAGCACCGAGGTGCAGGCCCGGATCGTGGACCTGCTGGCCCGGATCGGCACCAACTGACGCCTGGGCGGTCCGGCTAGCGTGCGACCAGCCTGCGGGCCGCCTCCTTGATGGAGGCGCGCAGGCGGTCGCGGTCGGTGTCCTGCGTTCCCGTGAGGATGCGCCGCATCTGCGGGACCACGGCCATCCAGTTGGTCAGCCCGGTCAGCAGGAGCAGCAGGTCGCCGGGCGGGATGGCGTCGGTGATCACACCGCGGGCCTGGCCGTCGGCGAAGGCGGCGACCTTGCGGGCGTAGTGCTCCTGGCGGGCCGGTTCGTCGGGCAGCTCGGCGGTGCCGTACTCGAGGCCCTCCCAGAAGAGCAGGCGGAGCAGCTCGGGGTGGGCGGCGTGGTAGTCGAGGAGGTGGTCGACCCAGGCGTCGATGTCGTCGGGGTCGACGGGGACGGCGGCGGCCAAGTCGGTCATGCACCTGCTGAGGACATGGGTGAACAGCTCCGCCTTGTTGCCGAAGTAGGCGTAGATCAGCTGCTTGTTGGCCTTGGCCGCGGCGGCGATGCGGTCGATGCGGGCGCCCGCGATGCCGTGCCGGGCGAACTCGTCGACCGCCGCGGCGAAGATGCGGGCCTTGGTGGCCTCTGGGTCCCTGACTGCTGCCATGAGGTCAGGGTACCGCTTGTAACCAACTATTTGGTTGACGGGGAATGCGTCCGGGGTGCAGGCTGTTGGGCGTTCCAACCAACCAGTTAGTTGAGGCTCAGCGAGGAGATGCCGTCCCTCATGCCGTCAGCAGCCACCCCTACCGCCCACCGGGAGCCCGCGCTCGGCTCCGCCCGGAAGCGGCGGCCCGCCCCGGGCACCGCCCTCCTCCTTCTCATCGCCGTCTGCACCGCCGTCACCGCCGCCAACATCTACCTCGCGGCACCCCTGCTCCCGCTGATCGCCCACGGCTTCGGGGCCACCCCGTCCGGCGTGGCCTGGATCGCCTCGGTCGCCCAGTTCGGGTACGCGGCCGGACTGCTCTTCTTCGCCCCGCTCGGCGACAGCGTCGACCGGCGCCGGCTGGTCGGCGTCCTGTCGCTGGTCGCCGCCGCCGCGCTGGCGGCCGCCGCCGCGGCGACCGGGACCACCGCGCTCGCGGCCGCCGTCCTGGTGGCCTCCGCCGCCACCGTCGTACCGCAGCTGCTCGTGCCCCTGGTCGCCGCCCGGGCCCCCGCCGACCGGCGGGCCCGCCATGTCGCCGCCGTCATCGCCGGACTGTTCACCGGGATCGTGGCGGCCCGGGTGCTCGGCGGTCTGATCGGGCAGGCGTACGGCTGGCGGGTCGTCTTCGCCGGGGCGGCCGTGCTGACCGCCCTGCTGGGCCTGGCCACCGCCCGGGCGCTGCCGCGCGAGGACCGGCCCCGCCGCACCGGCCCGCTGTTCGCCGGGCTCGGCGCGCTGCCCGGGATGGTCCGCCGCTCGCCCGACCTGTGGCGGGCCTGCGTGCGGCAGGCCGGGATGTACGGCGCCTGGAGCGCCCTGTGGACCTCGCTGGCGCTGCTGCTGACCGGACCCCGGTACGGCCTGTCGACCGCGGTGGCCGGACTGTTCGGCCTGTTCGGGCTCTCGGCGAGCGCGGTGGCACCGCTCGCGGGCGGACTCGTGGACCGTTTCGGCGCCGCCAAGGTGGTCCGCTCGGCCTACCTCCTCGCCGCCGTCTGCGTCCCGCTGTTCTGGCTCGGCGGGCACGCGCTCGCCGCGCTCGTGGTCGGGGCGGTCGCGATCCACGCCGCGCTGGTCGCCGCGCACGTCGCCAACCAGACCCTCGCCCTGACCACCACCTCCGCGCCGGCCACCGCCAACACCGCGTACGTGGTGGCGAGTTTCGCCGGCGGCGCCCTCGCCTCCGCCCTGGCCGGCCCGGCCTACGGCCACTGGGGCTGGACCGGAGTCTGCGCGGTGGCGGCGATATGGCTGACCCTGGGCTGGGCCACGACGGTGACACGCCGAACCGGGAGCCCGGCGAAGGCGTCGTAACCCCGCCCCGGGGTTCGGCAGGGGCCGCGCTGCTCCAGGGCACGAGGTCGCAGCGGGGTAGGCATGCCCGACCGGCCCAAGCCCAAGCCACAGCCCAAGTCACCGCCGCCCCCCGACCGGTCAACGGCCAAGGCACCCCACCGGGCCCCCACGCCCCCGCCAAGGCGCCCCACGCGTCACAGCGTCGTGATGTCCAGGTCGCCCTCCGCGTACCGCCTGCGGAGCACCTTCTTGTCGAACTTGCCCACGCTCGTCTTCGGGACCGACTCGATCACCGTCCAGCGCTCGGGCAGTTGCCACTTGGCGATGTGGGCCTCTTCCAGGAGGAAGGCGCGCAGGGCTGCGAAGTCGGTCTGTGCGCCCTGCTTGAGGACGACCGTGGCCAGGGGCCGCTCGCCCCACTTGTCGTCGGGTACGGCGACCACCGCGGCCTCGGCGACATCCGGGTGGGCCATCAGCGCGTTCTCCAGCTCCACCGAGGAGATCCACTCGCCGCCGGACTTGATGACGTCCTTGGCGCGGTCGGTGAGGGTGAGGAAGCCGTCGGGGGAGATGGTGCCGACGTCACCGGTCTTCAGCCAGCCGTCCGCGCTGAACTTGTCGTCGGGGCGCAGCGGTTCGGCGTCGGGGCCGTTGTAGTAGGCGGCGGCGATCCACGGGCCGCGGACCTCCAGCTCGCCCGCCGACTCGCCGTCCCAGGGCAGCCGCTCGCCGTCGGGGCCGGTGAGGCGGGCCTCGACGCCGGCGGGGAACCGGCCCTGGGTGATCCGGTAGGCGAACTCCTCCTCGGGGCCGACCGCGTGGGCCGGCGGGCGGGCCACCGTGCCCAGCGGGGACGTCTCGGTCATCCCCCAGGCCTGGCAGAGCCGCATGCCGAGCCGGTCGAAGGCGGCCATCAGGGCGGGCGGACAGGCCGCGCCGCCGATGGTGACCTGGATGAGGGAGGAGATGTCCCGGGGCCGGTCCGTCAGCTCGGCGAGCAGACCCTGCCAGATGGTCGGGACGGCGGCCGCGTGGGTCGGCCGCTCCCGCTCGATCATCTCGGCGAGCGGGCCGGACTGGAGGAAACGATCCGGCATCAGCATGCTCACACCGGCCATGAAGGTGGCGTGCGGCAGGCCCCAGGCGTTGACGTGGAACTGGGGGACGACGACCAGCGAGGTGTCCCGGTCGGTCAGCCCCATCGACTGCGCCATGTTGACCTGCATGGAGTGCAGATAGATCGAACGGTGGCTGTAGACCACGCCCTTGGGGTCGCCGGTGGTGCCGGAGGTGTAGCACATGGCGGCGGCCTGGCGTTCGTCCAGCTCCGGCCAGTCGTAGCTGGTCGGCCGGTCCGCGATCAGCTCTTCGTAGTCGTGCACGCGCGCGTGCGAGCCGTGCAGCGGGGTGCGGTCGCCGGGGCCGGAGACGACGATGTGCTCGACCGTCGGCAGCTTCGGCAGCAGCGGCGCGAGCAGCGGGACCAGCGAGCCGTTGACGATGACGACCTTGTCGGCCGCGTGGTTGACGATCCACACCAGCTGGTCGGCGGGCAGCCGCAGGTTGAGGGTGTGCAGCACCGCGCCCATGGACGGCACCGCGAAGTACGCCTCCACATGCTCGGCGTTGTTCCACATCAGCGTGGCCACCCGGTCGTCGCCGCGCACCCCCAGCTCGTCCCGGAGGGCGTTCGCCAGCTGCACCGCGCGGGCGCCCGCCTCGGCGAAGCTGCGCCGCTGCGGCTCGGCCTCTCCGGTCCAGGTGATGATCCGGGACCGGCCGTGCGCCGTCATCCCGTGCTCCAGGATGCGGGTGACGGTCAGTGGTACGTCCTGCATGGTGCTCAGCACGGCGGTCCTCCCGGGGCGGCGTTGCCTACGCGGTAGTGGATGCCTACACGGTCGTAGGGATGGCCTGATTCTGCGCACATACCATTCGGTATGTCACTAGGGCGCAGGTCACGGGGTGGAAAATCCGTGACCCCGGGGCGCATTTCCGGTCAGCGGACGAGCACCAGCTCCGGGTCCTCACGGAGCTTGCCGAGCGCCCGCGACACCGCCGACTTCACCGTGCCCACGGAGACCCCGAGGACCTCGGCGGTCTGGGCCTCGCTGAGATCCTCGTAGTACCGCAGGACGACCATCGCCCGCTGCCGGGCCGGCAGCTTGGTGATCGCCCGCCACATGGCGTCGTGCAGCGCCTGCCGCTCCGCCGGGTCGTCCCCGCCCGGCACCGGCTCCGGCTCGGGCAGCTCGTCGCAGGCGAACTCGTCCACCCGGCGCTTGCGCCACTGCGAGGTCCGGGTGTTCAGCAGCGCCCGGCGCACATAGCCGTCCAGCGCCCGCTGGTCCTCTATCCGCTCCCAGGCCAGATAGGTCTTGGCGAGCGCGGTCTGCAACAGGTCCTCGGCATCGAGGGGGTTGGCGGTCAGCGAGCGCGCGGTGCGCAGCAGGACCGGCTGCCGCGCCCGCACGTACGACGCGAACGACGGATACGGGGTCTGCCGCGCTGGTGCGGCGGCGGCCGAGGCGCTGGTGCAGACGGGTGTGGTCATGGCTCCACGCTAGGAGCGGGCACCCGGCCCGCGGATCGCCCGCAGGTCCCGAAGACGAGTCCGACTCAGGTTGTAGGGGTAGGGCTGCCCCCACCTCCTGAAGGTGGACCGAAGGAGGAGTCCTTCTACGGGTTCGACCCTGAGATCGCACGGGTCCGGCGCCGCCCCGGCCCCGGCACCTGAGTCCCGGCGAGCCGCTGACCTCAGCCGTCCGCCGTCAGGACCAGCCCCGAGGTCGGCACGCCCGTGCCGGCCGTCACCAGGGTCCGGGCGGCACCCGGGATCTGGTTCACGGCGGTGCCCCGCAGCTGGCGCACCGCCTCCGCGATGCCGTTCATCCCGTGCAGATACGCCTCCCCGAGCTGGCCCCCGTGCGTGTTCAGCGGCAGCCGCCCCGCGGCCACGAAGTCCGCCGCCTCGCCCTTCCCGCAGAACCCGAACTCCTCCAGCTGCATCAGCACGAAGGGGGTGAAGTGGTCGTACAGGATCCCCACGTCGATGTCGGCCGGGCCGAGCCCCGAGGTGCGCCACAGCTGGCGGGCGACCGCGCCCATCTCCGGCAGACCGGTCAGGTCGGCCCGGGAGAAGCTCGTCATCTGCTCCTGCGCCCGGCCCGCGCCCTGGGCGGCCGCCGCGATCACGGCCGGCGGCCGCGGCAGGTCCCGGGCCCGCTCCAGCGAGGTGACGACGAGGGCCTGGCCGCCGTCGGTCTCCTGGCAGCAGTCCAGCAGCCGCAGCGGTTCCACGATCCAGCGGGAGGCCGCGTGTTCGGCGAGGGTGATCGGGCGGCCGTGGAAGTACGCGGCCGGATTGGTCGCCGCGTACCGCCGGCCCACCACGGCCACCTGCCCGAACGCCTCCGGTGTCAGCCCGTGCACGTGCAGATAGCGCTGCGCCGCCATCGCCACCCAGGAGGCCGGGGTGAGCAGCCCGAACGGCAGCATCCAGCCGAGCGCGGCGCCCTCCGCCGACGGCTCCCGGTGCTGTACGCCCGCGCCGAACCTTCGTCCCGAGCGCTCGTTGAAGGCCCGGTAGCAGACCACCACCTCGGCCAGCCCGGTCGCCACGGCGAGCGCCGCCTGCTGCACGGTCGCGCAGGCCGCGCCGCCGCCGTAGTGCACCCGGGAGAAGAAGGACAGCTCCCCCATCCCGCAGGCCTGCGCCACGGTGATCTCCGGGCTGGTGTCCATCGTGAAGGTGACCAGGCCGTCCACGTCCGCGGGTGTGAGCCCCGCGTCGTCCAGCGCGGCCCGCACCGCCTCCACCGCGAGCCGCAGCTCGCTGCGTCCGGAGTCCTTGGAGAACTCGGTGGCTCCGATCCCGACGACCGCGGCCCGCCCGCCGAGGGTGTCGCGTGCGCGCAGACTCATGGGGCGGCCTCCGGGTCGGCGGTTTCGAAGTCGCCGGGCCTTGAGGTGCCGCCCGGGTGCCGCTCCGGGACCGCGGCTTCAAAGGGGGCGCCCGAGTGTTCCTCCGGGACCGCGGCTTCAAAGGGAGCGCCCGAGTGCTGCTCCGGGACCGTGACCTGCACCGTCCCCGTGACATGCGTGCCGAGGCCGTTGGCGCCGGTGACGCGGACCGTGGCGGTGTCGCCGGCCACCGCCACGACGGTGCCGGTGAGCACCAGGCGGTCGCCCGGGTAGTTCGGCGCCCCGAGCCGGATGGCGACCTTGCGGAGCACCGCCGTAGGACCGAAGTGGTCGGTGATGTACCGGCCGACCAGGCCGTTCGTGGTGAGGATGTTCATGAAGACGTCCGGGGCGCCCTTCTGCCGGGCCAGCTCCGGGTCGTGGTGGACGTCCTGGTAGTCCCGGGAGGCGATCGCGCCGGCCACGATCAGCGTGCGGGTGACCGGGATCTCCAGCGGGGGCAACTGCTCACAGGCCCTCATGCCGCTTCCACCACCCGGAACACCGGCAGCGTCAGCTCCTCGTCGCACACCTGGAACTCCAGCCGCACCGGGAGCCCGATGCGCACCTTGTCGTACGGCACCCCGACCACGCCGGCCACCATCCGCACCCCTTCGGCGAGTTCGATCAGCCCGACGGCGTACGGCGGGTCGAAGGCCGGGAAGGGCGGGTGGTGCATGACCACGTACGAGTGGACCGTTCCCGCGCCGGCCGCCTCGACCGTGTCCCAGTCCGGGCCGCCGCAGGCGTTGCAGCCCGGCAGCCAGGGGTGGCGCAGGGTGCCGCAGCCGGTGCAGCGCTGGATGAGGAGCCGGTGTTCGGCCACGCCCTGCCAGAAGCCGGCGTTGTCCCGGTTGACCACGGGCCGGGGGCGCCGGGGCCGGGGCTCGGGGCGGCGGGCCGGGGCGTACTTGAGGATGCGGAAGCGGTGCGTGCCGACCGGCTCGCCGCCGGAGCGGATGTCCATGCGGGTGGTGACGAAGTGGCCGGCGCCCAGGCTGGTCGTCTTGCGGGCCGAGACCGACTCGATCACCGCGTCGAAGGAGACCTCGTCGCCGGGGCGCAGCGGCCGCAGATACTCCTGCTCGCAGTCGGTGGCGACGACGGAGGTGCAGCCCAGCCCGTCGAGCAGGCCGAGGAGTTCGTCGTAGGCGCCGCTGCGGCCCTGGTGTCCGGACAGGCCGCCCATCGTCCAGGCCTGGAGCATGGTGGGCGGCGCGATGGCGTCCGGGCCCCGGTAGGCGGGGTTGGTGTCGCCCATCGCCTCGCACCAGTGCCGGATCATCGCCGCGTTGACCGGATCCTTGCCCGTCCCGGCGACGGCGGCGGGCCGCCCCTCGTACGCCCTGAGCCGTGCCGTCAGCTCTTCTCCGGCCGCCCCCTCCGGTACCGCCATCGTGCGCCTCCCGCCCTCGCTCGACAGGTTTCTGACTGTCCGTCAGATAGGAGGCAGTGTCAAGGCGTGCGGAAACGCCTGCGCGGGGGGACCGAAATGCCGCCACGCGGAAGGGAAACGAACCCGAAAAACACCCCACGGGGACCCTCCCCTGGGGGGGGCCCTCCCGGTGGTCCCCACAGCTTGAGGAAGTGGACGGTGGCGT